>JAYVEA010000127.1:0-14406 GCA_043749085.1 Chitinophagales bacterium
TGTTCATGAAAAAAAGATCGTAAATGATTATTCAGAAGTAAAAGAACTTATTCCACCAGGAGAAAATAATTACGTGGTGGTAATGACATTTGGATACCGAACAGATTATATTGCTGTAAAAGCTTTGATGAATAAAGATTTCAAATATTTCGGATTACTCGGCAGCAAAAATAAAATTGAAAAGATGTTTAGCGACTACAGAAAGGAAGGTATTAATGATGAAGTATTAAAGAAAATTCATTCTCCTATTGGTATTCAAATTAAAAGCCAAACACCTGAAGAGATCGCCGTGAGTATTGCTGCGGAGATTATTAAGGTGAAGAATATGAGATAGGCATAGAATGAGTGTAGCAAATGCTATTCTAATAAAATAAATTTACTTCTACTAAAACAATAACAAAGAGTATAACTAAAATGAATAACAATTTATGAGTATAAGAAAAATCATTGTCATAATCCTTTTTGATTATTGAAACAATATTAGGTAATAATAGATAATAAATGGCATGCTTGAAATTCTTAAAGCTCTTTAAAATCCACGCCACTAAACCAATGGCTATAAGCAAATCCAAAATGATTAAAATTATAGATTTTGATGACATTTCTAAATAGTCGGCTTTTCGTTTTCCATTTACTGATGAAGTTGTATAAATTTAAGTTGCGCTTCATTTAAAAACTTTATTAAATTTTGTATTTCCTTTGATGAAATTGTAATTGATTGTCCAATTGATTCTTCACCGTTTTGGGTTATATAAAATGATATACCGTCTGCCACTTTTTCAACTTCCATTATTTGATCCCCTGAAATGTCTATGAATTTTGAAATCATTATTAAGGTTTTTTAATTGATTAGAACACATAAATTTCGTAAACTTTTTTAAAGCTGCATTTATTCTTTCGCTACGAGCCAATGGGATAGAACTGAATACCAGCTCCTAATATTTTATTTTATCCTCTTTATTCTGCCACTCCTCAAAAACTTTCATTGCATCTTCTCTTCCTAAATTAATGATGGGAATTTTTCTTTTATCAAGGTCAATGCCCAGTTCCTCATATATCATGGAATCGTCAAAGCCAATGTTGGCAGCATCTTCACGTTTATTGGCAAAGTAAACAACCTTAGGCCGTGCCCAATAAATAGCGCCAAGGCACATGGGGCAAGGCTCGCACGAAGTATAGACTTCGCAGCCATCCAGTTGAAAAGTATTAAGATTTTTGCAGGCATCTCTTATGGCAACTACTTCCGCATGTGATGTTGGATCATTAGAGGAAGTAACCTTATTATTTCCTCTGCCAACAATAATATCATCCTTTACAATTATACATCCGAAGGGACCGCCTTCATTATTCCGCACACCATTTTGAGAAAGGATAATGGCTTCCATCATAAATTTTTCTTCTCTCGTCATAACTATAATTCAACAGGTAAATATAATTATAACTTGTAATTCCGTTTTATGTATTCCCAAATTCTACGGCAGCCTAAAATTTATATAAATAAGTATTATTTATTTCCCAGACGTGTAGAAAAGTCGCTAATAATATTTTGATATTTCCTTAATACCCTATCCCAGTCCCTAAATTGCTCATCTGCTTTTACACTTGTTCCTGATAAGCCGGAAGATTCACTTACCAACTTTGTTTTAAAGGTTAAAGGATTTGAATTACCCAACTTTATTATTAATCTGGTTCTGATGGTATTTTGTTGAAATGACTGAATGCTCCATGCTGTACGTAAATAAGAGGTTTCCTTATCGCTTACTTCAATTGCATCAAAATAGTCGGTAACAATCTGAGTAGTTAATTTCCAGGCATCCAAAATCGCATATTTTTTATTCACTTCTACGGCAAAATCTACGTTTGCCTGATCTGTTTTTATTGATGCTTCTTCCGCATCATCTTTTTTCATTTCAAAGTACTGTTTAGAGGGCGGATTAGTACCACCTTTTTTATTGCAATAAATTTGTTCATACTTTAAAAATCCAACTTTTTGAATTTTTACATTTACACATGTTTCTTTTGGTACTTTAATTTTCAACGTTCCGGTACCAAGGTTTTGACCATCAACAATAATTTTAGCATCAGGTTCTGATGCGCTAATTACTACATGTTGTGAATTAGAAACATAAAATAACAATAAACCGGATAAGAGAGAGAAAGCTTTTTTCATTTTATTTAGTTTTGGTCCTACTCATATGGCTTTTCGGTATCGCCCCGTTTTTTTATGTGGTTACTGGATTCCACAGTTATTCATTTTACTAAATATTAATTATTTATTGCCCAACCTGGCAGAAAAATCTCCAATAATATTTTGATATCGTCTTAGTATTCTATCCCATTCAACAAATTGCTCATCAGATTTAACACTTGTTCCCGGAATTTTTGAGTATTCGCTGACTAACTTAATCTTAAATGTTAATGGATCTGAATTTCCCAATTTGATAATTAATCTGCTTCTTATGGTTTTTTGTTGAAACGATCGAGCACTCCAGGCAGTTCTCAAATAAGATGTTTCTCTGTCACTAACTTCAATATCATCAAAATAATCCGTTACGATTTGAGTTGTTAATTTCCATGCCTGCAATAAATCATACTTCTTATTTACTTCTACAGAAAAATCAACATTTGCCTGATCAGCTTTAATAGATGCTTCGTCTGCATCATCTTTTTCTCCAACTATGTTTTCTTTTTCTCCAACTATGTTTTGCTTGCTTTTTTGACCAGACCATCTGGTATCAACTACCGGCTTGGTAGTGGAACAGGCAAAGGCCATAAATAAAAATAAAACTGAAACACCTAAAGTAAAAAAATGTGATTTTATTTTTTGCATATTAAGAGGGATAATTGAAAATGAAAAAATAATATTAAGAAGTAAAATAATAACAGTATAAAGAAGCATATCTACCCAATCAAAAGTTCCTGGAAATAAAGAAAAGTATTGAGCAATTTCACTAATAAATGGCACTAATAACAGGAAAGCTTTATCGTATTTGGACAGGCAAATTTGTCTATCCAATGCTACGATAATCAAACATAAAGAAACACACCACGTTATATCAGAAAAATATCCCCGCAAAAAATACAATACAAAATTGCTGTTGATTACAATGGGAGTAGCCGGTTCAATTTGTAGCCAATCGAAAAAAAGGATATGAGGTCTGAATAAAAAATAGTTTATTACACCGGCCAACAGGGCTATACTTGCTGCGATAAGTGGGTTAGTTAGTTTTGGTTTTAAGTTCATCAATAATGAGAACTGACCTTCCAAATAAAGACGGATCAGATACTCTGACTTGTAAACTACTGCTTAATTTACGTTATACAAAGGTTTATTTAATAAATATTTGTGCCCGGGACCGGATTCGAACCAGCACATCCTTGCGAACGCTGCCACCTGAAGGCAGTGCGTCTACCAATTTCGCCACCCGGGCATGCATACAAATATAATATGCCGATTTTTATTTTTGCTACAAAATGCCCACTACTGTAGCTATGAAAAAATTAAGAAAGATGTTGTGTTTAACAGCATTAAGGCAATTAATATAATGTACTGCCATGCCATTTTATTGTTTGTGTTAATCCATTTCCGGTACATGTGATAACACAACCCCCTTTTAGTGTATTATTCAATGTAATAATGTTCGGAGAATTTTTAGTTGTATAAATTATTTTCTCTTCCATTCTTCTGCCAAGAAGATCTGAAATGATTAAAAAATATTTTCCTGTAATCGGTGTAGTTACCACTACTTTATTCGGCAGTGCCCAAATTTCTATTAATTTTTTGCCATTTGTTGTAAGAGCTTGGGTTTTATTAACTGTGGTTATCAAGGTTAAGGGTATGGTATAATTAACAGTTACTGTCACCTGGTCAAGATAAATATTGGCTGGTTTGCCTAAATTTTTTTTCGCAATGAACATTACCCGAAATCTCGGATTATTAATTTCGGCAGCTGACCATGTATATGCATTACCACCAGCGTCGCCATTAAACCCAGTTCCACTACCTCTTTCAAAGTAATTTACAGCATCTTCAGCAAGCGGCCAGGCAGTGGATTTGGTAAGATTTGGACCTTTACTGCAACAATTACTCAGCAAAGAAACATAATAGTCTGTTACAATATTTCCGGTGGCAAATTTTCGCATTATTAATGTTATACTATTAATGGTTGCAGTTAGGGGGATTGTAAAACCAAAATCAGAAAGAAATACTCTACCAGTAGAATTTTTTATAGATGCATACTGGTTATCATCAGTGCTCAGGCTTGCCGGATTTAAATTGGTCCAAAGAGTTGGGTACTGTGCACTATCACGTAGTGCTGTATGTGTCTGACTTGCTGTTTGACTTTTACCCTGCAGGAAAACAAAAAGGATAGCAAGGGTATAAATAAATGCTTTCATGTTTTAATAATTTTATTGTTATTTAATTATTGGTATAAATGATATTATTTTTACTATTTAATTTTTAAAATTCGACTATACCTATCAGATCTTTATTGTAAAAAAGATTTTATTGTTTTTGTAGTACCATTTCCCGTACACGTAATTAAATAAACACCATTTAATTTATTTTTTAATGGAACAATTGTTGGAGAATTTTCATTTGCATAAAATATTTTTTGCTCCAATGGTAGTCCACGTATGTCCGTAATTAGCAAGGAATATTTGCCCGCAGTAGGTGTAGTTACCACTACTTGATTCGGCAGTGCCCGTATTTCTATTGATCTTTTACCTTTAATTGTAAGCGTTTGATTTTTATTATCTAAACTGGCTCTTACTGTAGGTATTGTATATTCAACTGTTACTTTTATCATTTCAAGAAAAACATAACTAGGTTTATCACCTCCATCTCTTCGGGCATCTATTGCCACTGAAAAGTTGTAACTATTAATATCGGCAGGTGTCCAGAGATAAGGTGCATTAGGAGCAGTACTTTCTTTATAATAATTTCCACTGGCTGGTTCACTATAAATAAAACTGGTTTCAGCGTCAGGCCATGCATCAGGCTTTTCCAGCCTGAGACCATAATTACGGCCATCCCTGAAAAATGAAACATAGGTGTCTCTTATTATACCTCCTGATTTATATTTTCGAATCTCTATTTTTAAATTTTGAATGGTTGCAGTTAAAGGAATATTAAATTGAAAATCATTCAGGCTAATAAAATTTGTTTCTTGAGTTCCAATCAGCTTTTGGGTAGATGCAATGTTACCATCATCATAACGCAGGCTTTCTGGATTTAAATTGGTCCAAAGAGATTTATTATTAGCACCAACAAAATTTGCTGATGCAGTTTGAGAAAGTATTTGACCTTTACCCTGCAGGAAAAGAAAAAGAATAGCAATGGTATAAATGAATGCTTTCATATATTAAGAATTTTATTATTATTTAAAATAATATTGTTTTTTATAAAACCATTTGCTGCACACATAACAGGTACAGATATGCAGATATTAGCAGAATAAATAAGCAGCTATTAAATAAATTAGATAAGAAATATGAAGTTATTTAATAGAAAAACTTCATAAGGAATTGGAATGAAGAAAGATGTTTTAGAAATGTTACTTTACAAACGTATAACATTTTTTTTAAATTTCAAGATATTATACAAGTTTATTTAATAATAAATTTTTTGAGAAGAATAGAACAGAGTTTACACACTAACATTAAAATCCCTCAATGCATCATTAAGACTTGTTTTTTTATCAGTGCTTTCTTTTCTCTTACCGATTATTAAAGCACAGCCCACACCGTATTCTCCTGCAGGAAATTTTTTTATATAAGTTCCCGGTATCACCACACTTCTTGAAGGCACTACACCTTTCATTTCGAGAGGCTCATTACCGCTTACATCAATAATTTTTGTTGATTGGGTTAATACAACGTTAGCTCCCAGCACTGCTTCTTTTTCAACCCTTACTCCTTCTACAACTATGCAACGGCTGCCGATAAAACAACCATCTTCAATAATTACAGGACTTGCCTGCAAGGGCTCCAGCACGCCCCCAATACCAACACCGCCACTCAGGTGTACGTGTTTACCTATTTGCGCACAACTGCCCACAGTTGCCCAAGTATCCACCATTGTTCCTTCATCCACATAAGCACCTATGTTTACATAACTTGGCATAAGCACAACATTTCTTGCCAGGTAAGCACCATATCTTGCAACTGCATGAGGCACTGCTCTTACACCCAGCGTTGCATAATCTTTTTTTAATTTCATTTTATCATAAAACTCAAAGGGCGGCAGCGTAAAAGTTTCCATTTGCTGAATACCAAAGTACATAAGTATCGCCTGCTTCACCCATTCGTTCACATGCCACCCATCAATCAGCGGGTTTGCAACACGCAATCTTCCCGTATCAACTTCATCAATAACATTGTTTACAGCATCAGAATATTCCAGTTGCTTTAAAAGCTCACGGTTGCCCCATGCTTCTTCAATCATTTTTTTCAAATCCATTGCAATATATTTTTTGCAAACATACTACCACATTTTTTAAGTACTGCTATGTACACTAAGGTTCCCGCAAAATGAACAAAGAGCTTTGCGGCTTATGCGATTCTTTGTTTTCTTTGCGATACTTTTCAACTAATTTGCACAGATCATGAATATTGGTTTTGATGCAAAGCGGGCTTATCACAATGGCACAGGGCTGGGACATTACAGCCGAACACTAATTAGCTCATTAGCTCAATTTTATCCGGGGCATGAATATTATTTATTCAATCCAAAGACAGCTTTAAAATTTCATCTTCCGGAATTAAAAAATATTCACGAAGTATTACCCAATTTTCCATCTTCTCTATTTTCGTCCGCATGGCGTAGCAGCTGGGTAAAAAAAGATTTGAAAAAAAATAATATTGATCTGTACCATGGATTGAGCCACGAGATACCGATAGGAATTAAAAAGACAAAAATAAAATCAGTAGTAACCATTCATGATCTTATTCATGAGCGATATCCGCTACAATACAATCAAATCGATGTAAACATTTACAACAAAAAATTTCGTTATTCATGCGGGCATGCAGATAAAATAATTGCAATCAGCAATCAAACAAAAGAAGATATCATCGATTTTTATAAAACGCCTGCAGAAAAAATTATTGTCTGCTATCAAAGCTGTAATCCCATTTTTTCAATAACCATGACTGAAGAAGAAAAGCAAAGGGTAAAAAAATTATATGATCTTCCTGAGAAATATTTTTTATATGTTGGTTCTATTATCGAAAGAAAGAATTTGCTAACGATCTGCAAAGCTTTAGCTCTCTTAAAAGATGAATTGAACATCCCTTTGGTTGTAATAGGTGAGGGAAGAAAATATAAACAGCAGGTGAAAGATTATGTTTTAAAAAACGGCCTGGAGAGACAAGTAATATTTTTATCAGAGCATAAAGCAGTGAACTATGCAGCATTTACAACTGCAAAAGATTTCCCTGCCATTTATCAATCTGCCATTGCAATGATATATCCTTCAACGTTTGAAGGCTTTGGCATTCCTGTGCTGGAAGCCTTATTCAGCAAGCTTCCTGTTATCACATCAAATATTTCATCTTTACCTGAGGCCGGTGGATATGCCGCCTATTATGTTGATCCATTTAAACCTGAAGAAATTGCCATCGCTATGAAAAAAATATTTTATGATGAAGAGTTAAGAGAAATAATGAAACTCCAAGGAATTCTTCATGCACAAAACTTTACGCAACAAAAAAGTGCGGAAGCAGTAATGAATGTTTATAAAAACCTCACCTAAGTCCTCTCCTTCAGGAGAGGACTTCGAAATTCTTTTCTAAATGATGAAAAATTTTGATAACGATATTAAAAGGTGCATTAAAGTTTTAAAAAGTGGAGGAATTATTCTCTATCCTACTGATACCATCTGGGGGATCGGATGTGATGCAACAAATGAAAAAGCCGTTGAAAAAATATTTGCTTTAAAAAAACGTCCTGATAAAAAATCAATGATAATATTAGTTGCTTATGAAAAAGACATTTTCAAGTATGTCAATAATCCTGATAAAAAATTATTGGATTATTTATCTGCCACAGAAAAACCAACAACGGTAATTTATGAGCGGGCAAAAAATATTGCACAAAATTTAATCAGCAGCGATGGAACTATAGCGATAAGAATTATTAAAGATAATTTTTGCAAACAACTTCTCATTCAATATAAAAAACCAATTGTATCAACATCGGCAAACATAAGCGGAGAGCCATTTCCCACATGCTTCAATGATATAAGTACGGAAATAAAAAACGGTGTTGATTATATGGTTCAACACCGCCAAAATGATCTTATGTCTTCTCAACCTTCTTCAATAATCAAATTAAATACTGAAGGAACAATTGACATACTTCGTTCTTAATTATAAAGCAATACCTACACCAAGCTGAATACTTTGACTTTTCCATTTATCACTGTTACCTATATTACTAATATCACTTAAGCCAATTGCATAACGCCCATAAACCCGGAATTTTAAAAGCTTTAACTGAATACCACCGAGCATTGAAAGGTCCCCGTTTTTGAAAGCTTCCTGGCCATTCTGCAGCGCATTTTTATTTTTATCAAGTAAAATACCAAATTGCGGGCCTACCTGTAATGCAAAAAGATTACTTAAATTATAATTAAGCAGGATGGGAATGGTTAAATACTTTAGCTGAATATTATTTCTAAAATGATAAACAGAACTAAAGCTGGTAGCGGTATCAGTATTAACCTGGTTTAATAAGACCTCAGGCTGAAGGCTTAATTTACCACCCATACCTAAGGTTGCAAATACTCCTGCATGATACCCAAAAGAAAATTCTTCTTTAAAAGATTTACCTGTGAGTTTATTAAGCGTTGCGCCGCCTTTAATCCCAAAAGTTAGTCCTTGCGAAAAAGAAAAGGCACAAATAAACAGCATGCATACTAATGAAATAAATTTTGTTTTCATAAAATGAAATTTAATTATGATGTAAAATTTTCAATATATATGCCAAATACCAAAATAATACCTGTAATGTTTTGTTAACGCAAACTTTTATAGTCTCATTATTTGGAGTATAGCCTAACCTCTTCACCGCAAAAGCTTACCTTTGCGGCTGATAAAAATTAAAAGTTTACATGAATTCATTTGAAGAATTAGGTTTAAAAGAAGAGTTGGTAAAGGCAATTGCAGACCTGGGATTTGAGACCCCAACCCCTATACAACAAAAGGCAATCCCTATATTAATATCAGGTACTACTGACTTTGTAGGCCTGGCACAAACAGGCACAGGAAAAACAGCTGCATTTGGCATGCCTTTATTACAATTAATTGACGTTACACAGAAATATCCGCAGGCTTTAATTATCTGCCCCACAAGAGAATTGTGTTTACAGATATGCAATGACCTGCAGGACTATAAAAAGTATTTAAAAAGTGCAATTGCAGAACCTGTTTATGGCGGCGCTTCAATCGTGATGCAGATACGTGCCTTAAAAAAAGGAGTTCATATTGTTGTAGCAACCCCGGGCAGGTTAATTGATATGATTGAAAGAAAAGCAATCGATCTTGAGAAAGTAAAATATGTTGTGTTGGATGAGGCTGATGAGATGCTGAACATGGGCTTTAGAGATGATATTGATTTTGTTTTAAAGAATACGGTAAAGCGTGAAAGCACATGGATGTTCAGTGCTACCATGCCGCCGGAAGTGAAAGCAATCTCTAAGAATTTTATGCGCAATCCGCAGGAAGTTACTGTGGGCAAAAAAAATACCGCCAATGTAAATATCGATCACCAGTATTTTATTACACCTGCACAATCACGATATGAGACTTTAAAGCGTTTGGTGGATTTTAATCCCGGCATGTACGGAATTATTTTTACAAGAACAAAAGCAGATGCACAGGAAATTACGGAAAGATTAAATAAAGAAGGATACGACATCGAAGCATTGCATGGTGATCTTACCCAACAGCAACGTGATAAAGTAATGGGTCGCTTTCGCCAGAAAAGTATACAGTTATTAATTGCAACGGATGTTGCTGCAAGAGGAATTGATGTGGAAGGAATAACGCATGTTATCAATTATGAATTGCCTGATGATATGGAAGTGTACACTCACCGCAGCGGACGTACAGCACGTGCAGGTAAAAGCGGGATATGTATTTCCATTTGCCACAGCAGGGAATCTTATAAAATAAAGCAGCTGGAAAGAATGACCAATGCACAGTTTCATAAGCTGGACATCCCTACCGGCAAAGATGTTTGCCGTAAACAGTTTTTTCATTTCATGGATAAATTAATGCAGGCAGATATTTCTCATGGCGATTATGAAACCTACATGCCGGACCTTTTGAAAAAATTTGAAGATATTAGTAAAGAAGAAGTTTTAAAAAGAGTTTCCGCATTAGAATTTAATCACTTTTTAAAATATTATCAAAATGCCGAAGATCTGAATGCAAGAGGTGACTTCAGGGACAGAAGGCCGGATAATAATAACCGCGACATGGGAGGCAGAAGAGAAAGAAGTTCATTTAACCGGGATAGCGGCTATGCAAGATTATTTATAAACCTTGGCACCAAGGACGGATTTTATAAAGCAAGTTTTTTACAATTTATTTTAGATGAGAGCAATCTAAAAAAAGATATGTTGGGCAAAATAGATCTTCGTGAGATGAATGCATGGGTAGAAATAGATAAAAGCGCTGCAGGCAAAATGATAAAAGCAATGGATGGCAAAAAACACAATGGTCGCCTTATCCGCATGAATGAAGCTGATGGTGGATTTAAAAGACCCAATGATGAAGGCAGTGGAAGAAAAAGAATCCCAATGAGAGAGAAGAGGTATTAATTTTTATTACAAAATCATCTTTATAATATTTACTTTTAGTTTCGTTACATAATATCAGATAATCTTTATTAAATAAAATCACTTAACTGTTCTATAAAAAATAATATATTTAAGAATTATGGAAAACATTAAAGAATATATCGAATCCGGAATTCTGGAGCTTTATGTTTTTGGTGTTACCAATAAAAAAGAAAATGAAGAAATAGCAAAAATAGCTTTGTCTCACATTGAGGTTCGGGAAGAAATTAATAATATCAGTGCAGCTATTGAAGAGTATGCAAAACAAAATGCTGTTGATCTTGACCCAACTATAAAGCCATTTTTAATGGCTATGATAGATTATACAGAAAGATTGAAAAATGGTGAGTCGCCATCTTTTCCTCCTGTATTAAATGAAAACTCTAAAATCTCAGATTACGATCAATGGATTAACAGAAAAGATATTAAGCTACCCGAAAATTTTAAAGATTTTCATGCCACAATTATTGGCTACACGCCGGAGGTTACAACTGCCATCATCTGGATAAAATATATGGCTCCTGAAGAAGTGCATCAGCATGAATTTGAGAAGTTTTTAATATTGGAGGGAACATGTAATATTACTATAGCGGATGAAGTTCACACCCTTAAAGCAGGAGACTTTTTATCAATCCCTCTTTATAAAAAACATGATGTAAAAATAACTTCTTCAATTCCATGTAAAGCAATTTTGCAAAGGATTGCTGCTTAAGTATTTTGTCTTTCTAAATTTTACATTAACTCGATAACAGTTATCTCTGGCAATATGCCAACCCTTCCGGGGTAACCAATAAAACCATAGCCACGGTTCACATACAATTTTTGTTTACCTTCTTCATATAAGCCTGCCCATTCTTTATAAACATATTGAACCGGGCTCCAGTGAAAACCCGGTATCTCAACACCAAACTGCATTCCATGCGTATGACCGCTAAGGGTAAGATCAATATCAGCGTATTGTGGAATTACCTGTGCTTCCCAATGGCTGGGATCGTGGCTCATTAAAATTTTAAATGGATATTTTTCCGCACCGGGATATGCAAGATCCATTCTTCCATGTTTTGGAAACCTTGCTTTATTACTCCAGTTCTCAATACCAAGTAAAGCGATCTGTTCACCATTTTTTTCAAGAACAACATGCTCATTCATCAGTAATCGCCAGCCAAGATCTGCATGAACCTTTGCAAGGTTTATTAAATTTTGCTGTTTGCTTATACCATTAAAGGGCCAGCTTACATAATCGCCATAATCATGATTGCCAAAAGTGGAATACACACCTAACGGAGCTTTTAGCTGGCTGAACACATCCATGTATTCTTCCATTTCTGTTGCCCTGTCATTCACCACATCACCACTGAATAAAATAAGATCCGCATTTTCATTGAGTATTTTTTTTACCCCTCTTGCCACTGCAGTTTTATTTGTAAAGCTTCCTGAATGTATGTCGCTGATATGAACAATCTTTAAACCTTTAAACGATGCAGGCAAATTGTCAAATGCCAGTTTCATTCTTCTTACCTCATAATTATATTTATTACTAAAGCCATAAATTAAAGTGCCAAATAAAGTGCCGCCGGCTGCCAAACCCAACCAGCTTAAAAAAGCTGAGCGGCTTATACCATCTTCTGTAAGCTGCTCCCCTTCTGTATTACGGAAAAATAATTTTCCTGCCCCCCATTGAATTAATCTTCTTACATCATCCACTAAAAAGAAAATAACAGAAATTAATTTCCCAAAGAATAAACCAACAACTGTTGCAAATAAATAGGTTCTTAATTTTTTGGGAAGAAATTCAGGGCCTGTTAAAACAAAAATTAAAAATCCGATTATAGCAAGAATTGAAATTCCCCAATAAACAGAATAAATAATTGTTTTTGTTTTAGGAGATTCCGAACTGCTTACTACTTTAATTGCCTGGTACACATACGTGTCGAGCAAAATCATAATGGCAAGAATTATGGCAACAAATGTTGGACTACGCATATCGAATTAAAAATTTATGAATTCATCAACCTGCTGATCAATTGCCAGCAAAGTAATTTGATCAGTTATTGTTCCATCTTCCGTCATTACTTTATCAATAACTGAAATAGGGAGCTTGTTAGGATGCACAATCATTTTCATATAATTTAAAATCCCTGTTACTTGATCCATACCCCGCAGATTACCTGCCCTTCCTGTAGATACGCCTGTTAATAAAGCTTTTTTATCACACCATGCTTTTCTTATGTTACTTATATCGATCATTGCTTTTAAAACTCCGGGAAATGAACCATTGTATTCAGGTATTATAAAAATAAATTTTTGAGCAGGAATTAAAAACTCAATTTCAGCTTTAGAAAAATCAGGATTTCTTTCTAACACATTTAAATTCTTTAAAGAAAATATTGGGGTATCTATTCCCTTTTCTTTTAAAATTTTTTGATACTGCTTCGCAATTTTTTCGGTGTGGCTGCCTATCCTGTTGGTTGCTGATATGATTGTATACATGATATTTTTATAAACTGAACTATGTTAGAAGTTAGGGGATTAATATCACCCTAATATTATACCGAATAAGTAAATTTGCCATGCTGTCAGAAAAACAGATGCATATTCGTATGTGGTACAAGTGAGTGACACAACGATGATGACGAAAGAACTAAATGCCGGTAAACAAAACTAAAATTTTCTGTTAGAAAAGAGCAAACAATAAAATGGCGAAAATAATAGGAATAGCTAATCAAAAAGGGGGAGTAGGTAAAACAACCACAGCAATAAATCTTGCAGCAAGCCTTGGTGTACTGGAGTTTAGAACATTACTGGTGGATGCCGACCCCCAGGCGAACAGCACAACAGGCCTGGGTTTTGACCTGCATAACATACCACATGGGCTTTACGATTGCATGGTAAACTCTACTCCGGCTAAGGATGTAATTTTAAAATCAGATATTCCTTACCTGGATGTAATTCCTTCTCACATTGACCTGGTGGGAGCAGAAATTGAAATGATAAATTATCCAAACCGTGAAAGCGTTTTAAAAGATATTTTAAACCCGTTGAGAGACGATTATGAATTTATTATAATTGATTGCTCTCCTTCGTTAGGATTGATAACCGTAAATGCTTTAACTGCCGCAGATAGCGTGATAGTGCCTGTTCAGGCAGAATTTTTTGCGTTGGAAGGATTGGGGAAATTATTAAACACAATTAAAATTGTTCAGAACAGGTTAAACCCGGAATTACAAATAGAAGGCTTGCTGATGACGATGTATGATGGCCGTTTGCGTTTATGTAACCAGGTAGTGAACGAGGTAAGAAAACATTTTGAAGACCTTGTTTTCTCAAGCATTATTCATAGGAATACAAGGTTGAGTGAGGCACCAAGTTTTGGTAAGCCTGCTATATTATATGATGCAGACAGCAAGGGTGCAGTAAATTATCTCAATCTTGCCAAAGAAATTCTACAGAAAAACAATAAGACAAAATTGACCCAGGAAGAAAAAGTAATGCAGTGAGTTGACAGTAGTCAGTTGTGAGTAACGTTAATATTAGCGAAATTGCAATTCACACTAACAAC
>JAYVEA010000128.1:0-4673 GCA_043749085.1 Chitinophagales bacterium
GGGGCTGACCGGTTTTGACAGCATAGTTCTTTGTAAGTGTAAGCATGTAGTGCGTTGCGTAGTCAGCACTTAAATCTTAATACGAAAACTTTAAATGGCAATACTCAGTATGCCATGGCTGCCTAATTATTAATTAGCAACCATTAGGGCCGTGTGGCAGGCTTGCCTGTTGCCATGCTGCTCCGCCGACTCAAACAAAAAACAGGCTGCTGTAACCGAAGGCTGTGCCGGTTGCTTAAGAACATCCAGCTAAGGAAATGGTCGGTTAGTTTTGCTCCTGCTGTTTCCCTACAATTAATGCAAAAATAAACATGTAGAAAGCTTATGACGAATGTGTTTGGACCAGGGTTCGACTCCCTGCAGCTCCACTTTTTCAAGTAAAATTGGATTAAACAAATTAAGAACTCCCGTGAAACCCAGCGTTTACGGGACTTTTTATTTTTAGTCTTACCTTATTTTACCTCACTTTACCAATATTTATGTGGAGTCATTCATGGAGTCTTACCTAATCTTAAAAAGACTCCACCAAACTTACATAAGTCACTATTAATTAACATTTTTACAGAATTGCAACTATGTTTTATACATATAGTAAAACATAATTTTATAACCTTAAAATGAATGTTATCTGCTTATCAGAAGGGATATTGGGATATAAGACATTATAAATCTAAAAATAATCCATTTTGTTTTCTTTTATTTAAGTTGAAAGTGGGCTTAATTAAACCCTGATTGTTGGGTTTATTTCATGCCGAATACATTATATCTAATCCAATCCCAGTAAGCATTTGAGCCTTAATATCAGCTATTTATTGTAAAAATCTGAAATCATGATTTCAACCTGATTGTAAAATTAATCCTTTTAGGCTTGTATCTTTTCTATACCCCTTCGGGTACAATTGCCATATTTTTAAAGAATTTTATACCCGAACGGGTGCAATTTAGAATTTTTTATTAAATTTATACCCTAAAGGGTATAAAATGGCAATGACTTACGATAATTTTATTTCCAATTTTGTAAAATATAATCGCAGTAAGCTGCAAATGACACAAGAAGAACTGGCAGAAAAGGCCGGGGTAGGCTTACGTTTTATCCGCGAATTGGAAAGGGGGAAGGAGACTTTGCGTATGGATAAAGTTAACCAGGTGTTGCAACTATTTGGATATACACTTTCACCCGGACCAGGAAGAAAAAAAGATCCATATGAAATACTTCTGAATCATACCAATAGAAACGTGCACATTTTTTTAAAGAATAAAACAGTACTCGTAGGTTTTATTATTGATCAAATTATAGAAGGTAATGAGATCAAAGCCTGGAAATTTGTATCGAATAATAATTCTGTTGAATATCGAAAAACAGAAAATCCAGAACTGTTAACTATTATTAAACATGATGAAATTGAAAATGTAGAAAACATATAATTATGCCACGGTCTGGTAAAGTATTTTATAAAAATGAATTGGCGGGAATAGTTTGGCAGGATGATAATGGTTATGGATTTGAGTATGATGAAAAATATCTGCAAACCAAAAATGCTGTACCTGTAAGCCTTACTCTGCCATTGCGAGAAGAACCTTACTTAAACAAAACCATGATCCCTTTTTTTGACGGACTTATTCCGGAAGGATGGCTATTAGATATTACAATTAAAAACTGGAAGCTGGATAACAGGGACAGAATGGGGTTATTATTAATTGCCTGCAAAGATTGTATAGGGGCAGTAAGTATTGAAGCAATAAATATAAAAGAAGAATGAAGAGAAGATGTTTATACTGTTATCTGCAATTACCTGAGGGAATTATTGATTTTCATCCCAAATGCAGCAGTAAGTTTTTTGGCACGCCTGTGCCCCCTGTTTTAGATTATAACAATGAGCAAATGCAGGAACTTGCAAAAGAAATAATAATAAGAAGCATAGCAGTAACAGGTGTGCAGCCAAAACTATCATTGACAATTGAAAAGATGCCGGGTGATCCCAAGCATTCAAGATTTACTATCGCAGGGCTTTGGGGTGGTTATATTCTAAAGCCGGCTACTGATGAATTTTTGCATTTACCAGAGAATGAAGATTTAACAATGCACCTGGCTGAGCACTTTGGAATACCAACTGCTTTACATAGTTTAATAAGGCTAAAGTCTGGAGAACTGGCGTACATCACAAAACGGTTTGACAGAATAAAAGGTAAAAAACTTGCATTAGAAGATATGTGCCAACTAACGGAAACTTTAACTGAGGATAAATACAGAAGTTCAATGGAAAAAGTAGGGAAACATATTTCAAAATTTTCAACGAGACCTGGGTTGGATGCAATAACTTTTTTTGAAACAGCTTTGTTTTGTTTTATAACAGGTAATGCCGATATGCATTTAAAAAACTTTTCGTTATTAACAACTGAAAAAAATGATATTGTATTGGCTCCTGCTTATGATCTTCTATGTACTAAAATTGCAATGCCGGATGATAAAGAAGAAATGGCACTTACTATCAATGCCAGAAAAAGAAGATTAATGAAAAAAGATTTTGATATTCTGGCAAAAAATCTCAATATCACAGAAAAGACAATGAAAAACAGTTATGAAAAATTTGCTACTAAAATAAAAGGAGCAACTGAATGGATAGCTATTTCTTTCCTGCCAAAGAAAATAAAAGAGGAATATAAAGAAGTAATTAATTTAAATTGTGAAAAAATACACCTGATTTAGATCAATAAATTTTGGTAAATAGTTCTCTCATAAACTGATAATAATTTTCAAATAATCGTTAGAACAACAAGTCATTTTATACAGAAATCAACTTTGCACAAATAATCTGATCTTCATTAAATTATTACCCTATTCAAGCCTCTTAAGAATTGTTCATTTTTTGAGTTGGAAAGAAATATTGTTTTTAACTGATCCCAATATTCAGCTGTGGCTTTTTGTGTAATTACAGAGCAAATAATAAATGTAAGTTCTTCCTCAAATTTTGTCCACTGTTCGGTCATTATTATTTCTGTTCTTGAAGAATTAAGATCTAAATCCCGGGTGCCACAAATATCCGCAACTATTATTAATGGAAATGGTCAAGAAATTTTTACTTGGTTAATTTTTTGTGCCCAATAATCTGGAAATAGTGTTGTAGGAACTTTAATTCCGTGAAGAGAAAGTCGAGATTTGGAACTTGCAAATTGTTGTGTAGAACTATCTTTTTTTATTTCTCCTTCATCGTTAATGGTTATTGACTTTGATTCTTGCTTTATTTTATTTTCTGCTAATCTTAAATTTTTTGGCAATGTATAATTCACTCCTTCTATTTCAATATCTCTTGAATTTAAATCTATTTTATCAACTGGCTTGCCCTGGCTTTCTAAAATCGCAACAACAGCAGAGCTAATTATTCCTATTTTTTTTTGTCAATTGGTATTTCAAATGTTCTGATATTTTCATTTTCTTTCCAAGAATAGTCCTTCAATGCAATTGCAGTTACTTCTTTAAAACTATTTTCATCTCTTACTCTTTTTTGTTTTGTAGTTTCAATATTGATTTTAAAAGGCGGATTTGGTAATACATTTTCCACAGACTTAATAAATTCATCCTTGCTCATTTTATCCCAAGGATTAACTTTCCTAAGAATTAATTTTGTTGTTGTTCCAGGAGCATCCCGATGACCTGGCTTAATCCAAAAGATACTTTCCTGACCTTCGACTGTAATATTAAGTGACGGGCTTGAATCATGGGGACCAAATTTCATTCTGGTATCAACTATCAAGGTATCGGCAACCATAAAACAAGATAAAATACCAATTCCAAATCTGGAAGTTGGTGTGAACTCAGCATTTGATTCTGATTTTAAATTATAGAAGTCTATAGATTTATAGAATGAGGAACCAATTTTTGAATAGTAATTATCAATGATATATTGGTTAATTCCAGTTCCGTTATCAATTACTTCAAGGACTTCATCATTGCCTTCAGAATAAAATTTTACGGTAATCTCAGGCTCGGCAGGTGTCTGCTTCGCTGTCATCATCGATTATATGGATAATTGGTTCTGGCATTTATACTTAAAAATAAAGCTCTCAAGATACAAATTAAGTTATGTATATAACAAAATTGAAAGCACAGGGCACCTAAAGGATTTGGTTGCTTGGGTTTATTTAATTTTCATATTATCATTTCATCCCTTGACATTATTGGAAATCATCCCATATCCTGCAGCGCCCTGAAAATACATATAGTTAGTAAGCATTACCTGTGATTATATATTTTTTAAAATTTTTTAAAAGATCAATTTATATTATTCAATATCACTTTTACAAAATGCTCTTTGCCATCATTGATTAACGGAATAACTTTATTTGATTGTGCTTCTTCATCAACAAATACTTCCTGCGCTGTTTGGTTTTTATCCTGTAACACGGTTATATGATAAATCGTATCAATAAATTGATATTTTATTTTGAAGGATTCCCATGCCGAAGGGATACAGGGTTCAAACTGTAAAATATCTCCTTTGCGTTTTAATCCTAAAAAAGATTCTATAATAAGCTGGTACATCCACCCCGCAGAACCAGTATACCAGGTCCATCCGCCACGGCCCAGGTGCAAAGGCTCTGCATAGATATCAGCAGCCATTACATATGGCTCTACTTTATATTTTGCAATGGCATCAGCATTTGCGCCGTGATTT
>JAYVEA010000129.1:0-4665 GCA_043749085.1 Chitinophagales bacterium
CAATATCAAAGTGACCGATGTTACAAACGATGGCTTTATCCTTCATGGCACGGAAATGTTTTTCTGTGATAAGGTCGCGGCAACCGGAAGCGGTAACAACAATGTCAGCTTCTTTAACGGCGTCAACCATTTTCTTAACTTCAAAACCATCCATAGCAGCCTGCAATGCGCAGATAGGATCTATCTCGGTAACGATAACCCTGCAGCCTGCACCTTTTAATGAAGCGGCAGAACCTTTACCTACATCCCCATAACTACCCACAACAGCAACTTTACCTGCCATCATAACATCCGTGGCACGGCGGATAGCATCTACCAGGCTTTCTTTACAACCATACTTATTATCGAACTTGCTTTTTGTAACGGAGTCGTTAACATTAAAAGCGGGCATAGGCAAGGTGCCTTTTTCCATACGCTCATACAAACGGTGAACGCCTGTTGTAGTTTCTTCGCTCAAACCACGGATGTGTTGTATCAGCTCAGGATATTTATCAAACACGATGTTGGTAAGATCACCACCATCATCCAATATCATATTCAAAGGACGGTCGGGGCTGCCAAAAAATAATGTTTGCTCAATGCACCAGTCAGCTTCTTCAAGTGTTTCGCCTTTCCATGCAAAAACAGGAATACCTGCAGCAGCGATAGCAGCAGCAGCATGATCTTGCGTTGAGAAAATATTACATGAGCTCCAGGTAACTTCTGCTCCCAGTGCAATTAATGTTTCAATTAAAACTGCAGTTTGTATTGTCATGTGAAGACAACCTGCAATGCGTGCACCTGTTAATGGTTTTGATTGTCCGTACTCTTCTCTAAGAGCCATTAGTCCGGGCATTTCTGCTTCGGCTAATCTTATTTCTTTACGGCCCCATTCAGCAAGGCTGATGTCTGCGACTTTGTACTTAAGGGAAAAGTCGATTTGATTTTTTGTTGTTGTTGACATGATTTGTTATTTAATAAGTAGTATTTAATATTTAATATTTCTTTTGGTTTAATGGTGTAAAAGTAATATTGTTAGAACAATATTCTTTATAAGTTGTAAAGTTTGGGAGATAATCACTTTAAAATGTAATTTACAGGACAAATAACCAGTTTACTATGACTAAAGCAATTAAAAAAGAAGATTCAACTATGCCTGAATCTGCACTTGACAGCAAGGACCTTGCGATACTTCACCTGTTGCAAAAAAATGCAAGGATAACAGTGAAAGAAATTAGCGATAAGATGCATTTGAGCACAACGCCTGTTCATGAACGAATAAAAAGAATGGAAGCAAGTGGTGTGATAAAGCAGTACGCAACATTGGTGGACCATACTAAAGTGAAGAAGGGTTTGATGGTGATATGTTATGTCTCCTTAAAAGAGCACAGCAAAAGTGCGGGAACAAAATTTATAAAACTTATTCATGCACTGAATGAGGTGATAGAATGTTACAGCATATCAGGGGAATTTGATTTTATGCTTAAGGTTGTTTGCGAGGACATGAATGCCTATTATGATTTTCATGTGAATAAATTAAGTGCTATTGAGAATATGGGGCATGTGCAGAGTGTGTTTGTGATGGGGAGGATAAAGGAGACGACGGAGGTGGTTTAGGATCCTCATCCTCTTATCCTTCTCCTCATGGAGAAGGACGGCGCTTCATCTAAGAAAAAGCATTGGAGCTTCCACATCAGCTTTGGTATCTATGTTCAATAAACTTTGGCAAGGCTTAATTGTATTCAACGGAAAAATTTGGTAGAGATGATGTTTAGATTTGTACAGATGTACTGCCTTCTCTCTATGGGAGAGGAGGAAAGGAGGTGAGGCAGCCTCATCCTCTTATCCTTTTCCTCATGGAGAAGGACGGTGCTTCATCTAAGAAAAAGAGTGGAGCTTCCACATCAGCTTTGGTTTTATGCTGGACAAACTTCGCAAGGCTTAATTGTATTCAATAGAAAAATTTGGTTGAGGTAATGTTTGGATATGTACAACTGTACTGCCTCCTCTTTATGGGAGAGGAGGTTAGGAGGAGAGGCTTTTCTGCATTACATAATCATTCATAAAATATCCTTCACCGATGGGGATGTCAACTTCCTTGACGATCTCAAACCCTATTCTTTTATAGAAATCTACGGCTTTGTTTTGGCGGTTAACATTTAGTTCTATGATGTTTACCTGCGGTTTTACTTTTTCAATGATGTGATCCATCATTAGTTTTCCAATTCCCTTTTTATGCTGATCTGCAAGCACGTATATTTTTTCTATCCGTGCTTTACCAGAATGTATCTTATAACATGCATATCCTTTGGCAACGCTATCTTCATAAGAAATAATAAATTGGTGATCATCTTCAATTAGTTTTGTGAGGGCTTCAATGCTGTACATTTTTTCAAGCATGTAGGACAACTGTTCTTTAGATAAAATTTCTTTATAGGCAACCGACCAGATAGTATATGCTAATTGCTGAATAAGAGGGACGTCAGTTTTGGAAGCAGTTTTTATTTCAATCATTATTTTACAATGATCTTAAGATTGGGAGCAAAAAATTTGCGGTTTAGTTTATCATTTACAACAATGTCGAAAAAATAAAGTTCTTCATCTTTTTGTAAACCGCCACTGATATTGTCCTGCCAAACTTTTGGCAATGGTGTGCTTTTAAAACGGTCTGCAGTTATTGTGAAAACATTTTCTCTTTTGCCATTCTCTTCATTTTCTATCACACTTTTTTTCCTGTACAAAAATTGATAAGAGATGATAGTGTAAACATTATTTTTATCATCACTAATTTTTAAGGGAAGATTTACCAGTTGATTGGCTTCGTCAACAGTAACGGTAGTTTCTTTTTCATTTTTCCCCAAAAAAGTTTTTACAACGGGTGGCTTAAATTTAGTAACAGGAGCTATAGCTCCATTCTTAGCAGTTTTTTTAGCAGGTTGCTTTACTGACTGTGCATATACGCCATAACCAATAAAGAATGGAAGAAGAAAAAAGAGGAATTTCATTGGAATCATAATTTAAGTGCAATAAAATTACAACGCTATCAGGCGTTTGCCTGTTAAATAGTTGATAAACTCTCTTCGATGATCTTTATCTTGGTTTCAGCATCAGCTTTCTTTTTTTGCTCGAGCTCTATTACTTCCGGCTTTGCATTTTGTACAAAGCGTTCGTTGGATAATTTTTTCTCTACTGAATTTAAAAAGCCTTTGAGATATTCAAGATCTTTTACCAGTTGTTCTTTCTGAACGCCTGTGTTTATTGCAGCACCTGTTTCTATAAAAAATTTGTCTTTATTTACAAGGACTGATAGACTGTTTTCGATTGCATGATGAGTGTATAAAACAGATTCTGCATTTACCTGCTTAGATAAAATATCTTCGATTGAAGAATAGTTATGCTTGTGCTCTGTTTGAATATGCAGTTTGATCTTGTCTTTTGGTTTAATTTGATTTTTATTTCTTACATCACGGATAGCAGTGATCACTTCTTTTAAAATGTTTCCCTGTTCCAAAATTTTGTGATCAGGCTTTTCTATTTTTTCAAATTGTTTAATAACAAGGTCTTCTTTTTGTTCTCTTAATAAATGATAAATCTCCTCGGAAATAAAAGGCATGAAAGGATGAAGTAATTGCATTAATTGCTCAAAGAAATAAACAGTTTTATTATAAATAATTTCATCAATAGGTTGTCCAAATTCCGGCTTTACCCATTCAAGATACCAGCTGCAGAAATCATCCCATATCAATGAATAAATAATTTTTAACGCCTCACTTAACCTGAATTGTTTGTACAGTCTTTCTATTTCTATTCTAACTTCACTCAACCTGTTCTCAAACCATTCTGTAGCAAAATTTTCTTCAGATAATATGCCTGTTGTTACCAATGGCACCATACCTAATTCAATATTAACAGCCTGTTGAGAAAGCATCATTGCTTCCTGGTTTTTTGATAAGTTATCCGATGTTCTTCCTTCCCATAATTTTACCAGCTTTAACGCATTCCATATTTTATTATTAAAATTTCTTCCCTGTTCCAAACTTGCTTCATCAAACAGCAAGTCGTTACCGGCAGGAGAGGAGATCATAATTCCAAACCGAACAGCATCTGCTCCATATTTTTCTATCAGGTCCAAAAGATCAGGAGAGTTACCAAGTTGCTTGCTCATTTTTCTTCCCTGCTTATCCCGAACCATTCCTGTAAAATATACATCGCTGAAAGGTTTTTCTTTTTTGTATTCCATTCCTGACATTATCATCCTTGCTACCCAAAAGAAAATTATATCCTGCCCGGTAACCAACACTGATGTTGGGTAATAATATTTAAAATCTTCATTCTCCGGCTCGGTAATTCCATTAAAAACTTCCATTGGCCATAGCCATGAAGAGAACCATGTGTCGAGAACATCTTCATCTTGAACAAGTCCACGGTCAACGGACGACTGTCCACTGCTTGTGGACTGTGGACTGCGGTCTGTTGACATTTTCTTTGCTTCTTCCTCTGTTTCTGCAACAAAAAGATTTCCTTTATTATCATACCATGCAGGTATTTGTTGCCCCCACCAAAGCTGGCGGCTGATGCACCAATCTTTTACATTTTCTAACCAATATTTGTAAGTAGCCAAAAATTTTTCTCCCGGATGAATTTTTATTTCTCCGTCAACAACAGCCTGTAAAGCAGGGTCAGCAA
>JAYVEA010000130.1:0-4659 GCA_043749085.1 Chitinophagales bacterium
AACATAACAGAAGTTATATTTGTTTCTTCTCCGGTGCTTTTGTTTACATATAATATTTCAATAAGTTTAGGTGCAACAGTTGGCAGCTCACTAAAGGTAACTCTGATCTGTGCATCACCACCACAAACTCCAAATCCGTTACCGTTATTCCTTTTAAAAGATATAGGGCAAGGTTGTGTTACAAATCCACCTGTAGATCCGCCAGCATCTCTTTGAGCAAACGTTTTGTTACAGAAGAAGGTTAATGATAGTAATAAAGAGACCCCAAGAAGAATTGTTTTTGGAGAATTTAATTTTAAAGTGGTTTTCATAGGTTTGGTTATGGATTTCTAAGGTAAAATTAGATGCTACAATAAATAATTAAAAGAGTAACATCACTCGATTATAAACGTATTAAATTTACGCTTATTGCAGGTAGTTTTACTTTGTCAATAATTATTTTAGCAGTCAATAAATAAATTATAAGTAAAACCCTGGAAATTAAAATACCAGCCATAACAAGCTGGTATTTCTAATCTAATTTAAATTAATAAATTTTTATGTTTATTGAGTTCCTGAAATCGTACACTCTTGTTGTGTAGCATTAATGTAGTAAATAACTAAGGTTAATTTTATTGCTGGAGGTATATTATTTGCAGGCAGACAAAAAGTTACATAACCATTTGTTGAATAATTAGCCAGGTCACCTGTAATGGGTCCACTATTAAGTATCGACTCACCATTGTATAAAATGGTTTGTAAAGTGGGTGCAATGGTAGGTGGGGTAGTATAATACAATCTTATTTGTGATTGTCCGCCACATGTTCCATCACCATTGTTACGAACAAAACTTGTGGGACATGGTTGAGGTGGAGTTAACCCATCTGCGGAACCTCCTGCGTCTCTTTGTGCAAATGCAGTTCCGGAGAAAATACATATGCCTAATATTAACATTAAAATCTTTAATCTGTTTTTGCGGGTAATAATTTTTATCATAAGGAATGGATTTTGGAAAGAAGTCTAAAATAAATTTCTCACGCAAAATTAACTAATCAAAAATGGGTAAAAAGAGCACTACCACTTAAATCTTTAGGTATGAATTTTACTGGCAAACTTGTATATAATACCAGCAATAACAAGAAATATACTTCAGTAACCATCATACATATACTTATACTTAAACATATTAACTATGAATTACTTGATCTTTTAAAAATATAAAAAAATATTATTCTAATTGCTACACAGGTTTGTCGTAATTTTTAGGCATAAAAAAACCGGCTGAGTAGCCGGTATTTTTGTAGTTATAGATGGTTATTAAATTATTTTTCATTAAGTCCGCAATACTGGTCGGTATTAGGATAATAAAACTGTGCGACGATTTTTTTTGCCGGAGGTATGTTGCCACCAAATAAACAATAACTAATATAACCTTTAGAAGCCAGATCTGCGATGTCTCCTGTTATTGGAAGGATAATATTTGTTACGGGTGTGCCATCATCATACCATAGATGTACTAATGTGGGAGCGTATGATGGAGATTGACCAAAGCTGAGCCTTATTTGTCCTGAACCGCCACAGGTTCCATCACCATTATTTCTTTTAAAACCTGTCGGGCATGGTTCGGGAATAGGGCTCCCGCTTGATGAACCCCCGGCATCCCTTTGTGCAAAAGTAGAGTTGGAAATAACACACATACATAAAAACAACAATAAAAATGCAAATGTTTTTTTTGAAGTAAAAATATTTTTCATAAGCTATTGGTTAGGAATTGGAAGATTAAAATATATTTTTTCTACAAAATTAGATAAGGAAACAATGTTTTGAAAGAGCATTATCACTTGCGTTATGGGGTATTGAATTTACGGTTAAGCCTCGTAAAATTTCTTTGTATAGATAAGAAATATACCTAAATGATATGCGTAATGTTACTAAAATGTAATACGAAGTAACTTGTATAGAACATTGGAAGAAAATGCAGAAAGATTTAAAAATATTTTGGTCATAAAAAAAACCGGCAAACAGCCGGCATTTTTTTAGTTATAGATGGGTATTAATTATTTTAATACGGTTTATTTTTCATTAAGCCCGCAATACTGGTTGGTATTTGGATAATAAAACTGTGCAACTATTTTTTTATTTGGAGGTATATTGCCTTCAAGCAAGCAATAACTAATATAACCTTTAATAGCCAGATCTGCAATGTCTCCATTAACCGGAATTGTAAAATTCGTTACCGGTGTTCCATCATCGTACCAAAGATGTACCAGGGTGGGAGCGTATGTGGGAGATTGTGTAAAATAGAGTCTTATTTGGCCGGCACCGCCACAGGTGCCATCTCCGTTATTTCTTTTTAAATCAGTTGGGCATGGTTCAGGTATCGGACTTCCACTTGATGAGCCACCGGCATCACGCTGTGCAAATGTTTTGTTGGAAATAAAAGTGCTGATTAAAATAACAATGCAAACTGCGAGTAGTTTTGGTTTCATAATTACTGGTATTAGTTTTCAAAAAGGTTAGGATTTAAAAATTCTTAGTGAGGGAGATAGGTGTGTAGAACTTAGAAACGTATAGGGCAATATAAAAGTATATCCAATTTATTTTTAATGCAACTATTTTGTTATAAATATTTAAAAATTGTCCTGATCGGGTGTTTTTGCAACCTGTACTGGTATGTTTATTATGTGAAATGGGATAAATATTTTTCTTTTCGCTTTAATTCCCCGTCAAAATTGCGATAATAAAATAAGGTTCAAAATAATTTACCTGCTACTTCGTTAACCTATCAGTAATTAATATCCGATATATCCAAGTATGAAGAAATTTTTTACCTCTGTTCTGCTTATTGTAATTTGCTGTTGTAAAACAAAGGCTGCAATATTTACTGTAACCAATACCAGTGATTTGGCAGGAACTTCCGGTTCATTAAGATGGTGTATAACACAAGCAAATCTTACTGTAGCAAAAGATACTATCAACTTTGGTTTAACCGGTGGCGGACCATACACTCTTACTGTAGGCTCAAACTATCCCGTTATCAGTTATCCTTTGGTGATTAATGGTTTTTCTCAGGTAGGTTCTGTTCAGGGGCAACTTGGCACCGGAACAAGGGTTATGCAAATCATTCTCAATGGTCCTGGGAATAATACGGTTTTTGGCTTACAATTTACTGCGAGCAACTGTGAGGTATCAGGATTGGTGATACAAAATTTTTATGTAGGGATATCTTTTAATGGAACCGATAACGGATGGATATGGGGATGCTATATTGGTACTAATTATACAGGTTTGTCAGTTTCTGCTTCTACAACATGTTACGATGATGCAATAAGATTAAGCAATAATGCCAACAATAATTTTATAGGTACAAATGGAGACGGAACCAATGATGCAAATGAGGGAAATTGTATTGGTGGAAATGGTGATGGAGGTGCCCAATATTTAGGTGAGTGCATAGCCATTAACGAAGGTGGAGCTATTGGTGCGGATTGTACAGGCAATCGTATAGCAGGCAATTATTTAGGAATTAATGAAAGCGGCACCGCTGCTTTGTATACAATTAGTACTGTAAATACTCAGAGAGGTTCAGGAATTCACATTACTAACTGTACCGCCAATATTATTGGTACCAATGCTGATGGAACATCTGATGTACTGGAAAGAAATGTAATTAGTGGGAACTCTGATGCTGGCGTTGTTTTACAGGGATGCAGTAATTGTAAAGTTAAAGGCAACTACATAGGTACAGATAAAACAGGCCTGATAGGTGTGACTAATTACAGTAATGGAGGCACAGGTGTTGCCACCACACAAATATCCATAAAAAGCACCAGCAGCGGTAATTATATAGGTACGGATGGCGACGGTGTTAGAGATAATATTGAGGGAAATATAATTGGTTCAGCTACAATTACAGCCGGAGGTGCCAGCAGTTATAGCGATGGTATTGATGTTGCCGGCACAAACAATCGTGTTAGCGGAAATTATATCGGCATAGGAGCAAACGGAACAACTGCTGTAAGTATTTTAACAACCGGTATTACGGTAAATGATTATGCCATTTACGTTACAGGAAATAATAATATTATTGGTACAAATGGAGATGGGGTTTCAGATACATACGAATCAAATTACATTGGTAACTCTGGTTCAGCAATTGTATTTGAAACTGTTCAAGGTTGTGTAGCGGCAGGTAATTACTTAGGCTTAGGTAGCAACCAGACTACTGCTGAAGCTTTAAGTTACGCAGGAGTTTATATAATTAAGTCCGGCACATGTCGTGTGGGCTCATCGGCATTAAATATCAATGAGATGAATTATATCTGTAACAGCACTCAGTATGGTATTTGGATAGATGACCAAACAGTTAAGGTTACTGATTTCCTAAACATACGATACAACACAATCGGGCAAAGGCCTGACAATACCCCTGCCCCAAATGCAAAGCATGGTATTTATCTTGTGGGCGAATCTGATGCTGATACCATTCAATATAATATCATTACAAGAAATGGAACAGCTTCTGCTACCGGTGCCTACGCAGGTATTCGGATAGGTGAAACATATGCCAGCGGAGAGTCCAGACATGATTACATCTATCATAATACCATTTATAAAAATATAGGAGCAGGAATAGAGATAATCAATAATATATCTTTTGATGATAAAATAACTCAAAAT
>JAYVEA010000131.1:0-4648 GCA_043749085.1 Chitinophagales bacterium
GATATTGTTCGTGTAGTTATCATCGATCCAAATTATTCAATAGAGCTTTGCGGAGGTACCCATGTCGGTGGTACAGGAGAGCTTGGCGTCTTTAAAATAAAAAATGAAACTGCAGTGGGAGCAGGCGTAAGGCGTATAGAAGCTGTGAGCGGAAAAGCAGCTGAAGAGTATATCAATGAACAATTTGCTTTAATTCGTGTAATTCGTGACACATTAAAAAATCCTAAAGACATAAATAAGTCAATTGAGAATTTAGTAATTGAAAATGGAGAATTAAAGAAGCAATTAGTAAAGTTTGAAGCACAGAATTTAGTATCAATAAAAAAAGAACTTTTACAAAAAGTTGAAACTGTCAACGGAATAAATTTTATCGGGCAAATTGTAAATGTTTCCAATGCTGATGCATTAAAAAAGATATGCTTCTCTTTAAAAAATGAATTGAAAGATTATGTAATTATAATTGCTGCTGAGATTGATCGCAAACCTAATGTTGCGATAATGTTTGATGAAAAAATAGCTGTTACAAAAAACTGGGAAGCACCAAAAATAATTAAAGAATACATAGCGCCTCTTATTAAAGGTGGCGGCGGCGGACAAAAAACTTTGGCCACGGCTGGCGGGCAGGATGCCAGCCATCTTATTAAAGTAATCGAACAAGTAAGATTATTACTATAATTTGATCATCTTTAAAAATTTCTTCATTCATATACCTCAAAATAATTATTTGCGAAACTTTTCGTAATTCAAATAAAGTTTATATATTTGATCTACTAAATATTTCGTACATATAAAATAATAACAATGAAAAAGATAATTTTAATCGCTTTATGCTGGCCCATTTTTCAAATGTATTCGCCTGTTTATGCACAAAAAGAAAAAATCAAAGAGAATAAAGGCAGGGAGATCATCATTATAAAAAATAGTGACAAACAAAAAAAATATACTATCGAAACAAAAGATGGTGAAGTATTCATTAATGGTAAACCTTCTTCGGAATATAAGGATGATGACATTAATGTTATCAGGCAAAAATTCAGAAGGGAGGGAAATTTTCTTTATGGCCCCCAGCCCGGAAACGTTCAGATTTTTGATAACAGGTGGGAAGTAGAAAAAAGGGCATTTCTTGGTGTAACAACCGAAAAAGCTGATGATGGTGTAAAGATCACACGTGTTTCATCCGGCAGTGCAGCGGAAAAAGCCGGTTTAAAAGAAGGCGATGTTATCACAAAGGTTGGTGACAAAAAAATTACTGATCCCGATGAACTTATGGATGCAGTTACTAATCACAAACCAAAAGAAGATGTAATCATTTCTTATAAAAGAAAGGGTAAAACCAACGAAGCAAAAGCAACCCTTGGAGAAACAGGTTTTGCAAGATCATTTTCTTTTAACAGCAATGATATAGGTAATAGGGATTTTAATTTTACGATGCCTAAAATAGCAGCAATACCCCACGAACCCTTTACTATGGCATGGGGATTTGGTCGGGGAAGGTTAGGAGTAAGTATTGAGGACGCAGACAATGACACCGGAGCAAAAATTACTGATGTTAATGATGAGTTGGTTGCGGCAAAGGCAGGATTGAAAGAAAATGATATTATTACAGAAGTGAATGGTAAAAAGGTAAAAGACGTTAATGAAGTAAGAAAAGAAGTAGCCGACGTAAAAGATAAAACTTCTTATAATATTAAGGCCAAAAGAAATGGTGCAGATATGAATTTTGAAATAAAAATTCCTAAAAGGGTTAATAAAGCCGATTTATAAAATTTTCTCTATTGTGTTTATCTAAAGGCTGCTCTTTATGGGCAGTCTTTTTTTATGTGCTTATCTTAGCAAAATGTTTGATCAGGAAAAATACGAAGCTGTTATCGGGCTCGAAGTACATGCGCAGTTGCTAACCAAAAGCAAATTGTTTTGTGGTGACAGTGCGGAATTCGGGGCTTCTCCAAATACCAATATCAGTCCCATTTCTTTAGCGCACCCGGGTACTTTGCCCAAAATGAATAAAAAAGTAATTGAGTATGCAATTAAATTAGGAATTGCTTTGCACTGCGATATCGAACGCAATAATTATTTTGCACGAAAAAATTATTTTTATCCTGATCTTCCTAAAGGATACCAAATTTCTCAACACACCACCCCTATTTGCAAAAATGGATTTGTAACAATTAATCTTAATTCGGCTGAAAGAAATGTAAAATTAAACCGCATTCACATCGAAGAAGATGCCGGAAAAAGTCTGCATGATGTTGATGAAAACTATACATGTATTGATCTTAACAGGGCCGGTGTTCCTTTGCTGGAAATAGTAAGTGAACCGGATATGCATAGCGCTGACGAAGCCTATGCCTACCTTACCGGGATACGCAAACTGGTTAGGTATTTAGGCATTTGCGATGGTAATATGGAGGAGGGAAGTATGCGCTGCGATGCCAATATTTCTATCAAGCCAAAGGGTGAAAAAAAACTGGGAACAAAAGTGGAAGTAAAAAATTTAAACTCTATCCGCAACGTAAAAAAAGCGATCGAGTATGAAATAAACAGGCTTATAGAACTCTCAGAAAATAATCAAGAGATCATTCAGCAAACAAGAAGCTTTGATGCAGAAACAGGAACAACATTTTCATTACGAACAAAAGAAGAAGCAAATGATTACCGCTATTTTGCAGAGCCTGACCTAACCCCATTCCATATTACTGATGAAATGCTGCAATCAGTAAAGCAAACTATCCCTGCCTTGCCAAAAGAACTGGAAATTAAATATCAAATTAAGTTTGACTTATCTGCTTACGATGCAAAAGTGCTTTGTGAAGACAGATCTACGTCAGATTTTTTTGAATCTGTGATCCAGCATACAAACAATTACAAAGCGGCAGCAAACTGGGTTCTAGGCCCAATCAGATCTTATCTTAATGAAAATAATATTGAAATAATCAATTTTCCTCTTGCTGCAAAAACAATTGCGGAGCTTATCAAACTTATTGAAGAAGGTAAAATTAATTTCAGTATTGCATCAACAAAAGTTTTTACTGCTTTACTGCAACACCCCGTTAAAGAGCCGCTAAAACTTATTACTGAGTTGAATTTAATACAGGAGAGCAATGATGATACTGTAACTTTGTGGGTAGATGAAGTAATAAATAAAATGCCTGCAAAAGTAACTGAATATAAAAATGGTAAAAAAGCGTTGATAGGTTTATTTGCCGGAGAAGTAAAAAAAATAAGTAAAGGAAAAGCCGATATGCAACTCGTAAATAAAATATTAACAGAAAAATTAAATCAATAAATATTTAAATGAAAAAATTATTTATCATATTAGTTGCGGTAGCTTTTTTTTCGTGTAAAAATGAAAATACCATCGGAAAATTTACAGTAAAAGGTGAAATAAAAAATGCCACTGATCAAAAAGTATTTTTAGAGGAAATACATTTTAGCCAGGATCCTCCTGTGATAGTAGATACATCATTATTGGAAAAAGGGAAGATTAATATTAAAAGCATTGCACCCGAAGAAGGGCTATTCAGGATCAGGTTGGAAAAAGGATCCGGATATATTTTTATCAATGACAAAGACAATATATCATTTACAGCCGACGCAACAGATGAAAGCTATAAATCCCAAACTTTTAATTCGCCTGCTAATGCTTCTCTTAAAAAATTTATAAGCACCCTCGATTCTATGCAGGGTGCGTTGCATGCAGCGGCTAATGGCATCACATCTTTAAAGGAAGCAAAAGCAAAGGACAGTGTTATCAGGGCTTCAGAAAACAGCCTCGCACAAATAACTGCGCAATACAACAATTTTATTTTAAAATATATTGATACAACTGCAAGCCCTATCGTTGCTCTGTTTGCACTTGGTTACACACAACAAGTTAAACCTGACACCATAACCAGCACAGTTAATGCATTAGCCAAACGTTTTCCCAATCACCATGCACTTAACGATCTGATAAAACAATACAATCAATCGCTGGCTCAAAAAAGTAAGCCCAACAATACAAATCCTTCAGAAAGTGCGATGGCACCGGATTTCACACTACCCGATGTAAATGGAAAGTCCGTTTCCTTAAGTTCTTTCAGGGGCAAATATGTGTTGGTAGATTTTTGGGCGAGCTGGTGCGGACCTTGTCGTGAGGAAAATCCAAATGTGGTTGCGGCTTATAAAAAATTCAAGGATAAAAATTTTACTATTCTCGGTGTTTCTCTTGATAAAGAAAAAGCCGCCTGGTTACAGGCCATAAAAGATGATGGACTAACATGGAATCATGTAAGTGATCTTAAATTCTGGAACAGTGCTGCAGTGCCATTGTATCATATTGAAGGAATTCCTTACAATGTTTTGGTAGATCCACAGGGAAAAATTATTGCAAAGGAATTGCGTGGCACCGATCTTGAAAATAAATTACAGGAAGTGCTTAAGTAAAATTTTTATGTAGTCAGCTTTTAAAATTCTATTCATCTTCATTGGCGTCGCACTCTTGTACTTCATAACTTTACTCAGCCATATGCCACAAAGACACAAAACCTCTATGTCGGCGAACCGTTCGACGAGCGCGTCGAGCTCGCGGATCGTCGCGTCGAGATTGGGCCCACCGCGTGGAGCGTATGATGCGCTCCGAACGCGGCCGATGAGGCCGATCCGATCG
>JAYVEA010000132.1:0-14304 GCA_043749085.1 Chitinophagales bacterium
GATTCAATAAAACATGTGACTTCATTATACTCTGCTAATGATAAATTAAATATTACTATTTCCCCACATGCAGAAAAAATTCTTATCAAAGCTGATAGAACACAGATCAACCGGTTATTAACAAATCTTATACAAAATGCAATACAATCGGTGCCCGAAAACAGGGACGCCGAAATTGAAGTAGCAACAAAGGAGGAGGATGGTAAAGTGATTTTATCAGTTAAAGATAATGGAACAGGTATTCCTGAAAATATGACTGTAAAAATTTTCACTCCGAATTTCACAACAAAAACTTCCGGCACCGGACTTGGACTTGCCATGTGTAAAGGAATTGTAGAAAAATTAGATGGAAAGATATGGTTTACCACAAAGGAGAATAAATACACTATATTTTTTGTGGAACTACCGATGGAAAACTCACAAACCTGATTGTTAATAAAGGTGTTGATAATCCTCCGGCAAGAAGTGTGGCGATTAATTTGTATATACTATTTTTGCAAAATGCATCGGCATAAATATTAATAAATGTCAAAGATTTTAATTGTAGATGACAATCCTGATATACTACATGTAATGCAGTTGGTGTTGGGCTCGCGGGGTTTTGAAGTGGAAGTAACAACTAAAGGAGAAGAAACATTCAGTTTAGTAAATACATTTCAACCGGTACTTATTTTTATTGATATTCATTTATCGGGTATGGATGGAAGGGCTATCAGCAAACAATTAAAAACTACCGGGGAAACAAAACATATCTCTATAATATTATTCTCTGCTAATATAATTAAAGGCACTACGCTTGCGGAATCATTAGCTGATGAATTTATATCTAAACCTTTTGATATTCATGACTTGATGTTAAAGGTAAATAAGCTAATAGGATCTGCAGATACTGCGGAGAGTAAAACCGCTTAAAATTTTACTAAAGAGCTTCTTTCCAAATTTCAAAAATATATTTTATTAACTTAAAGCCCGGAGATAGAAAAAATATTTGTGATTAGGACAGCTACTTTCATTTTTCTAACCGGAAAAGAACCGCAAACTGAAACAAGGTGGCGAAATATTTATTGCCATATTGTTGGCTCTAAAAGATGTGTGTTAGTATTTAAACAACAAACCATAACTCTCAGATGCGAGCACATCCTGCCATTGCTCAATAATTTTTTTAAAAGCTCTGCCCACAGGCATTTGTTTCCTGTCAAGATCATATAAACCTAATACATTCACATTTCCATTATTTTCACGTAAAGCAGTATCCCAATCAACCTGGTGTAAAAGGCTATACCACGTAAATCCTAAAATGGGTACGCCATCCTGTTTTAAGCGATGTACATTGGCCCATTGTTTATAAAACCATTCCACGCAATCGGGCTCTTTAATATTTGTTTCAGTGTGCATTATGGGTAAATGATAGCGGCTAAAATATTGATGTGTGATAACATAATATCCAAATACTTCTCCAGAAGGTTCTGTTGTGCCATCGGGCCTTACAAGATGTTCATTAGTTACATAGTAATCATTACCCATTATGCATCGTGCCTTAACCTGGTTCTCTCCAAACCAATGATATTCTTCTCTCGTCATTCCATTGTCTAAAAGATATTCATACATCATTGCACCCAAAGGATAACCATAAGTAAGATCAAGAGAAAGAAATCTTTTTTGATTAAGAAAGTAGGCTGCAGTTTCTGCCTCAGGCTTCATTGGGTGATAATATTCTGATGATTCACTTTGGATAAAGGTTGCTTCACGCTGCACTTCCAGAATACTGCGCATTGCCATAACATTTGCTTTGCATATATTTTTTAATGCAGTTACAAAAGTCTTGTCACCGGCAAGACTTTCATTCCACCATCCATATTGTGCAGAAAAAGTTGCTGCTATAAAAATTTCATTTATAGGCGTATAGAACTGCATTTCGGGAAACCGGGTTGCAAATGCTTTTGCATATTCAGCAAAATATTGCGGAAAGTCAGGGTTTTGAAAATCACCAATCCAGTCAGGCACACCAAAATGACAAAGATCAACAATAGGGGTGATGCCAAGCTCATTTAATTTATGAAAAGTATCATCAGTAAATGTCCAGTCATATTTACCAGGGCCAAGATGTGTTTTGTAAAGCGGTGGGCCATATCTTAAAAATTTAATGCCGAGCTCTTTTACCAATTCAAAATCTTCTGCCCATCTTTCATAGTGACCTGTCTTTTCCATCTCATCTACACGATGTATTTTTCCGCCAGGTAATATAATAGTTGGATAACTATTTTCAATACCAGTCGCAAACATAAATTTGTTAGTAGCCATTTCTTTTAGTTGAAATTAAAATTCAGAATTAAAAGGTTAGAAATTAATCTTACAAAATATCAAGCCTTCCGCCATCCACTATTAATGTTGTGCCATTTATAAAACTTGCTTCATCTGCTGCAAGAAAACAAATTGCAGCCGCAAGCTCTTCCGGTTTGCCGATGGCTCCACTTACTACTTCTGCTCCGCTTTTTACATTCGGGTTATTCCAAAGCATTGGTGTATCCACAGCTCCCGGTGCTACACAATTTATTCTTATCTGCTTTGGATATTCAAGACTAACGCCCCTGATAAAGGCTTCCATAGCGCCTTTGCTGCTTGCATAAGGAACAACGTTTGCCGTAGTTTCATGTGCATGAACACTGCTTATGTTTACGATCGCCCCATTGTTCATGTGAGGTATACAAAACTTGCAAAATAAAAATACTGATCGCAGGTTCACGCTCATTACCATATCCCATTCTTCTGTTGTAAGGTCAACAATTTTTTTAAATGTCATCATTGCTGCATTGTTTACCAACACATCAATTTTGTTCCAGGTTGATAAAGCAAGATCAACAGATGCTTTTATTTCATCTTCATTACCTACATCGCATTTGCTAAAGATAGCTATGCCATTATTTTTTGTGATGATATCAACCGTTTCCTGTCCTCCTTTTTCATCCCGGTCAATTACAACAACCCGTCCGCCTTCAGAAGCAAATCTTTCTGCAGTTGCTCTTCCTATACCCGAGCCGGCGCCTGTTACCAGGCAAACTTTATTGGTGAATCTCATTAACTTTTTTTATCCTCTTTTTTTACAATACTTATTTTTCCTGATCGTTCCATAAATATTTCTTCCACATTATCCATAGTTGTTTCATTCAATATTAAACGAACTTCTTCCTGCAGGTCTTTATAACTCACACAACAATTCATCATATTTTTTTTGATCACTTTATTATTTCTGAATAAAATAGTTTTACTTCCTTTTATAATAGACCCTATAGTTTCATTATAAATACTTATCAATGCCAACAACCTATGCACAACAGCTAATACAAAGCCTGCAACAACTGTAGGAAAAAAAGCTGAGGCTCCTGTAACAGCCCTGCTCAAGATTGCACCCAGCATAATAACTATGATCATATCAAATGCTGATTTTTGACCGAATGCTCTCATCCCGGCAATACGAATAAGGATAAGGGTTATAAAGAACATTACGAAGGCACGATCTGCCATTTGCAATGCATTCAGCTCTTTCCCTTCACCAAATAATTTATACATTACCTCACTCATCAGTCATTTGTTGTTTTATAAGTTTGATAGCCGCCTGAGGCCCCTTATTATCTAAAACTTTAAATTTTTTATTGCTCATTTCATTATAGTTTACAAAGAAATTAATTATTTCTTCAAGCATATATTTATCAAGATCACTAAGGCTGGTAAATTCCTGGTAACGATGGGATTCAATCGCAGCGGATATTAACCGGTCATTTCTCATGGTGTCACCATTTTTTTCAGTTTGCACCGCTTCAATAACACCAAGCACTTTACATTCAATAAGATTCCCCGGATAAGAAGGCTCATCCATCAGAACAAGCACATCTAAAGGATCTCCATCTTCTCCTTTTGTATGAGGAATAAAACCAAAGTGCAATGGGAAATTTAAACCCTGAGGTAAAATTTTGGAAAGTTTGAATAATTCCGTTTCAGGGTCGTAAGTGTACTTATTACCACTTCCTTTTGGCGTTTCGATTATAACATGAATGTGTTTTGAACCGAATACAAATGTTTTGGGTAGCTTCATGTTCAGCAGTTTACAAAAGTCATACCGTTGTATGGTTAAGTAGTGAATGGTGAATAGCGAGTAAGAATTGTTCCCGCTCACAATTGGCAACTCACAACTCACCTTTTCCATCTTACAAAAGCCTCCATAGCGGCATATTGTGTAAGACCTAATTGCCCGTAAAGCTTTGCTGTATTAGCGTTCCTCTCTTCGGCCCGTTGCCAAAATTCCCGGTTATCATCTCCCTGGAAGGGAACACTGTCTTTTTGTGATTGATGAATAAATATTCCATACCGTTTTTTTCTAACCTGGTCAGGGCTTAAAGGTATGGCCATTTCAATCTCTGTAATATCCCATTCCTGCCAAGCCCCCTTATAAAGCCATATCCAGCAATCATCAATCCATTTATCACCTGTAGCTCTTATTCGTGCTATAGCTTCCAAAACAATATCAAGACAAACTTTATGTGTGCCATGAGGATCTGCAAGATCACCTGCACAAAAAACCTGGTGGGGGTTTATTTGGCGTAACAGGTCAACTGTAAGTTGTATATCTTCTTCTCCCATTGGATTTTTTTCAATGGTACCTGTTTCATAAAAAGGCAAATTCATAAAATGTATCTGCTCATCTTTTAAGCCCACATATTTTGCAGTTGCTCTTGCCTCACATTGCCTGATCAGGCCCTTTATACTTCTTATTTCTTCACTGTCTTTTTCACTGGATTTTTTTGAATTTAAAAAGGCAGTTGCATCATCCAGGATCTTTTTACTCTTGGTATCATCTATTCCAAAAATATTTTCAAAGCCAACAGCAAAATCAATAAACCGCGTAACAAATTCATCTGTAACGGCAATGTTACCGCTTGTCTGGTAACCAACATGCACTTCATGCCCCTGGTCGTGCAAACGCATAAAAGTGCCGCCCATACTTATTATATCATCATCAGGGTGCGGAGAAAAAAGTAATATCCTTTTTGGTAGTGGTGTACTTCTTTCAGGATGATGGCCATGTGCCTGTGTAGTTTTGCCGCCGGGCCACCCGGTTATTGTATCACGAAGCATATAATATACCTCAAGATTTATTTCATAAGCATCACCTCTTTCTGTTAACAGGTCACTTAATCCATGATCGTTGTAATCATTATTGGTAAGGCTTAAAATTGGCTTACCTAAATTTAGTGCAAGGCTAACTACTGCACTGCGAACTATTTTTGGTGTCCATTCGCATTCGCCCGTTAACCATGGCGATTTAAATCTTGTTAATTCACAGGAAGCTGCCTCATCAATAACGAATGTACAGTTGTCGTGATTTTGAAGCAATGATGCAGGCACATCTTCTGTGTCATCATCTTCAACCGCTCTTTTAATTACCGGCGCTTTATTTTGCCCCCAGGCCATTAAAATAATTTCTTTTGATTTCATAATGGTGCTTATGCCCATGGTTATTGCCATACGAGGCACCAGCGACAGATTTCCAAATTCATGTGAGTTGGCAAGTCGGGTAGAGTTATCTAAAGTTATCAGTCTTGTTTTTGAATAAATGGCAGAGCCCGGTTCATTAAACCCTATATGGCCATTAACACCAATACCAAGAATTTGCAGATCTATTCCCCCGGCTTCTTCAATTTTTCTTTCATACTCCAGGCAGTGTTCTTTTACTATTTCTTTTGGCAATGTACCATCAGGTAAAAAATAATTATTGGGATCGATGTCAGTTTGTTCAAATAAATACTTCCGCATAAAATAATGGTAACTCTGCAATGCATTTGGCTCCATGGGATAATATTGATCAAGATTAAAAGTGATCACACTTTTAAAACTTAATCCTTCCTGTTTATGAAGACGGACTAATTCGGCATATAAAGTTTTTGGTGTTGAGCCGGTTGCAAGGCCGATCACACATTTCTCACCCTTTGCTTTTCTTTTCCTGATAAGATCAGCAATTACATTGGCAACATAAACAGAACCTTCTTTGGGAGAAGGAAATATTTTTACCGGAATTTTTTCTAAAGAATCAGTAAGATCAATCCTTGGTCGCATAGTGTGAGTTTGGGTAAAATTATTTAAAAGTTTTGTATAGGTAAACGCAAACCTTTTTTGTTGTTATTTATGTAAAACAGGTAACACAATTTTAGATGAATATATGCCATCATGATAAACTCTTATGATCGCTTTCTGAAAATCATTTTCATTGGCATCCGGTATACGCATAAACTTTTGCGGATTTATATCAACCAAAGGAAACCAACTGCTTTGTACCTGCACCATTATTTTATGTCCCTTTTTAAAAGTATGCATCACATCATTCAATTCAAATTTTACTTCACTTATTTTATTTGGAATAAAGGGCTCCGGTTTTTCATAACTGTTCCGGAATTTTCCTCTCATTACTTCTGCCCTTACTAATCTTTCAAAATCGGCCATAGATGTGCCTCTTGGAGCACCTTGCGGAGTTATTTCATTCTCCGGTAATACATCAATTACTTTTACAATAAAATCAGCATCTGTGCCGGTAGTGCTTACAAAAAGATCAGCAGTAATCCTTCCTGCCAACATAATATCATTACTTAAAGAATCTGTTTCAAACATAATTACATCAGGCCTGCTTGCCGCAAAACGCTGATCTTCTACCATGTATTCATTGTTTCTTCTACGGTATATTCCGTTGGTGTAAGGCACCGGTTTTTTTGGATCGCTAATGTATTCGGAAAATAGATTTGCAGTTTCGGGTTTGTAGTTTGTAGTTTCAAAAGACAGTTTTTCTCCTGCACCAAAGTATAAATTTTTTGATGTTACTTCTTTAGGCGGCCATGCGTTGTAGCTCTTCCATTGATTTGTGCCTGTTTCAAAAACAGTTGCTTCTGCAGTATTAAAATCGCCTTTGTCTTTTAAATAAAAATTAAAAAATTTGGTTTGTAAAGAGTCCTGAAAATATTTACTGGTGTTACTTCCAAAATTATAGGTGCCGAATTTCATCCATTCGGGCGAGGCCCATCCACCATGCGTCCATGGTCCCATTACAAGCCACGTATTATTATTTTTACTTTGTTTTTCAATAGCTTCGTATGTATGCAATGCACCAAAGAGATCTTCTGCATCAAACCAGCCACCCACAACCAATGTTGGTATGGGTATATTTTTTAGATGCGGACGGATATTTCTTGCTTTCCAGTAATCATCATAAGTATCATGTTGAAGATATTCGTTCCAGATATAACTTCTATGGTTAAAATATTTTGCTGACTGTGTATTTTTTAATGGCCCCAGTTTAAGAAAAAATTTATAGGCATCTGTTCTGCCTGCAGTAAACATTTGTGAACCATTATCCTGCAGAGGGCCATTTCTTTCTTTGCCAAACCTATTCATGAAATCAAAATTATCCAGCAGGAAAAAGGCGCCGTTATGATTTGCATCATCACCAACAAATTCGTCTGTAACAGGTGCCTGTGGACTGACTGCTTTTATTGCTGGATGTGCGCCTGGTAAGGAGGCTGTGGCATAATAACCGGGATAAGAAATTCCATATCATCCAACGCGGCCATTATTGGTTTTGATATTTTTTATAAGCCAATCAACCGTATCATATGTATCACTGCTTTCATCAACATCTTTCCCGGATTTTTTATTTGCGATGTAAGGAGTTACCTCAAGATTATGTCCCTCACTCATATACCTGCCTCTTACATCCTGGTAAACAAAAATGTATTTTTCTTTTGCCAACTGCATGTTTGGGCCTATTTGTTTACTATAATTATTTCTTCCATATGGTGCAGATGAATAAGGTGTACGCTCCATCAAAAAAGGATATTGCTGCGTTTCATCTTTTGGAATATAAATTACTGTGTAAAGTTTTATGCCATCTCTCATCTTTATAACCGTATCCATTTTTGTATAGTTCTTTTTTACAAAATTTGTATCATTGGTATTTTGACTTTTAGCAATTAATGAGGTTATGCATAGAAGAAACAATAATTTTTTGCGCATTAATATCTATTTTAAAACAGGTAAAATAATTTTAGAATTATTTATACCATCATGATAAATTCTTATTGCAGCTTTTTGAAAATCGGTATCATTCGCCTGGTAGATGTTTATAAATTTCTGAGGATTTCTGTCAGATAACGGGAACCAGCTGCTTTGGATCTGCACCATTATTCTATGCCTTTTTTTAAAAGTGTGTGCAACATCCGGCAATTCCCATTTTACTTTAGTGATCTTACCAGGCGTAAATGGTTCGGAATTTTCAAAACTGTTCCGGAATTTTCCTCTCATAATTTCTGCCCTGACAAGCATTTGGTAACCACCCATTGGATAAGGGTTTACAGGATCTTCCTCGGCATAAATATCTACATTATTATAACTTAAGTAATCCGGGAATACGTCAATGATTTTTACTACAAAATCGGCATCTGTCGTGGAAATGCTGGCCATTAGATCTGCGATCACAGGTCCGGCAACAGTTACCTCATCAGTTAAAGTATCTGTTTGAAAAACCAAAACATCCGGCCTCCGCGATGCAAACCGCTGGTCATCCGACATGTAAGTTCTTGTTCTGTTGAAATGGACAAATTCCTCGTAAGGCACGGGTTTATCAGGATCACTGACATATTCACTGAAGCTGTTTACTAACGAAGGTTTTGTCCAGCCTAATTTTTTACCCGGCTGCAGGTAGAGCGTTTTATCTTCCTTATTTACCGGCGGCCATTGTGAAAATGTTTTCCATTCATTGGTGCCTGTAACAAAAATATTTGCTTCCCCTATTTGAGAAATATCTCCTTTCCCTTTTAAAAAATAATTAAAGAAAGGGATCTCGATATGTTGCTGATAGTATTCGCTGGTGTTTGAACCGAATTTAATATTGCCATGGTGTGTTCCATCATGATCTGCCCATTGATCATGAAACCACGGCCCCTCCACGATCTTATTGAAAGCTTTGCCCGGATTATTTTGTTCAGCAGCTTTGTACGAGTTCCATGCACCCCAGCAGTCTTCTGCATCAAACAAACCACCAACCCATAACATAGCAGGTTTTAAATTCTTTGTCGCATTCCTTGCATCCCTCGCCTTCCACCATGCATCATAATTTGGATGAGACATTACTTCTTTCCAAAATGCAATGCTGTCGCCTAAATATTTTGTAAGATTTTTTAAGTTACCTGCTTCAAGAAAAAATTTATAATTATCATGATCGCGGTACCCTGCAGAATATGCATCAACAGATGTTGGAACAGGATGAGGCTGGCCAAAACCAAACCCTAATGCTGAATAAAAATCAAAGGCATCCATTTGAAAGAATGCACCCTTATGATGAAAATCATCGCCGATAAACCAATTGGTTACAGGCGCCTGTGGGCTTACAGCTTTCAATGCAGGGTGATTACTTGCAGCCGCCATTGTTGAATAAAACCCGGGATATGAAATTCCGAACACACCAACATTGCCATTGTTGCCGTGGATATTTTTTATAAGCCAGTCTATCGTATCATAAGTATCGCTTGCTTCATCGATCTCATTGCCTTTTTTGTTTGGGTTAAAAGGCCGCACGTCAACAAATTTGCCTTCACTCATCCATCTGCCTCTAACGTCCTGCGTTACCATAATATAACCTTCTCTCAAATATTCTTTTTGATAACTGTTCCAATAATCTTTCCAGTTACTTTCTCCATAAGGCTTGCAGGAATAAGGCGTTCTTTTTATTAATACCGGATGTTTTTCAGTTTTATCTTTTGGAATATAAACTGAGGTAAATAATTTTATTCCATCTCTCATAGGGATTTGTCTTTCTATTTTGTAATAATTAGTTACAAACCATGAGCTGTCATTATTTTGCGCTGACAGAGAAAAAGAAAATAAAATTGAGAACAGAATAAAAATATATTTCTTCATTTATAATAATTTAGATTCTAAATTAAAGAAACTAAATTGTAAGTATGAATAATAATGAAGAGTTAATACAAACATTTTATGATGCATTTGCAAGATTGGACTATGCAACTATGCAAAATTGTTATGCGGCTAATCCCGTTTTTAATGATCCTGTATTTGGAATACTGCAGCGTGATGAAGTAAGAGCCATGTGGGAAATGCTTTGTAAAAATGCAAAAGATTTTTCTTTGCAAGCTGATAAAATAGAAGTAGACGGAGAGTATGGAACCTGTAACTGGATAGCCACTTATACTTTTTCAAAAACGGGAAGAAGAGTTGTGAATAAGGTAAAAGCTCACATGAGAATTGAAAATGGTAAAATAACAGAGCATACAGACGAATTTGATATTTATAAATGGAGCCGGCAGGCTTTAGGTTTGCCCGGAGTATTGCTTGGGTGGAGCGGATATTTAAAAAATAAGATCAGGCATGATGCAAGAAAAAAATTATATCAGTTCATGAATAAATAATCCTTAGTCATTTTTTATTGCAGATAGAAAAAAGAATGTGTATTTTTCAAAAAAACTATTCTTAACCAAAACTATTTTTTATGATCACCGAAATTTTTAAAGAGATTAACTGGATAGCAGTTTTAGTTGGCACTTTAGGATACTTTTTTTTAGGTGCAATCTGGTATTCATTTTTATTTAAAGAAAAATGGATCGCCTACAACAATATAAATATGGATGATCCAAATGGTAAAAAGGGTGTAGGGGCTATTATGTTTGCTTCGTTTATTATGATGTTCATTTGCTCAGCGGGTTTAGCAATATTAGCTGAGTATTTAGTAATAAGTGGCTGGCTTTATGGCTTAAAGCTTGGCTTGTTAACGGGCGTGTGCTTTGCGTGTACTTCTATGGCAATAAATATGCTTTACGAGAAAAAACCTTTGGGATTATTTTTTATTAATGGAGGCTATCAGGTTTTAGGAAATATTATTGCGGCTGTTATTATTGTTTGCTGGCGATAAAATTTTAAATTGGCAACAGGCAATTGACAATAAAAAAAGTAAACATTTAGTAATTAAAATTGCATATTGCCAATTGCATGTTTGCATTAATCTTCCACCTTTGTTATTTTAAGAACATTCGTAGGCAAATGAAGATGAACAGGTATGCTGCCGGTATTTACTACAAGATCACCTGCTTTTAAAAACCCCCTCTCTTTCAAAATATTTATTTGTCCGGAAATTATATCATCAAGGCTATGTTCTTCTGTATAAAAGAAAGCCCTTACTCCCCAACTAAGACTCAATTGATTTATGAGGCTCTTTTCTTTACTAAAAATATACAGCAAAGATTTAGGACGATAACTGCTGAGCATAAAACCTGTATAGCCACTTTGCGTCATCCCTATCAATGCATTTGCCTGTACATCCTGTGCCAGCTTACAGGCGCTGTAACATAATGCATCGCTTAAAAAAGACGGGGAGTGCGATTGTGGTGCAAGAATATCATCACGATCATAATCGTATGCATTTTTTTCAACTTCCATGATTATTTTGCACATGGTTTCAATTACAAGTGCAGGGTGCTGCCCTGTAGCGGTTTCACCACTAAGCATCAAAGCATCAGCTCCTTCTAATACTGCATTGGCAACATCTGTTATCTCACTTCGGTTTGGTTTGATCCGATCGATCATGCTTTCCATCATCTGTGTTGCAACAATAACAGGCTTTGCACGGTGCATACATTTCCGTATAAGTTCCTTTTGTATCAGCGGAACTTTTTCTACAGGAAGTTCAACACCCAGATCACCACGGGCAATCATTATCCCATCGCTTTCAATAATAATATCACGGATATTGGTAAGGGCCTCTGGCTTTTCTATTTTAGCAATCACTTTAGATTTGCTGTTACGTTCTTTTAAAATGTTTTTCAGCTCTGTGATATCTTTTACCTGCCGAACGAATGAAAGTGCTATCCAGTCAACATTCTGATCAATTATATAATCAAGATCAATGAGATCTTTTTCTGTTAAGGCAGGGAGCGAAATTTTTGTATCAGGGAGATTTATTCCTTTTTTAGAAGAAAGAATTCCTCCCATTATCACCACCACTTTTACATCATTGTTTGGCTCAATTTCAACAACCCGTACTTCAAGTTTACCGTCATCTATCATTATACAGTTGCCGGGCTTTACATCTGAATGAAGATTAGGATAACTTACATATATCTTTTCTTTCGTTCCGATACATTTCTCGTTTGTAAACGTGAGCAGATCACCGGGCTTTATTTCCAGTGCATCATTTTCTATTTCTCCTACCCGGAGTTTTGGCCCCTGCAGATCAGCGAGTATGGCAATATTATAAGGTTCTGTATCATTTATACGGCGAATAAATTCTATTATCTTTCCTTTATCCTCGTGTGTGCCATGTGAAAAATTTAAGCGAAAAACATTTACGCCGGCCTTTACGAGCTCTAAAAGCTTATCGTATGTATCGCAGGCGGGGCCTACTGTTGCTACTATTTTAGTTCTTTTTATCGAGTGTTCAATACCTGCCTGATTGTCAATATTCCGGTGCAGGTATTTACTTATATTTTTTGACATAAAGTAGGGAATTGTGAATGGTGAGCTGTAAGTGTTAATTCTTAATTGATTGAATTGTTTTTATTGATCATTCCACTTAATAATTTAAAAGTGTTTATAATCGAGTCCCCAAGTAATTGTAATTGTTCTAAAGACGCATGAGACAACTGGTGTGCAATTCCGATTGCAGCGTCTATTTCAATCACGGAGCCTCTTGCAATTTCAAAATACCTATTTCTTTCAGTTATTGATTTCCTGGAAGATCCTTCTGCAATATTTAAATGTACTGATAATGCAGCTCGTCTTATTTGTTGTATCATCGCAAATTTTTCATCAATTGGAAACTGGTGGGTTACTTTGTAACATTCTAAAGCCATTGCCTGTGAAAATTGATATACATTTAATTTAGTATGTGCAAGTTGTAAAAACATGATAAAGATTTTAACGGTGAGTAGTGAGTTATCATTTGTGAGTAATTGTAATACAGATGTTATTTACTCACTACTCATGACTGACAACTCACTAAGAAGATAATATTTTTACAATTTTCATCCACTCTTCACTTACCCTTTGTTTCTTTTTAACAGCTTCATTTAAGGGAATATAATGCATTCGGTTATTTACAATGCCTACAAATACATTAGGCCTTCCTTCCGTTAAACATTCTACGGCAGCATAACCCATGCGGCTTGCGATCAGGCGGTCAAAGCAACTGGGCGAGCCCCCTCTCTGAATATGTCCAAGGATACAAACCCTTACTTCCTGTTGGGGCATTCTTTCAATTATTACTTTAGCTACTTCATTAGCACCTCCAAATTTACCTTCGGCCACTACAATTAAGTTTACCAGTTTGTGTCTTCTTTCTTTTCCAGTAAGCGCACTAAGTACAGCTTCTATATCAGTTTTTTTTTCGGGTATCAAAATGTTTTCTGCACCGGTTGCAATGCCGCTGTGCAATGCAATATATCCGGCATCACGACCCATAACTTCAATCACAAATATCCGGTCATGAGCATCCATTGTATCCCTTATTTTATCTATCGCTTCTACGGCAGTGTTAACAGCAGTATCAAAGCCAATTGTAAAATCAGTTCCGGCAATATCTTTATCAATTGTACCCGGTACGCCTATGCAGGGTATATCAAATTCATTGCTGAATATTTGTGCACCGCGAAAAGAACCATCACCACCAATTATCACCAGCCCGGTAATGCCATGTTTTTTTAAATTATTGTAGGCTTTCTTTCTTCCTTCATATTCAAAAAATTCTTTGCACCTGCCTGTTTTTAAAATAGTTCCTCCACGCTGTATAATGTTGGCAACGCTGCGGCTTTCCATTTTAATTATATCATTCTCTATCATGCCGGCATAGCCGCGTAATATTCCATATACTTCCAGTCCATTGTAAATGCCGGTACGCACTACGGCCCTTATGGCGGCATTCATTCCGGGAGCATCACCGCCGGATGTGAGTACGCCGATCTTTGTTATTTTTTTATTCATGATTATAATCTGATCCGCTTATTATTCTTATTAAGGTGGCAAAACTACATATTTACAAATAAACATATTTTTTTGACGGACTTGGAAACAATATTTAATTTCAGCCAAAATCAAAAAAAGAATGATAAAAAAATATTCCGCCCTGTTTATTGCAGCAATTGCAATGCTGTCATCAGTTGCCCAGATAAAATACCCTGAAACAAGAAAAGTAACCCAGGTTGATGATTATTTCGGAACAAAGGTCAGCGATCCATATCGGTGGTTAGAAGATGATAACAG
>JAYVEA010000133.1:0-4637 GCA_043749085.1 Chitinophagales bacterium
AATAGTGTAATCACTGAAGATCTCTGGATACACGATGAAAAAGATTTCTATAAGGCTCAGATACTCTCACGCATGTTTGATGATCCAAGAATTGAAGGACATTTCCCAAGGCCTTTTGGTGTTTTCTATCAAAATGAAAGAGCCTGTTACGAAGACAGTATGACAATGCAGATCGATGAAACAATTGCAACCAAAGGAAAAGGTGATCTTGATAAATTGTTGAGAGGAAGAGAGACATGGACGATCAATTAAATTCAAATTAATTTATTCTCCAACAAATACTCTGCTATCTGCACCGCATTTGTTGCAGCACCTTTGCGAAGATTATCACTTACAATCCAGCAGTTTAAAGTATTGGCTTGTGTTTCATCTCTCCGTATTCTTCCCACAAAAGTTTCATCTTTTTCTTGTGCAGTTAATGGCATTGGGTAAATAAAATTATCTAAATCATCCTGAACAACAATGCCATCAGAGTTGCTTAGAATTTCTTTTACTTCATTAATATCAAAATCATTTTCAAATTCAATATTCACACTTTCACTATGCCCGCCCATTACCGGAATACGTACACACGTAGCTGTAACTTTTATTGAATTATCACCGATAATTTTATTTGTTTCTTTCACCATTTTCATTTCTTCTTTGGTGTAGCCATTATCTAAAAAAACATCTATATGAGGAATAGCATTTTTATCAATCTTATATTTATAAGCCATTTCGCCCTCAATATTATTTCTTTCATTGTTCAATTGTGTAACTGCCTTTACACCAGTACCTGTAACACTTTGGTACGTAGAAACAACCACTCTTTTTATTTTGTATTTTTTATGAAGAGGATTTAATACAACTACCATTTGTATTGTTGAACAATTCGGGTTGGCAATTATTTTATCTTCTTTAGTAAGAACATGTGCATTCACTTCGGGAACAACTAATTTTTTTGTTGCATCCATTCTCCATGCCGATGAATTATCAATAACAGTAATTCCTGCTGCAGCAAATTTTGGCGCCAGCTCAAGTGATGTACTACCCCCGGCTGAGAATAATGCCAGGTCAGGTTTTGCTTTGATGGCATCTTCAGCAGAAATAATAGGGTATTTTTTTCCTCTGAACTCAACTTGTTTTCCTATAGATCTTTCCGAAGCCACAGGCAATAATTCATCCACCGGAAAATTTCTTTCTTCCAGTATTTGCAACATTTTGCTTCCAACCAGCCCGGTTGCGCCAACTACAGCTACTCTCATTTCTTAAAAAAATTAAGAGTGCAATTTACAAAAACGTAACGAGTAAAATTAATAATGGGGATTACAAATGATTTTTTATCTTGGAAGATGATTTTTTCAATGCGAAAACTTTCCCTCATTATCTTAACTATATTTTTCTTCATATATCATTCAACTGCACAAATTGCAAACCGGTACGATATTGTGATAGATGAAATAATGGCTGACCCCACGCCACAGGTTGGCTTACCGAATAATGAATGGATAGAACTGAGAAATACTTTTGCAGTTGCAATTAATTTACTGGGTTTCAGGATTGGTGATCTCTCCGGACAAAGCGGCCCAATGCCATCCTATATTTTAAAACCGGATAGCTTTATAATTGTTTGCACAAATTCTGCCGTTGCTGCTATGTCGGCATTTGGTCCAACAATTTCTGTAACCAGTTTTCCTTCGCTGGGTAATAATGGTGACCTGTTATCTTTAATTTCTTTGCAGGGGAAAATAATTCATGCAGTTAATTATACTATCAGCTGGTACCAAAATGAAGTAAAAAAAGATGGCGGCTGGACATTGGAGATGATAGACACTAAAAATCCCTGTAGCGGTTTTACCAACTGGATAGCAAGTATTGATTTAAAAGGAGGCACACCGGGAAAGAAAAATTCTGTAGATGCATCTAACCCTGATAAAACTTCACCCAAATTATTACGGGCTTTTGCTGTTGATAATTTAAATATTACATTGGTTTTTGATGAACCCCTTGACAGCCTGAAAGGCGCTACTGCTGCAAATTATAACATCAGCGATGGAATTGGCGTTCCCCAATCTGCACTAACTGTTTCTCCCGTTTTTGACCGGGTAAATCTTAAATTAAATACATTTTTAGCCCCTAATAAAATTTATACGATCACTGCCAATAATGTAACCGATTGTGCAGGCAATTCCATCGGTGCAAAAAATACAGTACGTGTTGGGTTATCTTCTGTTGCAGATAGTTTTGATGTAGTTATCAATGAGATTTTATTCAACCCAAAAAGCGGCGGTGTTGATTATGTAGAAATATACAATCGCTCACAAAAAATAATTGATGCAAAGCAATTATATATTGCCAACCGCAACAGCACTAATGTTATCAGCAGCATACAGAACCTTACAGCAGAAAGCGTTTTACTTTTTCCGGGGGATTTTTTAGTGATAACCGAAGATCCGCAAATTGTAATGCAGCAATATATTACTACCAATCCCGGTGCATTTATTCAGGTAAGCAACATGCCTTCTTTTCCTGATGATAAGGGAGATGTTATCCTTTTAAATGCACAGGGAAAAATTGTTGATGAAGTTATGTATTCAGATAAATGGCATTTCCCGCTGATATCAAATACTGAAGGAGTATCGCTGGAAAGAATTAATTACAATGCCCCTTCGGTTCAGAATAATTTTCACTCTGCTGCAACATCAATAGGATATGGTACGCCGGGCTATAAAAATTCTCAATTAAGAATTGACCAGCAGGCACAGGGGGAAATAACGATAACGCCGGAAATTTTTTCTCCGGATAATGATGGCATGGATGATTTTGCTATTATCAATTATAGTTTTCCTTCGCCCGGTTATGTAGCCAATATTACCATATTTGATGCTTCCGGCAGAGCCGTTCGTTATCTTCAAAAGAATGCGTTGAGTGGAATTAAAGGAAGTTATACCTGGGATGGTTTAGGAGAAAAGCAACAAAAACTTTCACAGGGCATTTATATAATTTTCACAGAGATATTTAATACAGCGGGAAAGAAAAAACAATTTAAAAATACCGTCGTATTGGCGAGAAGGAACTGAGGATAATAATTTTTAAATATAAGGGCACAGATGTTGCGAGAAAAGTAATAACCTTTATAGCATGAGACTAAAAAATTTTCTACCTGCTACATTTATTATCATTGCTGGATTAGCAATTTTGGGATGCTCCCCAACACGGAATATCAAAGCCGATCCTCCATTGGATGCTGCTGCTCTAAAAAGGCTCGTTGAATCACAAAACTTTGTTTTTACTGCATCCTATGTAAATCCTATGAGCGGCAGAAGAAGATATTTAACGCCGGGGTATGAAATGTCAGTTTCTAAAGATACCATCATAAGTTATCTGCCATTTTTTGGCCGCGGATATACAGCACCGGTTAGTCCATCTGATATTGACTTCGATTTTACTTCTACCAATTTTACTTCTGCCGTTACACCCTCAGGAAGAGGATGGAATATTTCAATAAAGCCAAAGGATAAAATGTATATACAGGAATTGTACTTCACAATTTTTGATAACGCCTCGGGCTCACTTACTATAACCAGTATGGATCGCAGCGCTATTTCCTATGATGGTTATATTTCAGAAAGAAAACCTGGTGCAAAGGCAAAGAGATAATATGTGATCATCTTTACCCATGCCTGTAGCCACTTTATACCGTCATATTATGAAACCCATCTTCTTTAAAAAACAATCAGACCTGCGAAACTGGTTTGAAAAAAATGCTGATACGGCAACTGTACTTTTGGTTGGTTTTTACCGTGTTGCTACAGGTAAGCCCGGCATCACATGGTCTCAGTCAGTAGATGAGGCGTTGTGTTTTGGATGGATAGACAGTATCCGCAATTCAATTGATGAAGAAAGCTATACGATACGTTTTACGCCACGCAAACCAAACAGCATCTGGAGTGCAGTTAATATTAAAAAAGTAGAAGAACTAAAAAAGCTTGGCTTGATGAAACCAAAGGGTCTCGAACTTTATAATAATAAAGATGAAAATAAATTAAGAACATATTCTTTTGAAAGGTCTGTGGTAGAACTATTACCGCAGTTTGAAAAAAAAATTAAGGCGAATAAAAAAGCATGGAATTATTTTCAATCCATGCCGCCATCTTATAGAAAACCAGCCATCAATTGGGTAATGAGCGCAAAGCAGGAATCAACAAAACTCAGCAGGCTTGCCACATTAATTAAGGATAGTGAAGAAGGTAAAAAAATAAAGCCGCTGGATTATCCGAAGAAGAAATAACGGAGAATATCACCGCAGAGAAAAGAGAAAATTGAGTTTTCGCAGAGTTACTCACGCTCCTCTTTTAACTCATGTTCTCTGCGATGAAAGATTATTGATTCTTCTTTTCAAACGCTGCAGCCAGTTTATTTATGTTAGCGGTTGAAATAGACCTTACACCTTCATCTACAACTATCCGGTAACGAAACGCTACTGATTCTCCTTTGGTAAGTTTTAAATTTTTTTCACTTTTCCCTTTGGTGAAAATTTTTTCTCCCAAAGGATTAGCAGCAAACAATCCATATCCCCGTGCATGCCAGAAGGTTGGATAGTTAGGATTTTTAGGATGATCAATAATTACTATGCTTACAAAATCATTGCCCATCTT
>JAYVEA010000134.1:0-14228 GCA_043749085.1 Chitinophagales bacterium
CTAAAGCCAAACTCGTAAGCTCTGGTAAAATATTGTTCAGCGCCATCAACTTTCCGTGCAGCCAATAATTCCTGTGTTCTTATCAAACCAAGTTCTACTCCCTGCTCATCACCAATTAAATTCTGCCCCCCATCTCCACGTGTTAAACTTAAGTATGCTGTACGGTATAATTTTTCATTTGCAAAATAGGGAAGCAAAGGATTGTTCTCATCATCAGGATGTGCAGCAACATACAAAACAGAACCAAGCACATTTAATTTTTTTAGCTGCAATAATATCTCTGAAGAAGTGTATGTTTTTTGTGATTGGCCAAAAGTGAATAGTGAGTAGTGAGTAGTGAGTAATAAAAAAACAAATTTTCGCATGTCTAAATGAATTATTTACGAATGTAATGCATCCTGATTTTTTCTGTATGCCTTTTAAATAAAAACCGGATAGTTTTTACTATCCGGCTTAAATGACTACAATCTTCAAATTATTTTCTTGTATCTAAATTTAATTTTAAACGTGCAAAATAATAAGCGCCATTAAATCCCTGTTGGCCTACACGACGGCTGAATAAAAAACGACCTGAACTTTGGTTGGCACTATGTGCCTGTATGTCGGGGTAAACATCAAAAACATTATTTGCGCCAATTATTGCAGTTAGTGATTTAGTCACCTCGTAAGAAAGAGATACATCAGTAACTGTTTTTGGCGAATACGTTTGATCGGTAATTTCCGGCTGTCCTGTAAAAACATTTGTGGCTGTAAAAGGTGTAAAAGGATCATTAGGATTAGCACCATCTACAAATTGAACCTGACCGAAGCGGACAAAGCGAATCATTGCACCAAACTTACTTATCTTATAATTAATAGTAAGACTGGTCTTATTTTTTGGATTAGCAACTTCTACCCTACTTTGATCTTCACGATTAAAATAATTTTTTAATTGCCCGCCATTTAGTAAGATATCAGATGCATGAATAATTGGTTTTCCGTTTGCATCTTTTCTAACTTCATTGTCAATAAACGTCATGGCAAGTGTAGCACGCAAAGATTGATTTTTCATAAACTTCTTTGCATAAGAAAATACAGCTTCTAACCCTCTTGCCCTTGTATCAATAGCATTAGTAAAGAAAGCAGCTGTACTTGCGCCGGCTGCATCCAAAATAGATTTTATCTGTGGGCTGGTTTTGCCATCAAAATTATTTGTGTATATTATCCTGTTCTTAATATCTATCTGATAAGCATCAAGAGTTACTTCAAATCCTGAAAAAGGTTTTGCTGTTAAACCAACTGAATAATTATTACTGGTTTCTTCTTTTAACTTTGGAATGCCCAATAAACCTGCTAACTGGCTATCATTTGTAAATGTTCCTGCCTGTATTGGAGCCGGAGGTGTACCTACAAACAAAGTGTTTGTTTTAGCATAATATTTTTGTTGCATTGAAGGGGCCCTAAAACCAGTGCTATAGGAGCCTCTTAAGCTCAAATGATCTCCGAAATTATAGCGACTGCTGAATTTATAATTAAAAGTTGAACCAAAGTCACTATAATTTTCATAACGACCTGCGCCTGTTACTAAAAAATTCTTAGTAAGATCCAGTTCCAAATCTAAATATCCTGCTATTATATGTCTGGTTCTATCATCACCCAGCGGATCAATAAATCCTGGAAATACCTGAGCTGCAGATGCAGCACCGGAATTAACATCGTAGTTTTTATATGAAGCTTCTTCGCCGCTTTTTATACCAAATCCATCAATGCGATACTCTGCTCCTGTAGCAAAGTTCAATCCTTCTGCAACATCCAGCTTTCTTGATAAGTCAGCATTTATGGTATTTTGATAAAATTTTAATCCTCCTGCATCAAAAGATGTTTGCATATTTCCGGCATTAGCAAACTGTGTATAATTCAGAGAATTCTCAACACCAAAATCAAACTTATTAATGCCATAAGTATTGCTTATATCAAAATTCCACCGGTTAAATTTTGTACGAAAACCCACAGCTGTAGAAAAGTCCATAATATCAGTGTGAATTTCAGGCAAAAACCCATTAGGAAAAATAGCAAACACATTATTAGCGTAAATTTTAGCATTGCCCGGGATGCCATTTGGATAGCGATAAAAACCGGCAGCAGTTCCATTTTTCTTACTATAACCTCCGAAAATATAAAACTCACCACTTTGTCCGGCAGGTATTCCGAAATTGTAAAAAATGGCTCCACTTTTCATTTTTGAATTACCTGCATGCAGGTCAAAAGTATTTCTTGTTGTGCCACGGGCATCCATTATAGAATCATCTCTATTAACACCACCTACATTAGGATAAACACGTCCTGTAAAAGTCCCTGTTCTGTTTGTAGCACTTCGGTCAATATATTCACCGTTTAGCGAAAGATAACCTTTGCCAATATTAAAGCCATAACCTAATGAACCCTGGAAAGTGTTGCCATCAGTAACCTTTACAGAAGGATCATCAGATTTCCCCTGGATTTTATAAAGAGCATAATTTTTATCATATTTCGTAACATAAGCTCCATAACTGGCGCCGGCTTCCAATATTCCTGTTTTCTTTTTTAAAACTATATTTATAACGCCGGCAATTGCATCCGAACCATATTGCGCAGCTGCACCATCTCTCAATATCTCAATTCTTTCAATAGCCGTAGCTGGTATTGCGCTAAGGTCTGTACTTACCTGTCCGCGGTTTATTGTACCATTTACATTTACCAAGGCAGATTGATGACGCCGCTTACCATTGATAAGAACCAATACCTGGTCTGTTCCCAATCCTCTTAATTGTGCAGGATCCAGGTGATCCGTGCCATCAGCAACAGTTTGACGTGAGGATTGAAAAGAGGGAGCAATGAAATTTAATATCTGGTTAAGGTCTACCTGTCCAATATCATTAATCACTTGTGCCATTGGTATTACATCTACAGGTACGGCGGTTGATAATTTACTTCGGCCTGCAGAGCGGCTTCCTACAATCACAATATCTTCGCCTGTTACTGATGATGATAATAAAGCATCAGCTGTTGCAGATTCATTTGCGCTTACATTTACATTTGTACTGTATAATTTATAACCTGCATAAGTAATATTAATGTTATGTTTCCCGGGAGCTACTTTTATGTTGTACTCACCATTTTCGTTTGTTGTTGTTCCTTTACTTCCCACAGTAACAGATGCTCCTGCCAATGGTCCACGATCATCGCGAACAACGCCTTTTATAGTACCGGTTTGTGCCTGTGCAAATGTTAAGGAAGTAAGTAAAATAAATAATAAAATGATTGTTTTGTTCAATTGAAGAATTCTTTTCATAAACTGTAATTTAGTAAGGTTAACCTTTATTAATATGTAAAATTTACATGAAATTACCCCAATAACTTAAATTCGACAAAAAATAGAAATGTGTAAGAAGAAAATAATATCTATTTCAGTAATAATTTTTTTATCAAATGCATTTGCTTGTGCCCAGGGTTTAAAATTGGATCCTTACCACTATCAAATAAAAAAGAATATTAAATGTAAAAACGGTGCTGTTGTTTCTGCCCATACATTGGCAAGTGAAGTTGGTGTACAAATATTAAAAGACGGAGGAAATGCAGTGGATGCTGCTATCGCCACCCAACTGGCTTTGGCGGTTGTTTATCCGGGTGCAGGAAATATTGGTGGCGGCGGATTTATGGTAGCACATTTCAAAAATGGAAAAAATATTTCTTTAGATTACCGTGAGATGGCACCCGCCGCAGCTTCCAGGGATATGTATCTTGACGCTAATGGTAACCCAATAACTAATCTTTCAATAAACGGCCATCTTTCCGCAGGTGTACCGGGAACTATTGCAGGACTACTTGCTTCCATGAAATATGCAAAACTTTCTTTTAAAAAATTAATACAGCCTGCAATTGATCTTGCAGAAAATGGTTTTGCCATTACTGAAGCGCAGGCCAAAAGCTTTAATTCTACAAGAGATGATTTCATTAAATTAAATACAACAAGGCCTGTTTTTGTAAAAGATAATTTATGGAAATCGGGTGATACACTTATTCAAAAAGATCTTGCCAATACATTAAAAAGAATAAGAGATCTTGGAGCAAAAGGATTTTATGAAGGTGAAACAGCAAGATTGATTATTGAAGAAATGAAAAAAGGAAATGGAATTATTTCAGAGAAAGACCTTAAGAGATACAAAGCAAGAATGAGAACACCTGTAGTTTTTAATTACAGAGGTCATAAAATAATTACAATGCCTTTACCCAGCAGCGGCGGAATTATTTTAGAGCAAATGATGAAGATGATAGAAAAATATAATGTTGCTTCTATGAAGTTTGAAACTGCACAATCAATTCAACTAATGACCGAAATAGAACGCAGAGCTTATGCTGACAGGGCAAACTTTTTAGGCGATGCTGACTTTGTAAAGGTTCCTGTTAAAACTTTAGTAAGTGATAAATATCTTACAGGAAGGATGAAAGATTATGTACCAGGCAAAGCGGGCAGCAGTGCAGAAACAAAAGCTGGAAATATTAAAGAAAGTGAACAGACCACACATATTAGTGTGATAGATAATGAAGGCAATGCGGTTTCTGTAACAACAACTTTAAATAACTCCTATGGAAGTAAAACAGTTGTAAGCGGCGCAGGATTTTTATTAAATGATGAAATGGATGATTTTAGCGTAAAGCCCGGTGTGCCTAATTTGTATGGCGCTGTTGGCAACGAAAAAAATGCAATTGCACCCGGCAAACGCATGCTAAGCAGTATGACACCAACCATTGTTTTAAAAAATAATCTGCCCTATTTGGTTGTAGGCACACCGGGCGGAACAACAATTACAACAAGTGTTTTTCAAACGCTGATAGATATTATTGATTTTAAAATGACAACAGATGATGCGGTTAACAAACCCAAATTTCATCATCAATGGCTACCCGATCAAATTGATGTTGAAAAAGGATTTGATGAAGATGTAAAAAAACAATTAACTAAAATAGGGTACGCTTTAAAAGAAAGAAGTGCGATAGGAAGAACAGAAGTTATAAAAAAATCTGCACCGCAAAAAATAGAAGCTGTTGCTGATAAAAGGGGTGATGATGCTACGGCAGGATATGCCCCCTAACCCCCTAAAAGGGGAATATGATTGGATGTAATTAATTTTTAAAATATGAATGAAGAAAATCTTTCAAATTTAAGTTCCCCCTATAGGGGGACAGGGGGGTTTTTGACATCTGCAATTAAGAGGTTAAATTATTATAAAGGGTTAGCCGATAAAACATTTGTCATCTTAGATGAAAAAGATTTCCATTTTATTCCATCAGATGAGTCAAACAGTATTGCCGTAATCATTCAACACATGCAGGGAAACATGTTAAGCAGGTGGACTGATTTTTTAACCGGTGATGGAGAAAAAGAATGGCGTAAAAGAGATGCAGAGTTTGAAGATCAAAATTTAACTAAAGAACAATTAATTTCTATTTGGGAAGAAGGGTGGAAATGTTTTTTAGATGCCCTGGAATCTTTATCAGTCGCTGATCTTGAGAAAACAATTTATATTAGAAGTGAGCCTCTTTCAGTAGTTGATGCGATCAACAGGCAGCTTGCACATTATCCTTATCATGTAGGGCAAATTATTTATGTTGCCAAGATCATCAAAAATAAAAACTGGCAAAACTTATCGATACCAAAGGGCCGTTCGGCTGAGATTAATAATGAATTGAAAAACCAGCCATAATGTTTTATTTAAAAAATACGCCGGGAAGAACTTCTGTTATTGGTGGTAAAGAATTTTTATTTTTCTCAGGATACTCTTACCTCGGGATGAACCATGTGAAGGAATTTAGAAAGCTTGTAAAAGAAGGCATTGATAAATATGGAATACTTTTTCCTTCTTCAAGAATTTCCAATACAAGATTAAAAATTTATGAAAAATTTGAAACCCAACTTTCAGAAATAAACGGTATGGAAGACACTGTTAGTTTTTCTTCGGGGTATTTAGCAGGAAAAACAATATCAGAGATTTTATCTACTTATAAAAATATTTTAATTGCACCAGGAACACATCCTGCAATAAATATTGAAAGTGCAAAAAAGATCAATTTAGTCAGCTTTAACGACTGGAAAAATGAAGTCCCTTACCTGATAAACTCTTCAGAAGAAAATGAATTTGTTTTAGTCGCAGATTCTGTAGATATTTTAAAAGCAGCCATCCATAATTTTTCATTTTTAAAAAATATAGATTCTTCAAAAAAAATAATTTTTTTAATTGATGATTCTCATGGTATAGGAATTTTAGGTAATAACGGGGAAGGAGTTATTTCTCAACTTACCCAAAAAGAAAATATTGAATATATCATTTGCTATTCACTTTCAAAGGCATTTAATATTGAAGGGGGAGCTGTTAGCTGCACTAAAAGATGGGGAGAAAGGTTAAGGCAACATCCCAACTATACAGGCAGTACATCTGTTAATCCTTCCCTTGTTCATGCGTTTATTAAAAGCAAAAAATTATATGCTTATCAAAGAAAGAAACTTATGAAAAATATAAACTACATAAAAAAACATTTGCCAAATTATCTAATAAAGCATGATTCATTACTCCCTGTTTTTATTTGTGAAAACGAAAATGGAGAAGACTTTTTTTTAAAAAAACAAATCATCATTTCATCGTTTGGATATCCTGATCCTTCTTCTAAAAAAATAAACCGGATTGTAATTAATGCATTGCATACAAAAAAAGATCTTCAAAAACTTTGCAATATCTTATAAACTCTGTTAGTAAAACTGTGTTAAAAACTTTATACACGTGGCCATCAATTGGCACAACGCATTGGTTTAACTAAATTTACAGACATAATTGTGAAACGAACGCTGAATATATTATATAAATTTTTACTCGTTTTTTTAATGCTTATTGTTTTGTTATGGATCATGGTTAACACTACTCCATTTCAAAACTGGATAGTAAAAAGAGTAACAAATAAATTATCTAAAGACCTTCATGCAAACGTTTCAATAAAGCATGTGGAATTAGGATTATTTGATAAGATGCTGCTGGAAGGCACTTTGGTTCTTGATAAAAAAAATGATACTTTATTATACGCTAAAACTGCCAAAGTAAATATTACTGATTGGTTCTTTTTTAAAGATAACATCACATTAAAATATGTTGGCCTGGATGATGCGATCATAAACCTGAACAGGAAAGATTCTACATGGAACTATCAATTCCTGGTTGATTATTTTTCAAATCCAAAAAAGAAAACAGATACATCAAAAAATGTTATAAAGCTTGATCTTAAAAGGGTTGAATTAAACAGGATAAAAATATGGAAGAAGGATGAATGGACGGGACAAAATACGCTTGTGTCATTTGATAAGCTATATTTTACGCCTGATGTATTTGATACAAAAAATAAGATCATAAAAATAAATGAGATCAATTTGGATCATCCTCTGTACTCAGAATATAATTACCAGGGAGCGGGAGCAAAAATTATAAAAAAAATCATTCCGGCATCAAAAAAAAATGGATTGCAATGGAATGAAGAGGATTGGTTAATCACAGTAAACAATATTAAAATAAAAGATGGCGGCCTTACCATTGAAAGCGAGAATGGAATAGCGCCTAACATTAATATGTTTGATGGCGGACATATTATTGCCTCTTTTATAAACGGTAGTTTAAAAAATGTGCAGTTTAAAAAAGATACTGTTACTGCCAGTATCAATATTGCAGCAAAAGACCGCTCAGGATTTGAAATAAAAAAAATAGCTGCTACTTATAAATTTACACCGGAAGAGATGGAGTTTAGAGATCTTGATCTCATCACAAACCGCAGCCATGTAAAAAATTATTTTGTAATGCGGTATAATAATTTCAATGAAGACTTTGCCAATTTTGAACAGGCTGTAAATGTTGAAGCCAACTTTACCGGCAGTGTGGTTAGCAGTTATGATATAGCATATTTTTCTCCTTCTTTAAGAACATGGCAAAGAAATTTTTTAATTAATGGAAATGTTAGTGGCACTATTGATAATCTATCAGGAAAAACAATGCAAATAGGATCAGGCAATAATTATTTTGACGGGGATATTGCTATAAGAGGATTGACACATGCAACTGAAACATACCTTAATTTAAAATCGAATGATCTCAGAACTACCTATACAGAACTTGCAACGCTAATTCCATCTCTTAGAAAAGTGACCAGCCCTAATCTCCGAGCCTTAGGCAATATTCATTTTGCGGGAACTTTCATAGGATTTTTTAAAGACTTTGTTACTTATGGAACACTTAGCACAGACATGGGAACGTTAATTACAGATGTACATATACAATTTCCCGGCAACGGGCCTTCAGTTTATTCAGGAAAAATCATTACAAATAACTTTAAGTTAGGGAGGTTTATTAGTGATGCCCAGCTGGGAAATATTTCCTTTAACGGCAACATTGCCGGCAGAGGTTTTAATGCAAAAGATGTTGATGTTACTTTAGATGGCACCATCAGGCAAATTGAATTTAATAAGTATAATTACCAGAACATTATCGCAAAAGGGAATTTTAAAAACAAAGTATTTAAAGGTGCCGTAAGCATCAATGATCCAAATGTAAAAATTGATGGCCTTAACGGAACAATTGATTTAAGTACCAATGTGCCGCAGTTTAATTTTGATGCAAATGTTGCAAAGCTTAATCTTAAAAATATTCAATTAACCAATGATAATTTTGCATTGACAGGTAAATTCAATCTTAACTTTTCCGGAAATAATATTGATAACTTTCTTGGTTCTGCAAAAATTTATAATGCCACATTAGTGGATAATGATCAAAAATTATCTTTTGATTTTTTAACGATACAGTCTTCCATTGTAGATGGGAAAAAATTTCTGTCTGTACAAAGTAATGAGCTGGATGCAAATGTTGCAGGTAATTTTAAAATACTTGAGCTGCCGGATGCATTTCAATTGTTACTTAACAGGTATTATCCTTCTTACATAAACAAGCCCCGCAGTAACATCCATCCACAGGATTTTACTTTTGACATAAAAACAAAAGTTATTAATGATTATATCAGTTTATTAAGTAAAAAAATTACGGGTTTTAATAATACAAATATCAGCGGCTATCTTAATTTATCTACAAACACTTTAAATATTATAGCAGGTGTTCCTGAATTTAATTATAATAACATTGATTTCAATAATGTAAATTTCACAGGGGCAGGAACCTTCGATACATTAAAGCTTTCGGGCATTGTAGGAGACATAATAATAAATGACAGCCTGCATTTTCCAGATACAAAAATTATTGTAACTGCCAATAATGATGTGTCTGACATCAACATAAAAACATCGGCAAGTAAAACACTAAATGAAGCAGATCTTTCGTTGCGTTTGCAAACTTTGCCTGATGGATTTAAATTGAATTTCAATCCATCTTCCTTTGTTATTAATGATAAAAAATGGATACTGGAAAAAGGAGGCGAACTTGTGTTAAGTAAAAATTTACTAACTGCAACTGAAGTAAAATTTGTACAGAATGATCAGCAATTAATTATATCAACTGAGCCTTCTTCCACAGGAAACAGTAATGATGTTTTAGTAGATCTGAAAAAAATAAACATTGGGGATATTGTTCCGTTTTTTATACGATCTCCAAAGTTTGAAGGCTTGATGACAGGGCACCTGAAAATAAACGATCCCTTTGGAGATATGACAGTTGGTTTTGTTACACAAATAGATCAGTTTCATTTTGAAAACGATTCCATAGGGGTTTTAAAAACTTCAGGAAGCTATTCTTCGGTTACAGGAGATATTGTTGCGAATGCCAATTCTAATAACGCAGCGTATAATTTTATTGCAGATGTTACCTATAAAACCAAAGATTCAACAAACAACCAATTAAACGGAAGTCTTAATCTTGATAAATCCGACATTCACTTTTTGCAAAAATATCTAAACTCAATTTTTACGGGCATAGAAGGTTATGCTACCGGGCAATTAAATATTTCAGGCAGAGGCAGTGATCCTAAAGTAACAGGCAGTGTAGCACTTAATGATGCATCGCTTACCGTAAACTATACGCGTTGTAAATATTATTTTAGTAATAATTCAATCTTAAAATTTAATAAAGATGAAATTGATTTTGGAAATATAAAGATCAGGGACACCTTAAATAACACCGCTACTATAGGCGGTAAACTATTTCATACTTTTTTTGATAACTTTTATTTTAATGATCTTCATTTCAGAACCGATAGAAGGAACGGCCTTCCCGGAAAATTTATTTTGCTTAACACTACTCCAAAAGATAATAAAGAATTTTATGGGCATGTGATCGGCGATGCACAAATGCAATTGGAGGGGCCGATAAGTGATATGAAAATGAATATTACAGGACAGCCTACTGACAGCAGCCTTATTTATTTGCCTACAGGTGATGTTGCCGAAACAGGAAAAATAAATTATATAGAATTTATAAAATTTGGAAGAGAGATGCGGAGTGATGTAACCGTAAGAGAAGAAACAAACATTAAGGTTAATATGGAGATCATCGCTACCCCGTTTGCAGAAATAGATGTGATACTTGATGAAACAACAGGTGATATTATTAAAGCAAGAGGCAGCGGCAAATTAAATATAAATGTGGGTACTAAGGAACCACTTACCATCCGTGGAAGATATGATGTTGAAGAAGGACAATACACTTTTAACTTTCAAACATTTTTAAAAACACCTTTCACTTTGCAATCCGGATTTATTGAATGGCAGGGAGATCCTTATTTAGCCAATCTTAATATTGACGCAATTTACAGGGCAAGGCAGGTGGATTTGAGGAGCATTGTAACCAGCACAGGAAATCGGAATCAAAAAGGTGATGTAGATGTTGTATTTAAATTAAGAGGAACGCTAAAAGATCCACGCCCCGATTTTGAATTTACGTTTCCTTTTGACAACCCTCTGCGGTCGGATCCAATTGCCAGTCAATATTTAAAAACCAAATACCAGGCAGATAAAAATGTGATGAATAAACAGGTGACATCGCTCCTGTTATTTAATTCTTTTATTTCTGATGATCAAAGTTTACTTACCACTAACAATACCGGCAACTTTGTTTTTAGAACAGTTGGGCAGGTACTTTCAAGTACGCTCTCCTCTTCACTTAATAACTGGCTTCAAAAATTATTAAAAACTGACCAGGTAAATCTATATACAAATATCAGTGCCCCTGATTTCAATTTTCAAAAAGGTGGCACTCAAAAGCAGATTCAAACCCTTGGCAACTTTGGTTTTAAAACAGCCTTTTTAAATAACAGGTTACTTATAAATTTTGGTGGTAATGTAGATTACAGGCTTGTTGCGGCTTCCAGTAATTCAAGCACTAATTTTTTGTTTACGCCTGATGTTTCATTTGAATACTTAATTACACCCGGTGGCGGCTTACGTGTTGTTGGCTTTAACCGTAGCGATGCGGATCTTGGGGATATTGCAGGAGTTACACGACGCAACCGCACAGGAATATTATTATCTTACCGAAAAGATTTTAATTCCTTCTATGAGTTATTTGGGGGCAAAAAATCTAAGAATTAATTTATTTATTCGCCATAATCTTATGACCTAGCTTATCTCTTTTAGTTTCGAGATATTTTTTGTTGTGCTTGTTAGATGGAATTTCAATTGGCACTGTGTCAACAATTTCCAAACCATAGCCCGTGATACCTGCACGCTTGCGGGGATTGTTGCTTATCAATTTTATTTTTGTAATGCCCATCTGGCGTAATATCTGTGCACCTACACCATAATCTCTTTCATCCTGTCCAAAACCTAATTCAAGGTTTGCTTCAACGGTATCTCTTCCTTCTTCCTGAAGTTTATAAGCTTTAAGTTTATTAAGCAATCCAATACCCCTGCCCTCCTGGTTCATATATAATACCACACCTTTACCAGCAGCTTCTACCATCTTCATTGCAGCATGTAATTGCTCTCCACAATCGCAACGCAGTGAACCTAAAATATCACCTGTCATACAACTTGAATGAACTCTTACCAATACAGGTTCATCCTTTTTCCAGCTGCCTTTCTTTAATGCCATATGCTCTTCACCTGTATTAATTTGCTTAAAGGCTATTAACTCAAAAGTTCCATATTTGGTAGGCATGCTTACACTCACATCTTCATGTATCAGTGATTCAGTTTTTAATCTGTAAGCAATAAGATCTTTTATCGAGATAAATTTTACATCAAACTTCTTTGCAATTTTATGTAATTCCGGAAGTCTTGCCATTGTTCCGTCCTCATGCATAATTTCCACCAATACACCTGCTTCTCCATGCCCTGCAAGTCTTGCCAGGTCTACGGTTGCTTCTGTATGACCTGCTCTGCGCAATACACCACCCGACTTTGCCCTTAAAGGGAAAATATGTCCGGGTTTACCAAGATCCTGTGGCTTTGTAGCAGGATCAATTAATGCCCGGATAGTTTTTGAACGGTCATGTGCTGAGATACCGGTTGTACAACCATGCCCCAAAAGGTCAACACTTACCGTAAAAGGAGTTGAATGCAATGCAGTATTTCTGTTTACCATCAACTCCAATCCTAATTCATCGCATCTTTCTTCAGCAATGGGTACACATATCAATCCTCTTCCGTTTTTGCTCATGAAATTTATTATCTCCGGCGTAACATTTTTTGCTGAAGTAATAAAATCTCCCTCGTTTTCCCGGCTTTCATCATCAACTACAATTACAAGTTTACCTTTTTTAATATCCTCGATGGCAGTTTCAATTGTATCTAACATAATGTATTATTCTGTTTACTTATGCAAAGATAGCAATGATGCACAACGTTTTTAGTAAGTCCGGGTTAATCAACATTACGAATTGCGAAATGAATTAATGTATGCTCATCTTTACAATAATTTCCATAGAATAAATTGTAGTAAGAAGATTTACTCCTAAGCAGCAAAATGTACCAGGATATTGCCCTAGTATTTAATTGAATGATGAATTATTAATTTGTTAATAAAACTTAGCACTCATTACAATATAATTTCTTTTCTTTGCCACGTTAAAAAACTGACTACTATGTTATACAAAAGAATTTTACCTTTTATTATTGCCTTATTTTTTGTTCCATCATTAATAAATGCTCAAATTACTACGAGTAGCATGACAGGAACTGTAAAAAGTGTTGATGGAGAAAATTTGGTTGGTGCTACCATAAGTGCAAGTCATCAACCCACTGGTACAACTTATACTACAGTGTCAAGAACAGGTGGTAGTTTTAGTATTCCTAATATGCGTTCCGGCGGACCATACTCAGTAATTATCACCTATGTAGGATATAAAACCGATAGTTATGATAATATTAATTTGCAACTTGGGGAACCATTTATATTGAATTCAGTACTGCAAAAATCAAGTGCAACCCTTGAAGGTGTTACCATAACAGCTACCGGCAGAAATGCAATATTGAATGCAAACCGCACCGGCGCATCTACTAATGTTGGCATTGCTCAAATACAACGAATGCCAAGTATTAACCGTAATTTAAATGATCTGCTAAAAATTTCCCCGCAAGCAAACGGAGCATCTGTAGGAGGTGGTAATTTCCGGCAGAATTATATTACAGTTGATGGATCGGATTTTAATAACACCTTTGGGATTGGTAACAATCTTCCGGCGGGCGGATCTCCTATTTCATTGGACGCTCTTGCAGAAATTTCTATAAATATTACTCCTTTTGATATCAGGCAATCCGGCTTTATAGGAAGTGCAGTAAATGCAGTTACACGTTCGGGCACCAACAATGTTAGTGGTACCGCTTATTATTATTGGAGGTCAGAGAAACAGCAAGGGGATAAAGTAAATAAAACATCTTTTGTACGCAATAAATTTAATTTTAAACAATATGGTGCCAGCATTGGATTCCCTCTCATACCAAATAAATTGTTTGTATTTGTGAATTATGAAACGGAAAATCAACCAAAACAAGTATCCACACGTTTTGCATCCTCGCCAGGTAATCCTTATACCGGAACAGGAAGTATAGCACGCCCAACTGCAGATTCCTTAACGTATATAAGTAATTATTTAAAAGACAAATATGGATATGAAACGGGTCGATTTGAAGGATATAGCACATCTATTACAAGAGAAAAATTTTTAGCACGTATAGATTGGAACATTAACGCTCATAACCGTTTTAATATCCGTTACAACCAGGTTGAGGGTGGAGA
>JAYVEA010000135.1:0-4600 GCA_043749085.1 Chitinophagales bacterium
AAAGGCAAGACGCAATTGATGCGCTTCTGCGTTTTTAAATTTATTATCATTAAGATATTTATTCAGTGATTTAAAGAAGGCACTATCACCTACATAATTCCTCAGCATATGTAATATTGCACCTCCCTTTTCATAACTAACATTATCAAACAGATCTTCTTTATCATTATAATAAAAGCGAACAAGATTTTTCCGGGAATTTTCAGGATTTGATAAATATGTTTGCCTGTTCTCTTCAATATGTTGGTCAGCAGCGTCTTTACTATGCCGGTATTCCTGCCACAGAGTTTCACTATAATCTGCCATCGATTCATTTACAGTTATGTTACTCCAGCTTTCGGTAGTAACCAGGTCGCCAAACCATTGGTGAAATAATTCGTGACTTATATAATCTTCATATTTATTTCCATCTGTTAATTGACGGGCATTTTGTTGAAGAGCATCTGTGTGTAGTGTCGCCGTAGTATTTTCCATGGCGCCACTTACAAAATCTCTTGCAGTCATCTGCGAATATTTCTGCCATTGATATGGAACGCCGGTTATCTTCTCATAAAAAGCGATCATAGCAGGTGTTTCACCAAATATTTTTCTTGCAACATCTGCATATTCTTTTTCAACATAATAGCTTACTTCTTTTCCTTTATAGCTGTCTTTAATAATTGCATAATCCCCAACACCCATAAAAAATAAATAGGGTGAATGAGGGAGATCCATTTTCCAGTAATCAGTTCTTGTGCCATCTGTATTCTTCTTTTGGCTGATAAGTAATCCATTGCTAAGTGTTACGTACTTAGCAGGCACTGTCATGTATATTTCTTCAGTTGTTTTTTGATCAGGCTTATCAATTGTCGGGAACCAAACACTATTGGCTTCGGTTTCTCCCTGTGTCCATATTTGTGTTGGTTTGTTTTTATCTTCTCCTTTAGGATTGATAAAATATAATCCCTTTGCATTGGTAATTGCTGCATTGCCTTTTACTTTAAGGTCATTTGGTTTGGATATATAATCGATATACACTGTATAATACTCGCCTGCTTTATACATCTTATCAAGCATAATATTCAGGATCATACCATCGTATTTGTATTGTAATGGCGATTTTAAATTTCCTTTTAATAAAAAAATTTCTTTAATGTCCATTCCCTTTGCATCAAGTGATAACGAATCAGTTTGATAAAAATGAGGATGAAGAGTGACCCATGCTTTACCATAAAGCCATTGCTTCTCATAATCAAATTTTACATCGAGTTTGGTATGTACAAGATCATTAATTCTTTGAGCTGAACCACGATATACATTCACTGCGGAGACTTCATCTGACGGTTGTGACTTAATTAGAAATGGGGACATTATAAATGCCAGCAGAAACAAAAATAATTTCATAGTATATTTTTAGACTTGCAAAAGTAATTGGACTAATGTTAAAACAATTCAATTTTTAGCGTGAAGTAATACAGTAAGGTATATTAAATTAGATTTGCAGTATAGTTTTCGGACTTATGAAAATATTTTTAACAAGCCTTTTTTTTTCTCTCAGTTGTTTACCCGTAAGTGCGCAGCAGGACAGGTTTATCTATTTGCAAACGGAAAACAAGCAACCATTTTTTGTAAAGATCAACAATAAGGTTTTAAACTCTTATCCGCTAGGCTATTTAATTATTCCAAAGCTGGATGATGGGCTTTATAGCCTTGTACTTGGTTTTCCGGAAACTACTGTTGAGCAGGAGTTTAATTGCTCTATTAATAAGAAAGATGTTGGTTTTATAATTAAGAATGCGGGAGACAAACAATGGCAGCTTTTAAATGTTCAAACGAATAATGTTATTGTGCCCGGTGACGTTATTACAAAACCTGTTATAATTTATGAGAAGGAAACGGATCCTTTCTCAACCATGCTTGCAAGTGCTGTTCACGACTCAACTATTTTACGAAAGGATGTAGCCAGGGAAATTCTAGTAGAGAAACCTATGGAGCAAATTCCAAAAGATACGGCTAACACTTTAACCTTAAACAAGGATGTTGCCATATCCAAACCTGATAATATTTTACAGCTGGATACAACCCATAAAGATATAGCTAAGGAAGTAATTTCAGAAAAACCAAATGTGGAAAAGCAAAAAGATACCACTCAAATAATTTCAAATAATAATGTTGCTGTTTTGAAAACCGATTCTATAAAAACTGATGTAGCAAAAGAAATGATTTCTAAAAAGGCTGATGATATAATTCAAAAAGATACAGCACAAACAACAATATCAGGGAGCGAAGTTGCAGTTACTAAAACAAAAAAGAAAAGATCAAAGAAGAATGATAATGCATTGAAGGATTCTACAATTACACAAAAGGATATAGCAAAGAAAACCATATCGGAAAAAACAAATGTAATAATTCCAAAAGATACAACACAAACAATAGTTTCAAAAAGTGATGTTGCAGTTATTAAAGTAAAAAAGAAAAGAAAGAAAAATGATACTGGATTAGAGGATTCTGCGAATGTGCAGAAAGATGTCGCAAAGGGAGTTCCCGAAAAAATAAATGTAAGCAAGGATAATATTCAAACCACGAATTCAAATAATGATGTGGCATCTTTAAGATCAGTTATCAAAAGAAAATCAAGAAAGAATAGTAAAGAGGGAATATTTATGCTGTATGTAGATGATAATGGTGAAACGAAAGATACTATACGGCTTTTAATACCTTATGATAAAAAGACAAAAGCAGAAGTAAAAATTACAGAACCTTTTGTTTCTGTGCCTACAGAAGACGCAAAGATTGATAAGTCTGATTATAAAATTACCAAAGAAGAAAAAAATATTATTAAAGAGGCAAATAAGGAAGCTGTTCCTAAATCAACAATGATAAATTCAGATTGTAAAAGTTTTGCCACAGAGGATGATTTTTTAAAGATCAGGAAAAAAATGGTAGCAGAAAATAGTGATGAGGATATGATAAAGGCTGCAAGAAAAATTTTCAAAACAAAATGTTTTACTACTGAACAAATAAAAAATCTTAGTGTTTTATTTTTAAAAGATGAAAGCAAGTATATGTTCTTTGATATAGCATACCCATTTGTCTCCGATTCTGATGTGTATTCAACTTTAGAAAAACAATTATCTGATGCTTATTATATCACTCGTTTCAGGGCAATGATCCATAAATAGTTTTTATGCCCCGATATTTTATAGAAGTTTCTTACAAAGGCACTAATTATTCAGGTTTTCAGATACAGCAAAACGCAAATTCAATCCAGGCAGAAGTTACACAGTCCTTAAAAATATTTTTTAAAAAAGATTTTGAACTAACGGGATCTTCCCGTACAGATGCCGGTGTACATGCTTTGCAAAATTTTTTTCATTTTGATATTGAGGATATTATAAATTTTGAGATTGATTTTTTGTATAATCTAAATGCATTACTTCCGAATGATATTGTTATCAAAAAAATATTCTTGGTTAAAGATTTTGCGCATTGCAGGTTTGATGCAATTAGCAGAGAATATAAATATTTTATTTACCAAAAGAAAAATCCATTTCTTCAGGATACAGCTTATTATTTTCCTTACAAACTGAATATTGAAAAATTAAATGATGCTTCTGAGGAAATCTTGGAGTATGAAGATTTTATTTCATTCTCTAAAAAAAATACACAGGTTAAAAATTTCCTTTGTAAAGTGGGAAAAAGTGAATGGATAATTAAAGAAAATACGCTGGTCTATACTGTTATTGCCAATCGTTTTTTAAGAGGCATGGTAAAAGGTTTGGTTGGCACAATGCTTAAGGTTGGAACAAATAAAATTTCCGTAAAAGATTTTTTGAAAATAATAGAAGATAAAGACTCTGCTAAAGCAGATTTTTCAGTGCCTCCTCAAGGTCTTTTTTTAGTTGCAGTTAAATTTAATCCGGATATTTTTATTCTTCAATAATCAGTTTTAAAATAAGCCTCAATTTTGTTTATAATTTCTTAACAAAATACTTATTAAAACTTTTGGTGTATAAAAGCAACATGTGTTATCTTTGCATCCGCTTTGTAAAATAGCAAATCAGTTCTCCCATAAAACATAATAAACTACCAGGATTTCTGAAAATAAATTAGAAATATTTGGCAGCGTAAATAAAGGCACTTACTTTTGCACTCCCAAATAAAAATGGGTGGTCAAAAAAAGGCCAAAAGATCTTTGAAAGTTTGGAAGCAACAGCATAGAATTTTTAATTCTAACACAAGGTAATGTTAAGCGTAATTTTTTTAGAATTTGACGTTAATTTTCGAGAGAGAATTTACAAGTCAGATCAAATCTCATTTACAATGGAGAGTTTGATCCTGGCTCAGGATGAACGCTAGCGGCAGGCTTAATACATGCAAGTCGTGGGGCAGCAGGAGTAGCAATACTTGCTGGCGACCGGCAAACGGGTGCGGAACACGTACACAACCTTCCTTTAAGTGGGGGATAGCCCAGAGAAATTTGGATTAATACCCCGTAACATTACAAAGTGGCATCACTTAGTAATTATAGATTTATCGCTTAGAGATGGCTGTGCGGCTGATTAGGTAGTTGGTGCGGGTAACGGCCCACCAAGCCTTCGATCAGTAACTGGTGTGAGAG
>JAYVEA010000136.1:0-4599 GCA_043749085.1 Chitinophagales bacterium
CTCTTATTGGAGGAAAAATCTTTACAACATCAAACCCATCTCTTTTTAAAATAGTATAAGCAATGGTATTAGAAAGTGAAATGGTAGGCATATAGCAGATCATTGCTCCAAATATGACATAGAATAAAGTATTTGGGTCACTTACTTGCGGCACATAAAAAAGAATTAATCCATATAGAATATGAAGAATGCCATAAAGCCTCTCTGCATTAATCCATTTATCCGCAATAATTCCTGTAATTGCGGGCATAAATAATGAAGCCAAAGCAAGGGTAGAAAATATATCTCCAAATTGTGGGAAAGTCCAATGCTTTGCATTCAGACAATAAGTGCCAATTGTTATCAGCCATGCACCCCATACGAAGAACTGCAGAAAATTCATTACGATAAGGCGAAGCTTTATATTCATTTAAAATGTATTATGATTTAAAAATGTATACAATAATAATAACATTTAGAGCAGCGTTTGAAAGCAGAATGTAATCCTGATAATAAAGCAGCTTAATGAAACGGGTTTAAGGTTGAAAGATAATAGATTTAGTAAATAATTCACTTTATATCAATCTGGTATTTAAAATAAATCTTAATTTTAAATATAATAAAACCTACTGTAAATAGTTTATAGTTACCAGGGCTCCCAAATAAATTCTCTGTATTGAAAAAAATCGTACTAACCTTCCTTTCGGTAATTTTTGCCACGATAACATTTTCACAAATTAAAAATAAAGAAAATGGTATAAACCGTTGTGGTACTATGATAAGGGTGGAGCAAATGTTTGAAAATGACCCACGACTGAGAACACAGGCGCAAAAGCTTTCAAAGGCAATTCCTTCTGGCCCATTTGTAAATACTTATAGAACCTATACGGTAGTAACCATACCTGTTGTTGTTCATATTGTTTTAAATAATCCTAATAGAGTAACAGATGCAGATGTGCAATGGCAGATTGATAAATTAAATCTTGATTATTCCGGATTAAATCCCGATAGCACCAATATTCCGCCTGAATTTCAGGCAGTAAGAGGACATTCCCAGATAAGGTTTACGCTGGCAAGAAGAACACCATCCGGGCAATTAACAAATGGTATCGACAGGGTAATCAGTAGTGCAGGTTCTGATGTAAATAAAACTATCGATCCCATTAAACGTTCTGCCCAGGGCGGATCTGATGTATGGGATCCATCTTTATATTTAAATCTTTGGGTAGGTAATGATGCCAGTGGTCAGGGTATTCTTGGTTACGCTCAATTTCCTACATCAGGAAGCTTAGCTGATGATGGAGTATTCATCAATGTAAGAAGTTGGGGAAATAATCCATGCTATACACTTCCTACATACAATTTAGGCCGAACAGCTGTGCATGAGATAGGACATTATTTTGGCTTGTTACACAATTGGGGAGATGATGGCACAGCCTGTACCGGTGATGATTTTAAAAATTTAACTACAGTAGGATCTTCGTGCAGTTTACCGGCAGGGTTATTTAATCCTCCCGGCCAGGGCAATACCGCATCTGATATAGGAGATACACCAAACCAGGGTGGATCTAATTCCGGCGTTTGCCCATCAGGTATAAAAACAGATGCATGTTCTCCTTCTTCTCCGGGAATTATGTACCAGAATTATATGGATTATACAGACGATGCGTGCTATAGTTTGTTCACAAAAAAACAGGTGGAGAGGATGGAATGGGTACTTGATAATTGCCGTGCAAGTTTGAAAACTTCGTCAGGAGGTACTGTACCTGCCGGCGCTGTTACGATAGACGCTTCTCCCTTTCAACCCGTGAGTCCTGGTGGCTCTGAGGTGGTAGGATGTACTTCCTTTGCTTATCCATCTACCATTCCATGCCCGGGCAATTTTATTCCAAAAGTAAGAATAAGGAATAATGGATTAAATACTTTAAACACAGTTACTGTGGGCATGATAGTAAATGGTGGGGCGGCTATAACGCAAAATATTTCTCCTAATCTGCCTTTTGGATATACAACGGTAGTAACCTTTGCTTCAATACCGGTTACCACAGGTACATACGTTATTAAATTTTTTACTTCTAAACCTAATGGTATAAATCCTGACCAGGTTCCATCAAATGATACGCTTACAGCCACATTAACAGTTGCAACACCACTGCCAATACCTGTTACAGAAGGATTTGAAAACAGCACGTTTCCTCCTCCCGGATGGACAATCTATAATCTTAACGGAGATTTTACATGGGTAAGAGTAACGCCAGGACATAACAGTAATTTTTCTGCGGCAATTGATAATTATAATAATGATGGTTCCGGTAGAATTGATGAATTGCGGACACCAAAAATTACATTTGCGCCAACAGATTCGGCAATACTTATCTCATTTGATATAGCGCATAAATATTATCCTGATTCTACTAACTATGATACGCTGAGTGTTCTTGTTTCAAAAGATTGCGGTGCTACATTTACAACAGTTTATAAAAAATGGGGGCCGGAACTTGCTACTGCCGATACTTCTACATTGCCTTATATAACACCATTAAATTCTGATTGGAGAACAGATAAAATTTCTATAACAGGCGGCCTTTTATCTTCAGGAAATATTATCGTTGCATTTAGAAATACAAACCGTTTTGGCAATAATATATTTCTCGATAACATAAATATCAAAAAGCCTGATCCTGGTGATTTACAACTCATTTCCATCGATCAGCCTAATGCCATAATTTGTACTTCCACGGTAACGCCGGTTGTAACTATTAAAAATACAGGCAGCGAACCTATAGCCAGCGTAAATATATCTTACAGTGTGGATAATGGCCCTGCAGCAGTTACAGCTTTTATTGCATTAAATCTGTCTCCCGGTCAACAGTTAAGTTTAACATTAGATCCTCCTTTTACAGTTACATCAGGTGCCCATACGATAAAGGTTTTTATTTCAGATGTTTTAACTACTGTTAGTTCAAGGGATCAAAACCAATCGAATGATACGCTGAGCAAAGTATTTACTTTAGTTGGAAGAGTAACCACACCGCTAACAGAAGGATTGGAATCCCCGGTCTTTCCTCCGGTAAATTGGGCTGTAGACAATCCTGATAATTCAATAACCTGGGAAAGAACAACAGCGGCAGCAAAATCAGGAAGTGCATCAATGGTTATAAGAAATTATGATTATCCTGTTGCAAACACCATTGATATATTTGCTTCTCCAGTAATAACAGGCATCTCCCTGTATGACTCTTTATTTGTATCGTTTGATCTTGCTTATGCCCTGGGAAATAATGGTTCAAATGGTAATATAGATACCCTGGAACTTAGGGTTAGCAGGGATTGTGGACAAACCTTTAGCATTGTTTGGCAAAAATGGGGAACAGATTTACAAACCAGCACAAGTAGTGGCAGGTTCACTCCTACCGCAAAGGACTGGAAAAATATAAAAGTTTATTTAACGCCGTTTGTTACAACCCCAAGCTTCCAGTTATATTTTGTAGCAAAAAGTAATAAGCAAAATAATCTTTACATAGATAATATAAATGTATATGGAATTACATTACCCCAACGTTTAAAAGATCAGGGCTATCTTATCTATCCAAATCCTTTTTTAAATTCATTTGTAATTCAGCATTATTTGCCACCCATTAACCTCCAAAAAATTACATTGTATAATTCCATGGGACAAAAAGTATGGGAAAATATAATACAAGGCCAGGCAAGCAATATAATTATTGTTGATCCGATAAGCCTTGCCCCGGGAGTTTACTTTTTAAATCTTACCTATAAGGATAAAATAATTGTAGAACGGGTAGTAAAACATTAAGTTATTTTTTTTAGAAAGAGGTTGCACCATGCAGCCTCTTTTGTTTTACAATGCATGCTGAAGTAACTTTGTTATATAATACAATTCATGAAAAAAGAAATTGTGAGTAGCCTGATATCAGAAGCAATTAAAGACAACGATCTTAAAATTATATCAGAAAAAGTTTTTAGTAAAGTAAGAATAAGTGATGAAGATGCATTGCTGTTATTTGAAAAAGGAAGTCTTGCTTTTTTAGGAACATTAGCAAATTATATAAGGGAAGCTCTTCATGGAAATAAAACTTATTTCAACCGAAACTTTCATATAGAGCCTACTAACGTTTGTGTATTTGCGTGCAAGTTTTGTTCATATTCACGATTGTATGCCCATCGCGATGAAGGATGGGAATTAAGCATGCAGCAAATGCTTGATATTGTAAAAAGCTATGATGGCAAACCTATTACCGAAGTACATATTGTTGGCGGCGTTCATCCAAAAATGAACCTCGATTTTTTTTGTGAGTTATTACAAAAGATAAAACAGCATCGTCCTGAATTACATATAAAAGGTTTTACTGCAGTAGAATTAGATTACATGTTTCGCAAAGCAAAATTGAGTATTGAAGAAGGAATGAAAAAGATCCATGAAGCAGGCCTGGACTCATTACCCGGTGGTGGCGCAGAAATTTTTCATCCTGAAATAAGAGAACAGATATGTGATGATAAAGTAGATGCAGAAGGCTGGCTGCATATCCACGAAGTGGCGCACAATCTAGGGATGCACACGAATGCAACAATGCTCTATGGCCATATTGAAAAATATTC
>JAYVEA010000137.1:0-4548 GCA_043749085.1 Chitinophagales bacterium
CATTAGCGCCGATCAATCCGATCTTATCACCGCGGTTAATTTCAGCGCCTGTATGTTCAACAATTTTTAGATTGCCGAATCCTTTTGTAACATTTTTTAATGTACATAAAGTTCTCCCGGGTTGTTTATCGATCGCAAAATTGATACGCATATTTGGCCGCTCCAGTTCTGTATTTTCTATCCTTTCAATTTTATCCAAACGCTTCATTATACTTTGTGCCTGTGCTGCCTTTGATGCTTTTGCTTTAAAGCGTTCCACAAATCTTTCCTGCTGGCGGATATAATCCTGTTGATTTTCGTACGCCTTTTGTTGAATGTCTATCCGCTGGGATTTTTCCTGCTGGTAGTATGTATAATTGCCCGTATAAAAATGCAATTCCTGTTGATATAATTCAACAATCTTTGTTACCATCCTGTCTAAAAAATAACGGTCATGCGAAACAATAACAACAGCACCCTGGTAGTGCTGCAAATATTTTTCAAGCCATTCAATTGATGGAAGATCAAGATGGTTGGTAGGCTCATCCAATAACAAAACATCGGGATGCATCAATATCATTTTTGCAAGAAGAACTCTCATTCTCCAGCCACCACTAAATTCTTTATAAGGACGTTGCAGATCAGCATTTGCAAATCCAAGTCCCTGTAATATTTCTTCTGTTTTATGATGAATATTATATCCTCCAAGAATTTCCAGCTCATGCAATTTGTCAGCATATCTATGAGCCAGCTCTTCATCAGAACTCTTTTCCAGTTCCATTCCCATCGCTTCAATTTCTTTTTCTAACTGAAGAACTTTTTCAAATGCACCTAATGCAACCTGTAAAATTGAATCGTCTGTATCAAAGCTTAAAAGATCCTGGTGAAGAAAGCCAATAGTTGTCTCCCTGCTTTTTTCAACAGTACCTTTTGATGGCTGGTATTGACCTGTAAAAACTTTTAATAAAGTTGATTTACCGGTACCGTTATAACCTATGAGACCGATCCGTTCATTAGGTTGGATATGCCATGTGGCATCTTCCACAATTACACGTGCACCAAATTCAAACGTAACATTTTGTAAGCCTAACAGCATTCTATTTATTTAAGTCGGCAAAATTACGCCGTATTTGGTTTAAAACGGCTGTGAACTATTATAAGCAGTTGCCTTTTATGTTTACTTTTGCAAAAACATTATCAATATGAAAAAATTATTTGCTATCCTGGTTATTGTTGCACTTGCATTGGGCGGATGGTGGTTGTTTTTTAAAGACAAATCTCATAACGAAGGTTCCAGGCAACAGCCTTTAAAAGTTGGAAAACATTCTTCTGAGTTTAACCAAAGTATTAATTCTGTTGTTAGTGCATATCTTTCTCTTAAGGATGCTTTTGTAAATGCCGATATTGCGAAAATAAAAGAGCAGGAAAAAAAATTTATTTCTGTTATAGATAGTGTGAAATTGGATGATCTGAAAAAAGATACAACCGGTATTTTTCAATCTGCACAATTAATAATAGGAGATATTAAATCCAATGCAGAAGCTATTTCAAAAGAAACGGATATCACTGAGATGAGACAGGATTTCCGCATGGTCTCTGAAAATTTTTTCCCGCTTTTAAAAACCATTCATTACGAAGGTGAAAAGTTATATTGGCAAAATTGCCCAATGGCATTTGGAGAAGGGAAAGATGCAAGCTGGATAAGCAATACAGAAGAGATCATTAATCCTTACTTAGGTAAAAATCATCCTGAATATAAAGGCACCATGCTGCATTGTGGAGAGATAAAAGATACCATACAATAATGATGTATCCCGAACAATGTAAGAAGTACGGTATTGATTATATAAACTAAGGCACTTTAGGTTTATAAGAAAATCTTATAGTGCCGTTTCTTCCCAAATCAGATTCAATTCTCTGCTCATAACGGTTATTACCATCATGTACAATCATCAATGCAGTGTTAGGGGGTATCTCACCAAGATTTTCAGCATACATTACCAATTCATTTACCTCCCTGTTAGGGTCAGCGGTTAAAGTAAGTGTAATTGGTTTGTAAGAAAGCATTTGATGGGATAAAACCAGTTTGCCATTATAAAAAACCGAAATAGAGTCTCCGTCAATCTCACCATTATCATAAAAATCAACAGTAAATGTTTCGTTTTTAATAGGTATGGTTTTAAGCACCGTATTTTCTCTTTGCTCAAATTTTAGATTTGATTGAGCAATTGGTTGCTCCTTTTTTATTGGAGGTTTAGTTGATGAGATTTCTTTTCTTACAGTATCTTTTTGGGGTAATGTATTTTTCTTTAAAGCGTTGTTGTTTTTTACCAATGGCGGTTTAGATGCGATTACAGGCTTTTTATTTTGACCTTTAGCAACCGGATTTGCTTTTTTTGCGGCAGGTTGTTGCACCCTGTTCATATGCTTAAAAGGCTGATCTTTTTTTACAGGAGGAACATAAACTTTCTGTTCTCTTTCAGGATTAGTTTTTACAATTCTTCTTGCCAGGCTGGTTCTTCCATAACCACAGTTACCATTTTGATTGGGTGCCGGTATCCATGTACCCTGTAATGTTTCAGTATCAGCACTCTCTTTTACATATTTCAATTTATGTGTTTGAAAACAATTACTGATATCCGGAGGAGTATTAAACTTTGTTCTTTCATATTCAGTAACAACTATTTCTTTTGTTGTTGTATTTATAGTGCCTCTTAATTTGCATATGGTATAATATCTTTTACCTGCATCAGTAAAATAGGTATAAGAATAACCTGTTACCTCCGGGCCGTGAGATTCCAGTTCTAACACATACTCAATTCTTTCTCCTCCAAATCCAATAAAACTGGTGCTGTTATCAACAAAGCCGCCTTTCCATTGTCCGCTAAAACTAAGAGGTTTTTCAACGTTTTTAAAACCAGATGGTGCAGGAAGATTTGTGGTTTTTTTTGCAGTGGATTTTACAGGAGGTTTTTTATGCGTGTTTCCTCTTAAAGATTCACTGGGTTTATTTTTCTGAGCATAAATCTGAAAACAGAAAATTGATAATATTAATAAACTAGTAAAAAATTTATTCATGCTATTGCAATGGTTGCATACAAAAATATAGTGAAATAAAAACCTAACCGTTCTATCGTATTCTTTCTTTGCCTAATACTTCGTTAAATTTGCCACCTGAAATTAATCTAAGATTTAGACCCAGACTGTAAATGATAAATATAATTTTTCCTGATGGCGCTGTAAGGCAATATGAACAAGGCTCTTCAGCACTTGATATTGCAAAACAAATTAGTGAAGGACTTGCCCGTAAAGTATTAGCAGCAGAAGTAAACGGTGAGGTGTGGGATGCAACACGATCTATAAATAGTGACGCTACAATAAAATTTTTAACATGGGATGATGAGAATGCTAAGTCAACTTTCTGGCATTCTTCTGCACATTTAATGGCAGAAGCGGTTGAAGGAATGTTTCCCGGTGTAAAGTTTTGGGTTGGTCCTCCCCTGGAAAAAGGCTTTTATTATGACATAGATATGGGTGATAATGTTATTGGTGAAGAAGATTTAAGAAAGCTGGAAGTGAAGATGGCTGAACTTGCAAAACAAAATAATTCTTACATTAGAAAAGAGATTTCAAAAACTGATGCTGTAAAATACTTTGAAGAAAAAGGTGATGAATACAAACTTGATTTGTTAGGAGGATTAAATGATGGTGAAATAACTTTTTATACACAAGGCAATTTTACTGATCTGTGCAGGGGTCCTCATATCCCGAGCACCGGGTTTATTAAAGGCATAAAACTTACAAACGTTTCAGGTGCCTACTGGAAAGGTGATGAGAAAAATAAAATGCTCACCCGCATTTATGGCGTAACATTTCCTATTCAAAAAGAGCTTGATGAATATTTGTTTTTATTAGAAGAAGCAAAGAAAAGAGATCATAGAAAACTTGGTAAAGAGCTTGGCATATTTACCATGGATGATGATGTGGGCCCGGGATTGATTTTATGGATGCCGAATGGAACTGTAATAATTGAAGAATTGGAAAAGCTTGCAAAAGAAACGGAGTTAGCTGCCGGATATAAGAGAGTGGTAACACCACACATCGCAAAAGAAAGTTTATACCTCACCAGCGGGCATCTACCTTATTACAAGGATAGCATGTACCCACCAATGGAATTGGATGGAGTGAATTATTATTTAAAGGCAATGAATTGTCCTCATCACCATAAAATATTTGCTGCTGAACAACATAGTTATAAAGATCTGCCATTGCGATTGGCGGAATATGGAACCTGTTATCGTTATGAGCAAAGCGGCGAATTATTTGGTTTGATGAGAGTTAGGTGTTTGCATATGAACGATGCACATATTTATTGTACAAGAGAACAATTTGCGCAGGAGTTTCGTGCTGTAAATGATATGTACATAAAGTATTTTAAAATTTTTGGGATTGAAAAATATGTAATGCGGTTATCACTTCACGATCCAAAAAAATTAGGACAGAAATATGTTGATCAACCTGAGCTTTGGATCGAGACTGAAGAAATGGTAAGGCAGGTAATGACAGAAG
>JAYVEA010000138.1:0-4545 GCA_043749085.1 Chitinophagales bacterium
TATTGCTTAAAGAACTTATCATAGCCATCCAGGCATATTTTAAAGCTCATCAATTTATTGTAAAACACAGGTTGTGGAAGTGGATCATTATACCGGGCATTCTTTATGCAGTTTTATTTTGTGCAGGCATTTATTTTTTCTGGCACTCTTCTGCCCAAGTTATTGATTATGTTTTTTCAAGAACAGGGATTAAAGCATTTATGGTTAAAGAGCAGGACAGCTGGCTCCGTTTTCTTTTTATTTTCGGGCAATTAATTCTCCAGCTTATATTATTGTTTTTTTATTTTTCATGGTTCAAATATTTATTCCTGATAATCGGGTCACCCGTGTTTGCTTACATCAGTGAAAAAACCGATGCCATTATCAATGGTAAAGAATATCCTTTTAACAGGAAGCAGTTTGTAAAAGATGTGATAAGAGGAATTGCATTAGCAATAAGAAATACATTGTGGCAAACAGTTTATATGATATCCATTTTCATTTTAGCATTTATACCGTTAATAGGCTGGGCAACACCCGTACTTGTTTTATTTGTTGAGTGTTATTACTTTGGATTTTCGATGCTGGATTATAACAGTGAGCGCAGGAAATTTTCTGTATCTCAAAGTATTGATTTTGTTGGCAATCATAAAGGCCTCGCAATCGGCAATGGCATGGTATTTTATTTAATGCATGGCTTACCAATAATTGGCTGGATATTAGCGCCCACATACGCAGTAATTGCAGCTACCCTAAGTTTGCATCATCAAAATAATTCATGACATCTAAAAGTATTGTTTATTTAATTCCTTCTTTTTTATCAGAAGACAGCATTGATACAATTCCAGTTTATATTATTGATGCTGTAAAAGATTGTAAAGTAATTTTTGCAGAGAATGAAAGAACTGCAAGAAGATTTTTAAAAAGCATGTGCAAAGCCTGCCTGCCGAGAGAGCAGGAAATTGTAATTGATGATTATGAATGGTTCACTATTCACAAAGCAGAAGCTGAACAAATGGCTGTATTCAAACAAAAAATTAAAGAAGAAAAAAATATTGCCATCATAAGTGAAGCCGGCTGTCCCGGCATCGCAGACCCCGGGCAAATTCTGGTACATGCAGCACAGCAAATGAATGTGACGGTAAAACCTTTGGTGGGCCCCAGTTCTGTTTTATTGGCATTAATGGCAAGCGGAATGAATGGTCAGCAATTTCAGTTTGTTGGTTATTTATCAATTGATGCACAACCCAGGGCTAATAAACTAAAAGAGCTTGAAGAAGAATCAGCAAGAAAAAAATGTACACAAATATTTATTGAAACTCCATATCGTAATAATCAATTACTGGAAGCTATTTTAAAAACATGCAGGCCATCAACACAACTCTGCATTGCGGTAGAGCTTACATCAAAAAATGAATTCATTAAAACAAAATCAATAGCAGATTGGAGAAATGAAAAAATTGATCTGCATAAAAAGCCGGTGATATTTTTAATATTGGCTGTCTGAATTAGGATTTTTAGGATTAATAGATAATAGGATTACGAAACTCATTACGCACAACTCACAACTCACAATCCGTATTCACTAACTAACCAAATAAGCGCTGTAATGTTTGCTGCTCCTAAAAGCAATTCTCTCCTGCTCACATTTTCAAAAACATCAGTTGCCGCATGATGAATATCAAAGTAACGCTGACTATCAGGTGTAAATCCTGCAAGGGCAACTCCCAACTCCTTTAAATGCCCAACATCAGATCCACTACCGCCGGCAATTATATCCGAAGCGCCATATGGATAAAATAAATTTTTCCATGCTATAATTTTATTTCGTTGCGCTTCAGTCATATCCAAACTAAAACCTCTTGGCGTAAATCCGCCTGCATCACTCTCCAAAGCAAAAATGTGCTTTTCATTTTTTGCTTTTGCTTCGTCAAGATATTTTTGTCCGCCACGTCCGCCATTTTCTTCATTGGCAAATGCTACAGCACGTATTGTTCTTTTTGGTTTTATGGCCAATGTATATAAGGTTCGTAAAACTTCCATACTTTGTACTACACCCGAACCATCATCATTAGCGCCTTCCGCTAAATCCCAGCTATCCAGATGTCCGCCCACTGTAATTATTTCTTCCGGAAACTGAGAGCCTCTTTTTTCTGCAATTACATTGTATCCCGGTGCATCAGGTAACATTTTACTTGTTGTTCTTAAAAATGCTTTCAGCACATTTCCTCTTTTCAATGCCTTGCTTAAATATTCTGCATCATTAGTGCTTATTGCAACTGCAGGAATTTTAGAGAATGAGTCATTGTAAATTGTTACACCTGTATGCGGATAATCATTAAGATTAATAGCAAGCGAGCGAACCATAGCACCAATAGCTCCATATTTTGCTGCAAGAGTTGGACCAGTTACCCTTGATACACCACTCTCTCCATAAGCCTGGAAAGTTTTTATATACGTTTGATTCATTGGGAAATTAAAGAATACAATTTTTCCTTTAACCCTATTACCTAATTGATCCAGTTGCGCCATGCTGTTTACTTCAATAACATTTGCAGTAATACCTTTTGTTCCTGTACCCATTGAATTACCTAATGCACATAATTTCAGATCATATTTTTTCCCATTGGATAAAATAATTTGTCCTTTTTCTTTTTCTCCACGCACCCAATGTGGCACCATACATTGCTGCAAGTATACTGTGTCTGCGCCAATTTCTTTCATCATATTTGAAACCAGCCTAACCGCTTTTAAAAAATTAGCTGACCCTGAAAGCCTTGGACCTACCTGTTTACAAAGCTTCCTTAAATTTTCATAAGCAGTACCATTGGTCATTGTTTCATCAACTATCTTTTTTATTATTATAGAATCCGGTGACTGGGAGAACACCAATTGAGAACCGAAACAAACGATAATTATTAAAATACTTTTTTTCATGAACTTTTTCAACAAACTTAGTGATAAGAGGCAATAGTTGCAGTTAAAGAATCAGTATTTTGCACCTCATTTACTTAATAATCAGAATATGAACATAGGAATTGTTTGCTACCCAACATTTGGCGGAAGCGGTGTTCTGGCTACAGAATTAGGCAAGGCTTTGGCCGATAAAGGACATAATATTCATTTTATTACCTACCAGCAACCTGTTAGGTTAAGCGGATTTCATACCAATATTTTTTATCATGAAGTAAGAGTTCCTACGTATCCTTTATTTGATTATCCGCCTTACGAAACCGCACTGGCAAGTACTATGGTGGATGTAATACTTAATAATAATGTACAGCTTTTGCATGTACATTATGCTATACCACATGCTTCTGCGGCATTTATGGCAAAGCAAATTCTTGCAAAGCAGGGAATAAAAATTCCCGTGGTAACAACTTTACATGGCACGGATATAACATTGGTAGGAAGAGATAAAACCTATTCGCCTGTGGTTACATTTTCTATGAATGAGAGCGATGCGATTACTGCCGTATCAAATAATTTAAGAGATGAGACCTACAGGAATTTTAAAATGGAAAAGGATATAAAAGTGATCTACAATTTTGTGGATGTAAAACGCTTTAACCGAAAACCAATTGATGCATTTAAAAAAGTTATTTCTCCCAATGGTGAAAAAATTTTATTGCATGCTTCTAACTTTAGAAAAGTAAAACGTGTAGAGGATGTTGTAAAAATATTTTTAAAAGTAAATGCAGAAATGCCTTCTAAACTTTTATTTGTTGGCGATGGTCCTGAAAGACCTTTCATTGAAACGATGTGCCGGGAAAGTGCTGCTCATAATGATATTCGTTTTTTAGGTAAGCAGGAAGAAATGGAGGATATATTGGCTGTATCTGACATCTTTTTACTAACAAGCGAATACGAAAGCTTTGGCCTGGCTGCACTGGAAGCAATGGCAGCAGCTGTTCCAGTAATATCAACAAATGCAGGGGGCCTTCCTGAAATAAATGTAAATAATTATAGCGGATTTTTAAGTGCTGTTGGAGATATAGATGATATGTGTAAGAATACACTTTATATTTTATCTGATAAAGTAAAACTGAAAGAATTTAAACATAATGCTTTACAGCAGGCAATGAAATTTGATATAAATAATATTGTTCCGGAATACGAAGCATTATATAACACGTTTATTGACTGATCATTTTCTCCTAAGCCATTGCTCGGGATTTACATTATTGCTTTCCTTCATTATAATAAGATCAACTTCCCCCTGGCCATCATCATTGGCACCGGCTCTTCCTACAACCTGTCCTGTTCTTATAGTTTGCCCTCTTTGAACATTTGCAGATGAAAGATTACTGTAAACGGTAAAGTATTTTCCATGCTTAATAAATACTACCTGTTTATCATCCATAGAATTTACCAAGGTTACGTCTCCATCAAATATTGCTTTTACCGAGCCTCCTATTGCAGTGCCAATGCTTACCCCGGGATTATTATATTCAACTCCTCCAGGTAATGAATTAGGTCCGTAACGGCTTAATATAAATCCATCTGCAGGCCATGGCAGTGAGCCCCTGTTCCTTTCAAAATTAGCATCCAGCGCCCTGTCTGCTT
>JAYVEA010000139.1:0-4533 GCA_043749085.1 Chitinophagales bacterium
CGCCGTAAAATGCTGGAGCAGGCCGCAGGAATTTCTATTTATAAAACTAGAAAGAAAGAAGCAAAACTAAAATTAGATGCCACTGAGCTAGACCTGGCAAGGATAGAAGATCTTCTTTTCGAAATAAATAATCAATTAAAAACTTTAGAAAGCCAGGCCAAAAAAGCAGAGAAATATTACGAGATAAAAAAAGAATATAAAGAGGTAAGTATTGAATTGGCAAAAGCTGCACTGGAAGGTTTTAATATCACTTATAAGGATCTTAATGAACAGATGCAAAAGGAGACTGACAGGCGCATTGAACTGGAAGCTGCGATTGCAACTGAAGAAGCAACTGTAGAAAAAGAAAAAGTAAATTTTATAGAAAAGGAAAAAGCATTGCAGGAAATGCAGCATGCTTTTAATGAATTACACAATACAGTTCGCAATAAAGAAAATGACAAAAGCTTAAGTACGCAACGCCTTCAACATTTAAAAGAGAGAGAAACTAACCTGCAGGATTTTTTAAAGAAAGCAGAAGGTCAATTAAAAGGTATTGATGAAAGTATTGCGTTTACACACCAACAGATAAAGGACGAAGAGATAAAACTGAATGAGCTGAGAGAGCAATTAGCTTCTTTAAAAAATGAGGTTGAAGAAAAAAGAAAAGTTTTTGATGAAAAGAGATCAGCAGTAGATGAAGTAAGAAGAGGACATCAAACCATTCAGCGCAATCAATTTGAAGCGGAGAAAAAAGTTGCTGTTGCAGATACATCTATTCAAAACTTACAAAGAACAATTGCGCAGATAGAAGAAGAAAAGGCATTGCGCCAAAATCAACTGAAGGAATTAGAAACAGAAAAAGAAATAAAAGCCCGCGAGCTTGAGCAAAAGAACACTGACCTGCAGCAATTGCAGCAGCATAATGAATTCACCAAAGAACAGATACTGCAGACACAGTCTTTATTGGATGACTTAAGAAATGAACTGGCAGGAGAAAGCCGCAAACTTGATTCAAGAAAAAATGAACACGATCTTTTAAAAAGTCTTATAGATACAATGGAAGGCTATCCTGAAAGTGTGAAGTTTCTTCATAATAATTCAGGATGGAATCATGCAGCCCCAATTCTTTCTGATATAATTTATGTGAATGAGGAATACCGTGCTGCGGTTGAAAATATATTAGAGCCTTATCTAAATTATTATGTGGTAGAAAATCTTGAAGAAGGTTTGCAGGCTGTACATTTGCTGGATTATAATAAAAAAGGCAAGGCAAATTTCTTTTTGCTGGATCAGCTTAATGAAGCAAACGTTTTAGAAACAACTACACCTGCTAATACCATACCTGCATTAAATGTAATTGAGGTTGATAATAAATACCGAAGCCTGGCAAATTATTTATTAGCTAATGTTTTTATTGCAGAAAATGAAGATGCATTACGAAATAGTAATGGTTCAGTTGTTTTGGAAAAACATGGCAAGTATGTAAAAGGAAAATATTTTTTAGCAGGAGGAAGTGTTGGTTTATTCGAAGGAAAAAAAATAGGTCGTGCAAAAAATCTTGAAAAGCTAATAGAAGAAATTGCTTCACAGGAAAAAGTTGTAAATGAATTAAAAGCAGTTATCAGCACACGCTCTAATGAAGTAATTGCCTTTAACCAGGAGTTAAAGGAGAATGCTATAAATCAAACGCAGCAGGATATTAATTCTCTCACTAATACAGTTTTTGCATTGCAGAATAAATCAGAGAATATAAATCATGCTGAAGAAACAAGTTCACAAAGATTACAGGAACTGCAATCACAGTTAGAAAATAATCATCAATCAATTGCAATAACAAGAACAGAACTTGAAACTTTTAATTCACAGCTTGAAGAACTTGCCAATAAAATGCAGGTGGCAGAGCAGGAGTATGTTGAGGCGGAACAGGAATATAATTCAGTGAATAATTTATACAATGAAAACAATCTTGTATTAACACGTCAGCAAAGTAAGGTTACGGCATTGCAGCAGGAGCTTGAATTTAAAACCAATCAACTGAATGATCTTAATATACAGGTAGAGAATAGTAATAAACAGCTCGCAGAATCTTCTGAAAATATTAGGGAAACAACAGCACTGTTAAGTGAGCTGGAAGCTGCTGTAACAGCTATGCTGAAAAATAAAGAAGAAGAAGAAAGAAAATTAAATGAAGCAGACCAGGCTTATTATAATTTCAGGAATGCATTGAATGAAAAAGAAAGCAAACTGCGCCTAAAGCAAAAATCCAAAGAACAGATAGATCATTTATTGAATGAGATCAAGGACAAACTTAATGAATTAAAATTGCAGCTTGCAGGAATGAAGGAAAGATTAAGTGTTGAATTTAAAGTTGATCTTGACGCTATTCTTGATGAAGAAAGAAATACAGAAACCCCACTGGAAGAATTGCAGGAAAAAAATGACAGGATGAAAAAGCGCCTGGAAAATATGGGAGAAATAAATCCCACTGCCATTGAAGCATTCACTGAAATGAAAAAGCGGTATGAGTTTATTTTAGAACAAAAGAATGACCTTATCACTGCTAAGGAATCATTGATGCAAACTATCCAGGAAGTGGAAGCAACAGCCAACCGGCAATTTCTTGACACATTTAATAAAGTAAGAGAGAACTTTAAAAAAGTTTTCCAGGCTTTATTTACAGAAGATGATACTGCCGATATGATTCTTGAAAACCCTGATGACCTTGCCGAAACAGGAATTGATATTATTGCGAAGCCAAAAGGAAAGCGTCCAACTTCAATTACTCAATTGAGTGGTGGAGAAAAAACTTTAACTGCAACTGCACTGTTGTTTGCCATCTATTTAATTAAACCTGCACCATTTTGTATTTTGGATGAGGTGGATGCGCCACTGGATGATGCCAACGTTGGCAAGTTCACGCAGATGATACGGCAGTTTAGTAAGGAGTCGCAATTTATAATTGTTACGCACAACAAAATGACGATGTCAACTGTTGACGTTATTTATGGAGTTACAATGCAGGAGGCAGGCGTAAGCAAATTGGTTCCTGTAGATTTCAGAAGTTTGAATTAATGACTTTTAAATATCGTACATCACACATCGTAAATCGTATAGTACACCTTGTTCTCGCAAAAAGATATTGCACGCTATTATGATCTGAGTGAAAGTCAATATCGTTTTTTCTGGGATCTGGATAAAAGTTTTTCTCTTCATTATGGTTATTGGGATGGTTCAACAAAAAATTTTCATGAAGCGCTTTTAAATATTAATAAAGTTCTTTCTGCTAAAGTATCAATTTCAAAAGATGATAATGTACTTGATGCAGGCTGTGGAATTGGAGGTTCATCAATATGGCTTGCAAAAAATATCGGCTGCAACGTAACAGGTATAAGCTTAAGTGAGAAACAGGTAAGCAAAGCAAATGCACTGGCAGCTATAGAAGGAGTGGAGCACCTTGCAAAATTTGAACAAAAGGATTTTATCGCAACGGGCTTTGCAGATGAAAGCTTTGATGTAGTGTGGGCAATAGAAAGTGTTTGCCATGCAACCGATAAATCCGAATTTTTAAAAGAGGCATTTCGCATTCTTAAGAAAGATGGGAGATTAATAATGGCTGATTTCTTTAAGAAAGAATATCTGCAGGGAAAAGATGCGCAGCAAATTAAGCAGTGGGCGCATGGCTGGGCAGTGGAAAATTTTTCTACCAAAGAAGAATTTGAAAAACAATTGCAACTTGCCGGATTTTTAGAAATTAAAATAGAAGATGCATCTAATGCAATTATTTCTTCAGCCAAAAGACTTTACCATTCTTATTTTATCGGAAGTATACTTGGCTTTTTATACCGTTTAGTTAATCGAAATCCAACTTTGCAGGGAAAGAAGAATATTCAGACAGCTTATCTGCAATACAAAACACTGCAAAAAAAACTATGGAAATATTTGATTGTTTTAGCTGAGAAAAAATAATTTCATTTTTTAACTACTTGCTTTTTAGCCTGCTTAGTACATTTATTCTATGATTAAATACCACTATGAATTTTAAATTCTTTGTAACGGCATATGAGTGTTAGCAAGTCTCCCCTATCGGGGAGATTTAGAGGGGGCTAAGTTTTCCGATCTTACCATTTGCTCCTGCAAGAAAAACTGATTTGCCATTCTTGGCTCTTCTGCAGACATGAAAACCTTCGTGGGATATCAAATGCCATGTCTTACCATTATCAACTGAATAATCAACGCCATTCAATCCACAGCATATCCAGTTATTACCTCCCAAATATTCTACACAACTTCTGTAACCATGCGGCAGAACTTCAGGAGCAGACCATGTTTTACCTGCATCATTTGTTATAAAACAATTTTTTTCAGTTGAATCAGGTTTGGCAAAATCTCCGCCAACAACTATCAAAATCTTTTTACTTTTTACAGCAACAGAATTAGCTCCTGTAGTTTCTTTGCCTTGGATTATTGGTAGGTCAATTCGTTTATTTCTTATAAATAATCTTGAGCGTGAACCACCGCTGACAAAGCATGCTTCATCTTTTGAGAGCACTC
>JAYVEA010000140.1:0-4525 GCA_043749085.1 Chitinophagales bacterium
TTCATCATTCAGCATGTTATTTACCGTTCCTTCAACCCATATGTAACTCCCGTTTTTATGTAAAAGACGAAATGTGCTGTGTGCAGGAACAGAAGGCATTTCAATAAGACTTAGTCTGAATTTTTTTCCGCCTTCTACATCATCAGGGTGAATCAGATCAAATCCTGATTTACCTATCATTTCTTCTTCTGTAAATCCTGTTAACCGTTTTATAGAAGGACTGATATAAATTATACGTCCATTAAAATCAATAAGAGAAATAATGTCTAAAGAATTTTCTACCAGTATCCTGAAGCGTTTTTCGCTTTTATTTAATTCTTCTGTACGTTCCTTAACTTTTATTTCTAGGTCTTTATTAAAAATTTTTATTTTATTCTCATAGTTTTTATTAAGCGTTATGTCTCTGAAATACCACGCCCAGCCATATCTAACTCCATCGTCACTTATTACCTGGTTTCCGTATCGTTCAATAATGCGTTTATCTTTAAATACAATTTCATCGTGAGCCGCTTCTTCAGGATGAGTATAAATGTAATTAACACGATGAATAAACGCATTAGGATCCACCAATTGGGTCATTGCAAATTTGAGCGCTGATGTATCATCGCTATCTTTTATTACAGATTCGGGTATACGCCAAATCTCAATGAAGTGATGATTATAAGATAATATTTTCCCTTCTGTATCTACAATAAGAATGGCATCGGGAATAGCTCCGTTCTGTGCTTCCAGTAAAGCCTTCCTGTAACGTAAAGTTTCTTCATTTTTTTTTCGTTCTGCTATTTCTGCAATAACAGCTTTGTTGGATCTGTTGATTATAACTGCAGTTCTCCAGATAAAAAAAACTAAAACTATTATACGGCCTATAGTAATTAATGCAACGTGATAAGGATTGGAATACAAATTTGTTTTTTCAGTTTCCAGTTGAAAAAACCCTAAAAGTATTGGAATGGCTATTGCCATAGGAATTAGCAGTCTTGCTATTTTAGCCCCTTGATATTCGCTGGTTATCTGCCCCATAAAACCTTTCCCTTTATTAACCTGTAAAATGCTGAATGATATCAGGAAAAAATTTATTGATGTGGCAATGCCCATAGGTTTATGAAATATAATCCCATGAAATGTATTTGGAGTAAAAAAGTATGCTATAGCAGAAAGTAATGCAATAAATAAAGTAATAAGGGAAATAACATGAGGGAAAAATATTCTTTCAGCATTGCTCAGGGTAATACAATATAGGGCAGTACCAATAAGAACAAAGCAGAATTCAGTTATCAGCACAATGGAAAATTCTGGTCCCTTCGCTCTTTCAATAAAAAATGAATTATTTATAGAATCGAATTGAAAAACATTTGCAGTAATTGTAACTATACCTGCAAGTAAAACGCATAGTGCTAAAATCCGTGCCGGCAAAAGCAAATTTTTATTTATAGATGCATATTCAAAAAAAAGTTTAGATGCAATGCATACAATAAATGCTATAGCAGTGGCATAACTCATTAAAGCTGTATTGCCTATTGGCTCCCAACCCATTAAGGTAAGGAGAGCAATAAATAAGACCAACGCTTCGAATAAAGGAAGTTTTTTAAAAAATGATCGGATCATAATATCCGGTTTTGGTAAGGTAGGATTAATAATTACTCAAGTTAATAACATTTACTCATGAACAGGTATAAAACAATTGCACTTGCCGGTTAGTGAGCCTGGATAGGTCTTGCGGGCTATGCCTGACTTTCAGGAAGGGAAACTACAAAAACAGATCCTGTATTTTTTTTACTATGTGCGGTGATAAAGCCATTGTGCTTTTCAATAATTTTTTTGCAGATAGATAACCCAACTCCAGTTCCTTCAAATTCATGATAGCTGTGAAGCCGTTTAAAAACCATGAAGATCTCATCGGCATATTTTGCATCAAAGCCAATTCCATTATCAGAAACTGATATCTTATAATAATTTACATTCTCAATAAACTTTACAGGCTCTTTTAATTCTGCAGGTTTTACTTTTTCAGAAGAAATATTTATTACAGGAACTACATCAGGCTTTTTGAACTTAATAGCATTACTAATTAGATTATAAAATAATTGCCGCATTAAACTGGGTACAGCAAATATTATGGGCAACGCATCAATGTTTATTTGAGCCTTCGTTTTTTCTATCTCTATCTCTAACTCAATCATGGCTTCCTTTACCAGCTCATTCAGATCAACGTTTACAAAATCTACAGAATTAACCGAGTGCCTTGAAAACTGCAGCAGGTTATTTATGAGCGACTGCATTCTTTGTGATGAACTGCTGATCTTTGTAAGATATTTTTCCACTTCTTTATTATCATCTTTTTTCGAAAGTATCTTATCACTAAACACCATTATTTTTCTTAAAGGCTCCTGCAGATCATGAGAGGCCACATAAGCAAAGCGATCCAGTTCTTCATTTACATTTTTTAAATGTGCATTGTTTTCTATTAATTGTTTATTTAACAGCTTTATTTTTTCTTCTGATAATTTTCGATCTTCAATTTCTTTTTGTAAAGATTTATTAGCGGCTATTAATTTTTTTTCATGATTGATAAGCTGATGATTTTTTCTGTAAAGCTCAACAAATACACTCACCTTAACTCTTAGTAATTCAGGATTTATTGGTTTGTATATATAATCAACCCCTCCCATTTTATATCCTTTAAAGATGTATTCATCATCATTGCTGTAAGCAGTAATAAAAATAATAGGAATGGTCTTCAATTTATCCCGCTCATAAATAATGGTAGCAGTTTCCAGCCCGTTCATATCGGGCATTTGAACATCCATAAGTATCAGGGAAAAATCGTGCTGCTGTAATAAAATTTTTAAAGCTGCCCTGCCTGAATTGGCTTTAATAATATTGTAATTATCTTTTTCAAGAATTGTTTCAATGGAAAACAGGTTGTCTTCCCTGTCGTCAACAACTAAAATCTTTATGTCAGATTTTTTTAAATCCTGTGCTTTTGCAAGATCCATTTACTATTTTTTATACAACCATACTCTCATTAGCGACATTAGCTGGTCAATTTTTAAAGGCTTGGTTATATAATCAGAAGCTCCGGCCTCAATACATTTTTCCCTGTCACCTTTCATTGCTTTTGCAGTAACGGCAATTATCGGAAGTCCGCTGTTCTTATGTTCCCTTCTAATTTTTTGGGTGGTTTCATAGCCATCCATTTCGGGCATCATAATATCCATAAGCACAATATCAACGTCACTATTTTCACTCAGGATATTCATTGCTTCCTTGCCACTTTCTGCAGTTATTGTATTAATATTAAATCTTTCAAAAGCTGTGGTTAAAGCAAACAAATTCCGAACGTCATCATCCACCACTAATACATTTTTATTGGTTAATACATCTTTCTTTGAGCGAAGATCTTCTATAAGTTTTCTCTTTTCCGGTAAAAGATCGTTGTGATCAATATGCAGAAGCAGTACAGTTTCTTCCAATAACAGATCCAATGAGTTTACATCTTTCAGAATTATTTTATTGGCATACTGTTTAAGCTTTGATGCTTCCCGTGCAGAGAAATCTTTTGCAGAATAAATTAATACCGGGGTCATTTGCATCTTTTTGATTGAGCTTATTTCTGTAACCAGTTCCAGCCCTGCAATATCCGGCAACATGTAATCAACAATAATGCAATCGTATGAATTCTTCTTGATTTGTTCCAGTGCATGTTTGCCTGAATCAACAATTTCGATTTCAATAAGATCTCCATTCTCTAAAATTTTAGCAACCTGCGAAGAATCGAGCTCATTGTCTTCCACTATTAATAACCGCTTAGGCTTTTTGTTGCTGAACTCTGCAATATCAGAGAACAATACAGTTAAGGTTTCTGTATTCAATGGTTTTAAATGAAAACTTCTTGCACCACGCTGCATAGCCAGCAAACGATTTTCTTCCCCGGAAATAAGATGAACAGGAATGTGCCGGAAGTTAATATCATTTTTAAAAAGATCGAGTACACGCCATCCACTTGCATCCGGTAATTTTACATCAAGTGTTACTGCTATCGGGGTATATTTATTAGCCAGATCAAACACTTCACCGAAGTTTGTTGCTACTACAACTTTCAGATCTTTTTCATGTGCTTTTTCGATCATAATCTTTCCAAAGCGGATGTCATCTTCAATTACCAGCACTACCTTTTCGCCGGGTATAATATTATTTCTGTCATCACCTATTTCGTTGATGATCTCATTTAATACATCGAGGTCTTTTGTTTCGGCAACTTTAATAGTTGGTACTGATTGTATGGTTACATCATCAGTTGCATCTTCAAGCTTATACTCACTTATTTTAAGATTGCTGTGTTTTTCTTTTTTAGTTATTGCCGGGTTGTAATCAATAGGCAGGAACAATGTAAATGTACTGCCACTTCCAACTTCACTTTCCAGTTCAATAGTTCCTCCTAACAAATCAGCAAGACCGCGGCTTATTGATAAGCCTAAACCCGTTCCTCCGTACTTACGACTGGTAGAACCTTCTGCCTGCTGAA
>JAYVEA010000141.1:0-4513 GCA_043749085.1 Chitinophagales bacterium
CGGTATCAGGGGATTAATGGCTAAGCCACGTAAATCAGGCAGCTCGGGAAGTGAGATCATTGAGAACCCGATCCTTTCCAACTTTAAAGATGGATTGAACGTATTGGAATACTTTATCTCTACGCATGGTGCCCGTAAAGGTCTTGCAGATACAGCATTGAAAACAGCAGATGCCGGTTACTTAACAAGAAGGCTTGTTGACGTTGCACAGGATGTTGTAATTCTTGATGAAGATTGCGGAACATTAAGAGGTATTGCAACTTCTGCATTAAAAGATAATGAAGATGTTATTGAACCTTTATTGGATAGGATTGTAGGAAGAACATCATTACATAATATTTTCAACCCGGTTAATGAGGAATTAATTGCAGAAGCAGGAGTAGAAATTACCGACGATATCGCAAGAAGAATTGATGAGGCAGGCGTGGAAAATGTTGAGATACGTTCGGTATTAACCTGCGAAGCAAAGCGTGGTGTTTGTGTGAAATGTTATGGTAAGAATTTAGCATCAGGTTATACAGCGCAGCGTGGTGATGCAGTTGGAATTATCGCAGCACAATCAATCGGTGAGCCGGGAACGCAGTTAACGTTACGTACATTCCACGTTGGTGGTGTGGCAGGTTCCGCTTCTGTTGAGTCAACATTAAATGCAAAGTTTGATGGTACTGTTCAGTTCGACGGTTTAAGAACTGTTGATGCACTTGCTAATGATAAATCAAAAATAAAAATTGTAATCGGTCGTACAGGTGAAGTAAGAATAATGGATGTTAAGAATGACCGTTTGTTGATCACTAACAACGTCCCTTACGGTGCAACATTAAATGTGAAGGACGGACAGAAAGTAGTGAAAGGTGATGTGATCTGCACATGGGATCCGTTCAATAATGTTATCGTTTCTGAAATTGATGGTAATGTAAAATTCGAGCACATTGTGGAAGGTATAACCTATCGTGAAGAAGCTGATGAGCAGACAGGTCACAGGGAAAAAGTGGTTATCGAAACAAAAGATAAGGCACGTATTCCTTCATTGATTATTGAAAGTAAAAAAGAAACTAAAGGTTATAACTTACCGGTAGGCTCTCATATCATAATGGAAGAAGGTGAAGAAGTGAAAGCAGGACAGGTGGTTGTAAAAATTCCACGTGTGTTGGGTAAGTTAAGAGATATCACAGGAGGTCTGCCAAGAGTAACAGAATTATTCGAAGCAAGAAACCCGGGTAACCCTGCGGTTGTCTCTGAAATTGATGGTGTAGTTTCTTTCGGTAACATCAAGCGTGGTAACAGGGAGATAATTGTTGAGGCAAGAGATGGTGTTATCAAAAAATATCTTGTTCCGTTAACACGCCAGATCCTTGCACAGGATGGTGACTTTATAAAGGCCGGTGTGGCTTTATCCGACGGGCAAATTGCTCCCGCAGATATTTTGTCTATCAAAGGTCCGTTTGCAGTACAGGAATATGTAGTGAATGAGATACAGGAAGTTTACAGGTTACAGGGTGTAAAAATCAATGACAAGCATATTGAAGTTATCGTTAGGCAGATGATGCGTAAAGTAACAATCGAAGATGCTGGTGATACAAAATTCCTGGAAGGAGACACTGAAGACCGTTACGATTTTAATGTTGAGAACGACTGGATATTTGATAAGAAAGTGGTAGTAGAAGCAGGAGATTCATCAAAGATGAGACCGGGCCAAATTGTTACCCTCCGTGAAGTGAGAGAAGAAAATTCAGTGTTGCGTCGGGCAGATAAAAAGATCGTTGAGTTCCGTGATGCAAGGCCGGCAACATCTTCACCATTGTTATTAGGTATTACAAAAGCATCGTTGGGTACACATAGCTGGATATCTGCAGCATCGTTCCAGGAAACAACAAAGGTGTTATCATCCGCAGCCATACAAGGTAAAACAGATGAGATGATGGGCTTGAAAGAGAACGTTATCACAGGCCATCCGATACCGGCTGGTACAGGCTTGCGTGATTTTGATAACATGATCGTTGGAAGCAAGGAAGAGTATGAATTGCTGATGACATCTAAAGAAGCGATGACATTTGACGAAGAAGAATAAACCAATGATTTTATAATGATATAAAATGATTTTAATGATTAAGGAGTAAGAGAAATCTTACTCTTTTTTTATTTTTAGTAACGGGCACTTGTATTTCATAGCATAATCGTGGAGGTTTATCCTGAGTTTAACTAAGGGTCACCCATTTCATCCGCATACCATTATTGAGCAAAGGCTTTGCATATATTTGAAGTTAAAACTGCTGTGAGTTTCAGAAATTTCATACTATCTCTTATTCTTCTAATCCAACTATTTATAATACAGAAAAGAATAGAAAAAAATATTCTGCAAGTCGGTATAAATATTGATCCTTAATTTATCAATCTGATTAACCCTTTTTGGTATGCCTAAATTTTTTCATATTTTAATTATATTCTGTTTTTTCATCAGCAGCTGTAAAAAAACGCTAGAAGTACTTCCTCCTGTAACTAAATCAACTATTCCTTTATATGATCATGTAGTTGTTTTAATACTGGAAAATAAACCCTATGAAAAAATAATTAATTCACCAGAAGCACCTTATATTAATTCACTGGTAATCTCAGGTGCTTCTTTCACAGAATCGTATGCTATTGAGCATCCAAGCCAACCTAATTATCTTGATCTTTATTCAGGTTCAAACCAGGGAATTACTGATAATGTTTTTCCTGCTACCCGATTTAAAACTTCAAATTTAGGTTACCAGTTAATTTTAAAAGGAAGGTCTTTTAAAACTTATTCTGAATATTTACCTGCTATTGGGTGGGATGGAGAAAGCTTTAACGGCTATGTCCGTAAACATAATCCTTCTGCAAACTGGATGGGTACAGATATAAATCAAATTCCGCCTGAAACCAATCAGCCATTTTCTGTATTCCCCTCAGACTATAATCAATTGCCAACTGTAAGTTTTGTTATTCCTTCACTTCAGAATGATATGCATGATGGTCCAATCTTAACAGGCGACACGTGGGTTAAAAATAATTTAGGCGGTTATGTTACATGGGCTAAAACCCATAACAGCCTGCTAATTCTAACTTTTGATGAAGATGATGCTTCTGCTAATAATCATATTGTAACTATTTTTTCCGGGCAGCATGTAAAACCTGGAAACTATATAACTAAAATTACACACTTTACCATTCTTAGAACGTTAGAAGATATGTATTACTTAAGTTATGCCGGACAAGCCTCATCAGCAATTCCTATTACAAACTGTTGGAATTAAATAAAATAATATTTTATTTAATAGTACGCTTACTATTAGACTTGATGTCCCTCTGAATCAGTGACTGGTCTTCATTCATGAATTCTTCTTTTTAACTTTTCTCATTTTACCCTTTCCATTATCTTGCTGCACCTAATAAAATTATTTGTTCATGAAAAATTTTTCCTTAATTCTTAATGTTGTTTTATTACTCCTTGTTGGTTACCTGTATTTTGATAAATTTTCTTCTTCAAAAAAAAACACTGTTGTCACTACTCAAAAATGTAAAGATTCCAGCACACATCATGGTAATAAGGTTGCTTATATCGACCTCGATTCTTTACAAAGAAGCTATGAGTATTATAAAATTTTAAAAGCCGATTTTGAGAAAAAGCAGGCTGCCAGTAATAATGAAATTGCAGATCTCCAAAAACATTACCAGGCAAGAGCTATGCAGCTGCAACAAAAAGGTGCAACTATGACCCCTCAGGAACAGGAAGCTGCTATGAAAGAAATAAACCAGATGCAGCAGGGGCTACAGGCAAAGAAGCAGGCATTGGATAATGATCTTTATAATTCCAATTCAAAAATGAAAGCAGATATTTTAAAAAAAATCCAGGATTTTTTAAAACAGTATAACAGTGATGGTAGATACGATTATGTTTTTTCATATGAACCTGGTTTTATGTTTTATAAAGACAGCGCATTAAACATCACCTCCGATGTAATTGCAGGCCTGAATGAACTCTACGCAAAGAATAAAAAGTAATTCCCTCATAATACTGTCATCCAGAGTTTGTCGAAGGATTGTTGATAGAATTACAATAGAGGATCAACCATTCCATGTCATGATCACATGGCAGAATGAATAAAAACATTATCTTCATCCCGTAACTAACGGGATTTTTATGAGTGAACATGCCACTTCTTTTAAGCCAACACTTGGACTGTTTGATGCAACAATGATCGTTGCAGGATCAATGATAGGTTCTGGTATTTTTATAGTAAGCGCAGACATTACCCGTAATGTGGGCAGCGCCGGATGGCTGATTGCAGTTTGGCTTATTACCGGGTTTATGACTATTACTGCTGCTATGAGTTATGGAGAGCTAAGCGCTATGTTCCCAAAAGCAGGAGGACAGTATGTTTATTTAAAAGAGGCTTATAATCCTTTGGTAGGATTTTTATATGGCTGGAGTTTTTTTGCAGTGATACAAACAGGAACGATTGCAGCAGTTGGTGTTGCCTTCTCAAAATTT
>JAYVEA010000142.1:0-4513 GCA_043749085.1 Chitinophagales bacterium
GTTGCGGCTTCTTTTAAAATGTTTTCGCATCCATACCCCACGCTTTCTCCTGCGCTAACATTTTTTACCTGTGCTATAGTTGTTGTAAGCGTAGATACATTTTTTAATTTTTTCTGCATTCCAGAATTAGCATCAATGCCATACAAACCAATTCCTAAACGCACCATGTCCATTTGCAGATTAACATGCCTGCTGATTGCAGATGTATTAGCAATATGTTTTAGAAAATTATAATTCAAAACATGTTGAAGCTCTCCGCAACATTGTAAAAAGACAGCGGCTTGCATATTCGTAAAGTCATCATGTTTGTCACTTGCCACCAGGTGAGAAAAAACAGATTGAACTTTTATTCTATTATTGTTTTTAAGATGCTCTGCAAGATTACTTATTTCACTCTGCTCAAACCCCAGCCTGTGCATTCCTGTATCAATTTTTAAATGCACAGGAAAATTTTGTATACCTAACGAGTCTATATATTTTTCAAAAGATGATAAAATAGAGAAAGAAAATATTTCAGGCTCAAGATGATATTTGATGAGTGAATGAAAAGTACTTTCTTCAGGGTTCATTACCATAATGGGAAGTGTAATTCCGGCTTTTCTTAATTCCACTCCTTCATCTGCATACGCTACTGCCAGGTAATCAACATTATTAAACTGTAGCAGGTTTGCTATTTCATAACTTCCGCTGCCATAGCTAAAAGCCTTTACCATTGCCATTATTTTAACGGATGGCTTTAATAAACTTTTATATTGCTTTAGGTTATACGAAATTGAATTAAGGTTGATTGATAAAATTGTTTGATGAACTCTTTGTTCCAGCAATTGATGTATTTGCTCAAACTCAAAAACTCTTGCCCCTTTTAAAAGGATCGTTTCATCCTTAAAATGCAACAAATTAAAATTTAATTTGAATTCATCAACAGAAAGAAAAAAATATTTTTCATCAAGAAAAGAAAATTGCTCCTGCTGCAGATTTAATTTAGGCCCGATAGCAATTAATCTTTGTATCTTTTTTTGTTTTAAAAGAAATGCTACATCTCCATACAATTCATTATCTGATTTTCCACTTTGCAGAATATCAGAAAGAATAACAGTTTGCTTTTGATGTTGTTTTTGTTGCTGTAAAAAATCAAGTGCGATCTTTAAAGAATTAATATCAGCGCTATAACTATCATTAATGATGGAGCAATTATTAATTCCATGCTTCAACTCTAGCCGCATTTCAACTGAATGTAATTGCAACATGCGTTCAGCAATAATTTTATTTGCGATCTTCATTTTCAACAAAACACACCAACATGTTATAGCATTTTCTATTGAGGCATCATCAGTAAATGGAATTGTTATTTGAATTTTATTTTCAATATGCCTTGCTGTTATTATTGATAAATTATTTTGCTTTTCTACAGAAATTAATTGGAATAAAGCAATATCACTTTTGCTCCATGTAAATAATTGCAACTGCGGATTTCGCTCTTTTAAAATATTTATTTCTGTATTTATCTCATAATCATCAACACAAAAAATTAATGAAGAAGAATTTTTAAATAGTTCAAGCTTCTCTTTTATTTTTTGTCTTTTATTCTCAAACCCTTCGCTATGAGCTTCGCCAATATTTGTAAAGATGCCTATGGAGGGCTCAATTATCTTTTCAAGTTTTTCCATTTCTTCAGGCTGAGAAATACCTGCTTCAAAAATTGCCAACGTATGTTGTTTATTTATCTGCAATACACTTAGCGGAACACCAACCTGGGAGTTATAACTTTTCGGACTTCGAACAATATTGAAATCTTTTTCTAATAATTGGTAAAGCCATTCTTTTACAATCGTTTTACCATTACTGCCTGTAATCCCTATTACAGGTAATGTAAAGGTGCAGCGATGATGAATAGCTAATAAATGCAATGCTTGTAAAACATTTCCAACTAAAATGAAACTTGCATCAGGGTATAGAGAAATATCAAATGCTGCATCATCAATTACAAAACAACGTACCTCTTTGTCATAAAGATTCTTTATAAAGACTGAGCCTTTTAGATGGCTGCTGCTCAATGCAAAAAAAATTGTTCTCTGAGGAAATATAAGTTTACGACTGTCTAATAGAATATGTGCAGGTTCTATTTCGGAATTTTGCTGAATGATCTTTCCTTTTGCTATCTCAGCAATATTCTTAATTGTATAGTTAATGGCTACATCCAATTTGTAATAGTTTATATCTCTTCGTCTACGGCATCTTCCGGCATATCAATTTTTTTATGATAGATGGAAAATATTATTGAACCAATAAGACAGACAATAATTACGCTTAATGATACCCAGACAGGAATATGAATATCAAAATATTCTATCAACATTTTTACCCCAATAAAAACCAAAACAATGGCAATGCCCTGCTGCAGATAATCAAATTTACTTACTGCACCTCTTAATAAAAAGAATAAAGAGCGTAAGCCAAGCACTGCAAAAATATTCGAAGTATAGATCACCATTTTATTTTGCGTAATGGCAAATACAGCAGGGATAGAATCTAATGCGAAAACAATATCAGTAGTGGCAAGTAAAATGATAACTACAAATAACATCGTGTAATATTTTTTACCTTCTATCCGTTTGGTGAATCTTCCACCTGCATCTTCATGTGTAATAGGCAAAAATTTCTGTAACAATACATATACTTTATTTTTACCCGGATCAAAGTCATCATCCTGTTCAACAAAAAACATCTTAATCCCGGTAAAAACCAGGAAGGCGCCAAAAATATAAAGTATCCAACCAAAATTTGCAACAAGGGCAATTCCAATTGTTATAAAAATTATCCTGAATAAAATTGCTCCGAGGATGCCTAACAACAAAACACGTCCATAATATTCTTTATGAATACCAAAAAAACTAAAAATGAGAATAAATACAAAAATATTATCGATACTTAAACTCCACTCCATTAAATAAGCGCTAACATATTCAATGGCTGTTATTTTACCGGCCGTATACGCAACAAAAACACCATAGACCAATGCAAGACCGATCCAGAAAAAAGTTTGAACTAATGCTTTCTTAATTGTTATACTTTTGGATCGTTTACTAAGTAGGCCAAGATCCAATACAACAGCGAACAGCAATACTATCCCAAAAACTATATAAGATAATTGCATAGAATTCATTTAAAATATTGAGTAAAGATAGGTAGTGTATTGTGCAAACAGGAGAATTCCAAATGTGTAAATGACTAAAACTAAACGCTGTATTTTCTTCTTCGCCGAAATTGGTATATTAAACCAAAAATAAAAATCAGCAATACCGGTAATACAATATTTATAATTTGCCACTGAGTTCGTTCATCCTGTATCTTCTTAGAATCTAATAACCTAAGAGTATAGTCTTTGGATTTTGCTTCGGTAAGTCCTGAATTATTTATAAGGTAATCCAGACAGTTCTGTAAAAAATCCCTGTTGGCAAACTGGTACTGGTACTGGGTTCCCATGGTATAGGCATTTACTCCCATCGGCAAAGGTTGACCCTGCGAAATACCATTTAAAACAATATCCCCATCAGAAACTATTATCATTTTATTATCTTCAATAGATGAGCTTTGAAATGTTGTTCCATATCGCTCAAGCGTGTCCCTGATATTTAAGGGAAGACGATTTGCATATAAGGATTTAAATTTTCCTTCGAGCAAAACTCCTGCAATAACATCTTTCTTTTTAAACTGTGCATCTTCCGGCGCATTCCTGTTTTCTTCGCCACTTATTAATGCAGGCGTTGCAATTGTTCTTGCATTCGAAGACGAACTTAATAAGATTGTTTTTCTTACGCCATCCGATTTAACGGTATCTATTGAATTTACAAAACTGCCTGCAACCAATCCTACATTTTTATTTATTACATGATTTGATTTTGATTCGAACAACGGAAAATAATTCCAGTGCAAAAATTCAAACTGCTTATTTCCATTTACATCAAAGGGTAAAAAATCACATTGAAGATCCATTAAGAGATCCGGATTAATTCTTACTCCAGATTTAAATAGAAGATCTTCCAGATTTAAATTTCTGTCGTAAGCAATTACCTGGTTCTTTAATTGAAGGCTATCCATTTCCGCATTTAGCCTGTCTAAGAACCAAATCACTTTTCCGCCATGCATTATATATTGATCGATCTTTATCTTTTCCTCTTCACTAAAAGAAATAGTTGGCTTTACGATCATCAATAATTTAAATGTATCAGGAATTACAGGTTCTTTATTTATATTGAAAGTAAAAACATTATAATTTTTCCTCAAAATGCTATTAAACAAATCGAAAGTTTCAATACCTCTGATAATATTATTATTTGAATCTACTATTGGTGGTAAGGGTTCACCATTCCCATAAGAATAAGCTACCAATGGTTTATTGTTTTGTGTAAGCTGTTGTATTGCATTAGCAAACTTATATTCCATTAATGCTTCAGCCGTATTCAAATCTGAAAATTTTATTCGGTTGGCTTCTGAATTTGCAGATACTGCTTTC
>JAYVEA010000143.1:0-13952 GCA_043749085.1 Chitinophagales bacterium
GCAAAAGAAGTGTTGTGTATCCGTGTTCTGGGTAACTCCGGACAGGATTATGCACACGTTGGCGATAAAATAATTGTTACAGTAAAAGATGCATTACCGGCAGGCGGGATTAAAAAGGGAACTGTAAGCAGGGCAGTAATTGTAAGAACAAAAAATAAGTTACGTCGTAAAGATGGTTCTTATATCAGGTTCGATGATAATGCCGTGGTTCTGTTAAGTGCATCTGATGAGCCAAGAGGAACAAGGATCTTTGGCCCGGTTGCAAGGGAGTTAAGAGATAAAGGTTATATGAAGATCATTTCACTTGCGCCTGAAGTATTATAAATCCCCATCCCCTAAAGGGGTGTAACGGGAAACTGAAATAGGTATAATTATTAATAAAATTAAATAGTCCCTTTAGGGATTTAGGGTATGAAGACAAGATTTAAACCGAAGTTTCACATAAAAAAAGGCGATACAGTAGTTGTAATAGCCGGTGATGATAAGGATGTGAAAAAGCCAAGAAAAGTATTGGAAGTTATTGTAGATACTGAAAAGAACAAGCACCGTGTTTTAGTAGAAGGTGTAAACTTTGCAACAAAGCACACTAAGCCTTCTGCTCAAAATACAAAAGGTGGAATTGTGAAGAAAGAAGCTTCTATAGCTATTTCAAATGTAATGATATGGGATGTAAAAGCAGGTGCGCCATCAAAAGTTAAACGTACCCGTGAGAATGGTAAATTAGTTAGAACAACCAAAAATTCAGGGGAGGTAATCAAATAATGGCAACAGAAAAAAAATATACTCCGAGACTGGCAGACAAGTACAAAAAAGAAGTTGTACCTGCACTCATGAAAAAGTTTTCTTATAAAACTGTAATGCAGGCGCCAAGGCTTACAAAAATTTGTTTGAACCGTGGCGTAAACGGTGCAGTGGCTGATAAAAAATTAATTGATATCTCAATTGATGAGATAACAATGATAACCGGTCAAAAAGCGGTAGCAACAATGTCTAAAAAAGATGTATCAAATTTTAAGCTTCGTAAGGATATGCCAATCGGTGCAAAAGTTACTTTACGCGGTGTAAATATGTATGAATTTTTAGATCGCCTGGTTTCTGTTTCATTACCACGTGTTCGTGATTTTAAAGGCATCAGCGATAAATCATTTGATGGCCGCGGTAACTATACATTAGGTGTTACAGAGCAGATTATTTTTCCTGAGATAGACATTGATAAAGTGAATAAGATAACAGGAATGGATATCACTTTTGTAACAACAGCAAATACAAATGAAGAAGCATTTGAATTGTTGAAAGAACTGGGAATGCCTTTTAAAAATATAAAAAAAACAACTGAATAAAAATGGCTAAAGAATCAGTAAAAGCAAGGCAGAGAAAGCGTGTAAAAATTGTAGCTCAATTTGCAGAGAAACGCAAAGCTTTGAAAGAGGCAGGAGATTACAAAGCGCTTGATCTTCTTCCAAAAAATGCATCTCCTGTTCGCTTAAAAAATCGTTGTCAGCTTACGGGCAGGCCGCGTGGATATTTAAGGCATTTTGGAATATCAAGAAACATGTTTCGTGATATGGCTTTACAGGGAAAGATACCGGGTGTAAAAAAAGCAAGCTGGTAAAATAAGTTGACAGTTGTGAGTTGGCAGTTGTCAGAAAATAAAAAATATTAATTCAACAATATTTAAAATATTATGGTTACGGATCCTATAGCAGATTATTTAACAAGAGTTAGAAACGCACAAATGGCTAATCACAGAGTTGTAGAAATTCCTGCGAGCAATTTGAAAAAGCGCCTGACTGAAATTTTGTATGATAAAGGATATATTTTAAAGTACAAGTTTGAAGATGACAACAAGCAAGGTGTTATCAAGATAGCTTTAAAATATGATCCATCTACCAAACTGCCTGCTATACAGAGTTTGGAGAGAGTTAGCCGTCCGGGTTTGCGTACCTACGCAAAGCCAGATGAATTTAAACGTGTGAAAAATGGTTTGGGCATTGCTATCGTTTCTACATCAAAAGGTGTAATGACTGATAAAGAGGCAAAAGCTCAAAATGTAGGTGGTGAAGTGTTGTGTAATATTTATTAAACCCCTATCCCCTAAAGGGGGACAAGGAAAAAATAGAAAAGAAAATGTCTAGAATTGGTAAGCATCCTGTAACAATAACTGATGGAGTTAACGTAACTGTTAGCCCTGAAAATGTTATTACCGTTAAAGGCCCGAAAGGTGAATTAAAGCAAACAGTGGACAGGGATATTAAAGTGGAAGTGAAAGATGGTAAAGTAGAATTTGTAAGACCAACTGACCAGATCCGTCATCGTGCAATGCATGGTTTGTATCGCTCTTTGGTTAACAACATGGTTAAAGGTGTTACAGAAGGATACAGCAAAAAGCTTGAATTGGTTGGTGTGGGTTTTAAAGCCTCTAACCAGGGAAATGTTTTGGATCTTGCATTAGGGTATTCTCACAATATTATATTCGAAATTCCTAAAGAATTGAAAGTGGTTACGTCACAGGAGAAAGGACAAAATCCTATGATCACTTTGGAAAGTATAGATAAACAGTTGTTAGGCCAGGTAGCAGCAAAGATCAGGAGCTTACGTAAGCCTGAACCATACAAAGGAAAGGGTGTTAAGTTCGCCGGTGAAGTATTAAGAAGAAAAGCTGGTAAGGCAGCTGGTAAATAAAGGCCCCGGCTAAATCTCCCCCGATAGGGGAGACTTTCGAAAGGACTTTTAGAATTGTTGATTAGGGCTGAAAAAGTTGAAGTGAGTGACACAACGATGATGCTATGAAAAACCAAAGCTGGTAAAAAAAAAGAAAAATATTTTCCGCAAAACCGGAGAAGCAAAATAAAAGAATATGTCAAAAGTTAGTGCACGAAGAAAGATAAGGCATCGCATCCGCAGAAAGATAAGCGGCAGCGGAAGCAAGCCAAGGTTAAGCGTTTTCAGAAGCAATAATGATATTTATGTGCAACTGATAAATGATGACAATGGGACTACTATTGCAGCAGCTTCATCAAGAGAAAAAGATATTGCAGCGCAAAAAGTAAATAAGGTTGAAAAAAGCAAACTGGTTGGTGCGGCTGTAGCAAGAAAAGCAAATGAATTAGGAATTAAAGATGTTGTATTTGATCGTGGTGGATATATTTATCATGGTCGCGTGAAGGCAGTAGCTGAAGGAGCAAGAGAAGGCGGGTTACAATTTTAATTAGAAAATCAATTTTAATAAATGGCAAACATTTCAAGAATAAAAGGCGGAGACCTTGAGCTGAAAGAGAAAGTAGTTTCTATAAACCGTGTTGTAAAAACAACAAAAGGTGGTCGTGCATTCAGCTTCTCTGCATTGGTTGTTGTAGGTGATGGTAATGGTCATGTGGGACAAGGGCTTGGTAAGGCAAAAGAAGTACAGGAAGCAATTCTTAAAGGCATTGATGATGCTAAAAAGAATTTGATAAAAGTTCCTGTAATGCATGGCACTATTCCTCATGAGCAATGGAGCAAAGAAGGTGCTGCAAAGGTTTTAATAAAGCCGGCTGCACATGGTACAGGTGTAATTGCAGGAGGCAGTATGAGAGCGGTTTTGGAAGCTTGCGGTATTACAGATGTTCTGGCAAAATCACTGGGATCAGCAAATCCACATAACGTGGTAAAAGCAACAGTAAAAGCTTTGGCAACCTTGCGTGAGCCAATTACAATTGCTAAAACAAGAAATATTTCTTTAAAGAAAGTTTTTAACGGATAACCCCCGTCCCCTAAAGGGGTGAATCAGGTTTTAATAAATCAAACATAAAAAAACAAATTCCCCTTTAGGGGATAGGGGTATGAAAAAGATAAAAGTAACACAAATAAAAAGCGGCATCGATCGTTCAGAGCGGCAAAAATTAACTTTGCAGGCTTTGGGATTAAATAAATTAAATGCCACTAAAGAAGTTGAAGCCACTCCGCAGATTTTAGGAATGGTTAAAAAAGTAAGCCATCTTGTTAAGGTGGAAGAATTAGCTTAATGTGCTAATATGCTGATTAGCTAATCTGCTAATTAGTAATCGGTTTTTCATTAGCACATTAGCAGATTATCGAATTAGCAAATTAACAAGCGAGGGGTGATACCCCGTAAGTTCAAAATCAAAAAAAAATGCAACTACACAATTTAAGACCTGCAACAGGTTCAACTCACAAAGAAAAAAGAATAGGACGTGGTGAGGCTTCCGGTAAAGGAGGAACATCAACAAAAGGTAACAAGGGCGGACAAAGCCGTGCCGGTTACAAAATTAAAATGGCTCATGAAGGTGGTCAGATGCCGCTGCAACGCCGGGTTCCAAAGCGTGGGTTTAAAAATATCAACCGCATAGAGTATAAAGTTTTCAATCTTGGCCAGATAGACCAGTTGATAGAAAAATATGGTATTAAAGAATTCAATTTGGAAAATCTTTATGTCAATAATCTTATCAATCAAACTGCCAGAGTAAAAATATTAGGCAACGGAGTATTGAAAGCAAATATTCCTTTCAAAGTAAATGCAATCAGCGAAAAAGCTAAAGGTGCAATTGAAGCAGCTGGTGGTACAGTAGAAATAGTAAAATAAATCAGCGATATTTGCTCATGCATTTTGAAGCCAACAACTAAATCGTTTTAATTCCGTGAAGAAATTTATAAAGACATTAAAGAACATCTGGACTATAGATGAATTACGCAGTAAGATTATTGTGACCTTAATGCTTATTCTTGTTTATCGTCTTGGATCTCATATTGTACTTCCCGGGATTGATCCTAATAAACTTGCCAACTTAAATAATACAAGTAAAAGCGGTATGCTTGGCTTACTGGATGCTTTTGTTGGCGGTGCATTTTCTAAAGCATCTATTTTCGCATTAGGTATTATGCCTTACATCTCTGCATCAATCTTTATGCAGCTTATGACAATATTGGTTCCTCAAATTCAAAAGATCCAAAAAGAAGGTGACAGCGGCAGGAAGAAGATCAATCAGTGGACACGTTATCTAACAGTTATCGTTACTGCCTTCCAGGCTGCAGCATATATTGGTTTCTTAACCACAACCAACAGGGAAGCATTATTACCTGCATACTCATCTTTTTTCTGGGTATCAACAGTAATTATTTTAACCACAGGCACTTTGTTTGTAATGTGGCTTGGAGAAAAAATAACCGATAAAGGCTTAGGTAATGGAACTTCTATTATCATCATGATCGGTATTTTAGCAAGACTTCCTCAATCTTTTATGCAGGAATTTTATGCCAAGCAAACCCGCGGTGGTGGCGGATTATTGATATTCATGGTTGAAATAGCAATTCTTATTGCCATTATTTTAGGATTAATTGTTTTAGTTCAGGGAGTAAGAAAAATTCCTGTAAACTATGCAAAACAAATTGTTGGCAACAGGCAGTTTGGTGGTGCAAGGCAATTTCTTCCATTAAAAGTAAATGCAGCCGGTGTAATGCCGATCATCTTTGCGCAGGCAATTATGTTTTTGCCTACCATCTTTGCAGGCTTTCAAACCTCAGGTAAAAGCTGGGCTTTATATTTTACTGATCACAGTAATTTTATTTACATGATCATTTATTCAATAATGGTAATTGGATTTACTTTTTTATACACTGCATTAATTTTTAATCCAAAACAAATGGCTGACGATCTTAAACGCAGCAATGGATTTATTCCCGGTGTAAAACCCGGTCAACCAACTGCAGATTATATCGGAACTATAATGGACAGGATAACATTACCCGGCGCTGTATTGCTTGCTGTTGTTGGTATTTTACCTGGTATAGCTCAAAGGTTTGGCGTTACGCAAGGCTTTGCAACTTTCTTCGGTGGTACATCTTTATTAATTATGGTAGGTGTAGTATTAGATACATTACAGCAAATAGAAACACAATTATTAATGCGTCAATACGATGGATTAATGAGTAGTGGAAGGATACAGGGAAGACAAACAGTTGCCCCCGGCGTTACAGGATCATAAATTGTCTGAACCGTGTGATTATAGGATTAAAAATATTTCAGGACTAAGACAAAAAAATATTTCGCTCAGCATTGTCTGAGCGTTTTTATTTGATAATAAATTTCAAATAATATAATTTCAAAATTCCTCTTCGTTAGGAGATGGTTAGGGTGAGCAATGATAAATTATAAAACATCACAAGAAGTTGAACTAATGCGGCAAAGTTGTTTGCTTGTAGGGCAAACCCATGCTGAGATCGTAAAGCTGATAAAGCCGGGAGTTACCACTTTACAACTTGATGCTGTTGCAGAAGAATTTATTAGAAGTAATAATGGTGTTCCTTCTTTTAAAAATTATAATGGTTATCCTTTTGCCACCTGCATTTCAGTTAATGATGCAGTAGTGCATGGATTCCCTGATAAAAAAGAATTAAAAGACGGAGATTTGATATCAATAGACATTGGTGTTTTTAAAAATGGTTTTCATGGGGATAGTGCCTATACCTATGGAATTGGAAACATTGGTGAGGAAGTAAAACAGTTAATGAGAGTTACGAAAGAATCTTTGTATAAAGGAATTGAAAAAGCAGTAGCAGGGAACAGGGTAGGTGATATTAGTTATGCGATACAGGAATATACTGAACGAAAACATGGTTATGGAGTTGTAAGAGAATTGGTAGGGCATGGGCTTGGTGAAGAATTACATGAAGATCCGCAGGTGCCTAATTATGGTAAAAGAGGTTCAGGTACAAAGCTGAAAGAAGGAATGGTAATAGCAATCGAACCCATGATCAATCTTGGTAAAAAAGATGTTATCAATGATACTGATGGGTGGACTGTTAGAACCCGGGATGGCAAACCTTCTGCTCATTATGAACATGATGTTTATATAAGAAAAGATAATGCTGATATATTATCTTCCTTCACTTCCATTGAAGCTGCAGAAAGAGCTAATGAATATTTGTGCAGTGATTATTATTGAAGAAATAAGAAGGAAGTAAAAGAATAAATGTATAAGAATATTTTGTTTCGCCAATATTAGTATGTGTCATATTTTTATTAATGCATTAACTAAAAGCTAAAGCTAAATGAAATCTTCAAAACTAAAATTGCTTACATCCTCAAAAGCATTTAACTGCTTTTATATTATTTGCTGTTTATTAATTTATAAACCTACCATTGTTTCAGCACAAACAAATAATCAGGCACTTTATAAAGTATTAACGCTCACAGGAGAACAGCAGGGCGCAAAGGATTTGCCGCAAGACCATGGTATAACAGGCGTTTGGCAAAAACTATTGAAACTTAAAACAACAGCGAGTATACTTCATACACAGGCTCATCCGGATGATGAACATGCTGACCTGTTAACTTACCTGGGTCGTGGGGAAGGTGTAAGAACTGCATTGCTTTCTCTTAACCGGGGTGAAAGTGGAGGCAATGTTTTAGGTGTAGAATTTTTTGATCAGTTAGGTTTATTACGTACAGAAGAATTTTTACTGGCAGCGAGTTATTACGGCCTGGATGACTTGTATTTTACAAAGCTTGTAGATTATGGGTTTTCAAAAAGAGTAGAAGAAGCTTATGAGAAATGGGGAAAGCAAAATGTTTTAAGCGAAATGGTTAGAGTGATCCGCATAAACAGACCGTTGGTCATTATCTCCCGCTTTCATGGAACGGTACGTGATGGACATGGCAATCATCAGGCAGCTGGAGAAATTAGCCAGGAGGCATATAAACTTGCAGGTGATCCTACCGCATTTCCTGAACAAATTAGTAAAGAAGGATTAAGACCATGGCAGGCACTTAAATTATACCGCGGAGGTGTAAAGGCAAATGAGCATTGGAATGTACAATTGAATACAGGAATAAACAGCCCATGGTTAGGGCAGTCGTATAAAAACTTTTCTTTATTAGGATATAGTTTGCATAGATCACAAAATGGAGGTCATCGTAATGAAGTTAATGGACCATCTATACAATATTACGAACTCATGCAAAGCCAGGTAAAAAGCGATGATAAAGAAAATAGTTTTTTTGATGGAATTGATACTTCTATTACCGGTATATTTAAATTAACCGGTGAAACAATTCCTTCCGGCATACTAACATTACTTACAGAAATAACAACAGAAGTTAATCATGCCATCAATGCATTTCAACCTCAAAATCCGGCCACTATCATTCCTTTTCTAACTAATGGTTTATCTAAAATCCGCTCTGCAATTAAATTAATTACCAACCAGCCGGAAGCGCTGTTTATGCTGCAGATTAAAGAGCGGCAGTTTATAGATGCCATTAACGCTACATTAAATATTAACCTGCAGGCAATGGCTGTACCCCTGGGTACTAAAGAAAAAAGAAGCTTTTATGAACCCCAGCCAACAATGGGCTTTGCTGTGGCAAACCAACCTTTTAAGGTAGAAGTGGTGATGGTAAATAACAGTAATGTTTCAATTGAACCAAAGAACATAAAACTTATCGCACCTGCCAACTGGAAGATTGATAATAATCCAAAAAATTTGCTTCCGTTGCAAATGAATGAAAAAACAGAGCAGACTTATACGGTAACTGTTCCTGAGAATGCTTCTTTTTCCCAACCTTATTTTACCCGGAATTCACTTCAGGAAAATCAGTATCAATTGAATGATAAACAATATGAAAATTTACCGTGGAGTGCTCCACCATTGCAGGTTTCAGCTTCTTATGTAATTAATAATGAGTTAGTGGAAATACAAATGCCTGTGCAGGTGAGGCAGGCTAATTTACCTTATGGTTACGATAAGTATACATTAAAAGTGGCTCCTGCAATTGCTGTAAACATTCGCCCTATATTGGGTATCATTCCTAAAAACAGCAAGGTAAAAACCTTTAATGCACAGGTTGAATTGATAAATAATTATGACGGTGCCATTAAAGGAAACCTTATTTTGGAGGCACCCCCCGGATGGAAAGTGCAACCCATACAAACACCATTTACATTTACAAAAGCTGGTGAAAAAAATAATTTTTCGGTAAAAATTTCTTTACTTGCAATAGAGGAAAAGAGTTATGATATACATGCAGTTGCTACTGCTAACGGAAAAGAATATACGCAGGGATATGATTTAATCAGTCATAGGGATAATGACCAGTCTGTTTTATATCATCCTGCTGTTGCAACCGTAAAGGGAATAAATGTGAATGTTGTACCAAATTTAAATATAGGTTATGTAATGGGGGTTGGAGATGAAGTGCCGGCTGGGCTGCAACAATTAGGGGCAAAGGTTCAGTTATTGAACACCAACGATCTTTCATCAGGAAGATTAGATCAATACGATGTAATTATGATTGGAACACGGGCATATGCAGTCCGGCAGGATCTGAATACTTATAACCAACGGCTGCTTACTTATGCAAAAAATGGCGGTCATTTAATTGTCCTGTTTCAAACGCCTGAGTTTATTCCTGGGAAAATGGCCGCTTATCCTGCAGAATTGCCCGGCAATTCAGAAGAAGTTTCAGAAGAGAATTCTCCGGTAAAAATATTGAACGTAAACCATCGGGTATTAAACTATCCAAACAAGATCACCCTGAAAGATTTTGATAACTGGGTGGAGCAAAGGGGTTCTAAATTTTTCTCAAAATGGGATACTGCTTATGTGCCAATAATCTCCACACAGGATGTAGGACAAACGCCTCAAAGCGGAGGATGGCTTATGGCAAAATATGGAAAAGGCAATTATACTTATTGTGCTTATTCGTTTCACCGGCAACTACCTTATGCTGTTGAAGGCGCTTACCGTATCATGGCTAATCTAATATCTTATGGGAAAAAATAGTTGAAGAAAAACTTCATTCAAGCTGGCAAAAAAGCGAATGGGATTTGTGTAGTGACTATTATTAAGCTAACACATAAAATGTTTAATTTTATAATGCAAATAAAATTCTAATGACTGCAACATTAATAAGAAAAAAGCTAACCAATTATATTAAAGTAGCTGATGAAGAAAAGCTCAAAGCTATTTACACGATGGTTTCTGATGAAATTAATACGAAAGAAAATGACCGGGATGAAACATTTGCCAGGGAATTAGATAAAAGACGAAAGAGTTTTATAAATAGCTCGGCTAAAACTTATACCTGGGAAGAAACTAAAAAAGCGGCTCTTAAAAGAGTACAATCAAAAAAGAAATAATGGCTTACAGATATAGAATACATGAGCTTGCTCATGAAGAATATATCAATGCCTACGAATGGTATGAAATAAAACAAAAGGGTTTGGGCTACAGATTTCTGACATCTATAGAAATGCGCTTAATACAAATAAGTGAACATCCTGAATACTTTAGCGAGAAACATTTTAATTACAGAATAGCCAAAGTTGAAAATTTCCCCTACTACATCGTTTACGAATTTTTTAAGAACGCGACTAATACATGTTGCTGCTATCTATCACGGCAGAAGAGATCCAAAAAGAAGATTTAGAAAAATAAAGTAAGAAACCATAGTTTTTATTTAATCCTCATGAATAAAAAAAAACTTGTAGTTATTGGTGGCGGTGCAGCAGGTTTTTTTTGTGCCATTAATGCTGCAGCTTTTAATCATGAACTGGAAATTATAATCATCGAGAAGACCACGAAACTTTTAAGCAAAGTAAAAGTAAGCGGCGGCGGCAGATGTAATGTAACCCACTCCTGTTTTAGCATTGCAGAAATGATAAAGAATTATCCCCGCGGTGAAAATTTTGTAAAGAAAGCTTTTCATCAATTCTTTACAACAGATACAATCAATTGGTTTGCAAAAAGAAGCGTTCAATTAAAAACAGAAGCAGATGGAAGGATGTTTCCTGTAACCAATTCTTCCCAAACTATTATTGATTGCCTGATGAAGGAAATTAATAAATATGGGATTAAGATTTTGATGAACAAGGAAGTAAAAAAGTTGTCAGTTGTCAGTGGTCAGTTGTCAGTAGAGTTTGCGAATGATGAAAGAATTGATGCTGATTTTGTTTGTGTTTCTTCGGGCGGTTTTGCAAAATCGATTCAGTTTAACTGGCTGAAAGATTTAGGACATAGTATTGAAGAACCGGTACCATCTTTATTCACTTTTAATATTCCTGCTGATCCGATAAAAAGTTTGATGGGCATCACTGTTGAAAAAGCAATGGTAAAAATTACAGGAACTAAATTTTCTCAACAGGGGCCATTACTGATAACTCACTGGGGATTGAGCGGACCTGCTGTATTAAAACTATCTGCTTTTGCTGCAAGAGAATTACACAAAGCAAATTATGATTTTATGATCACTGTAAACTGGCTACCGGATTACAATGAACAAACCTTAAAAGAAAAATTTTTACAAAAAAGAAAGGAACTTGCTTCACAAAAAATAGTTAATCGGAATCCATTCTTTCTTCCGCAACGTTTATGGGAATATTTTTTACAGCAATCGGGAATAAATCAAAATATACGCTGGGCTGATCTTCCTGCGAAGCAGCAAAACATTTTAATTAAAATTTTATGTGCACAGGAGTTTCATGTAAAAGGCAAAACAACTTTTAAAGAAGAGTTTGTTACTGCCGGCGGAATTAAACTGAATGAGATAGATGCCAACACTATGCAAAGTAAAATAGTACCTAACTTATTTTTTGCAGGTGAGGTAATGGATATTGATGGAATAACAGGGGGCTTTAATTTTCAACATGCATGGACAAGCGGATGGATTGCAGGGAAAGCGATTGCGGAGAAAGATTAAAATGAAACTATTCTCTTTCTAAATATAAATAACCCAGAGGCTAATATAAAGCAGGTAGCACATATAATTTTATATATAAGTAAAGCAGAACATAAGTTTTCTCCTGTAATTGATGAAATACAATCGTTAGAAGCAGTTTCATACTTCAGACTTACATAGATATTTGGAATACATAGCAAAGCATAAATGCAAATAAAATAAAGAACAATAATTAAAATATAAATGACCGGTTTCTTCATTATAAATTCCTTTGTTTAAAAATGATTTCTTCTAACAAGATAAAAAAAATCCCACTGCTTTCGCAATGGGATCGTATAAATCTTTAAAGAAGAAATTATTCTGCTTTACCTTCTGTTGATTCTTTTGTGTCTTCAGCTTTTACTTCAGGAACTATGTTTGATGCAGCCGTAACTTCAGCAACATCTGCTGGCTTATCTTCTGGTTTAACCTCAGTAACTTCTGTATTTTCAGCTTTTGTTTCTGTTGTTTCTTCAGTCTTTACCTTCTTTGCCCGTGGAGCTTTAGCTGGTTTTACTTCAGTAACTTCTGCTGCATTAGCCTGAGGAGCTTCAATCTTAACTTCAGCTTCCGGTTCTACTTTAGCTTCAACAGCTTCAGTTGGAACTTCTGCTTTTACTTCATGAGTTTCCGCCTTCACTACTTCAGCTTTAGGAGCCAGTGCTTCTGCTTTCTTGGCTATTGTGTCTCCTTCACCATCCATCTTTTTCTTAAGATCGGCCAATGCACTTAAGTCGCCCAAAGTGGTTTTCTCAACTTTACTTTGAATATTCTTAACTGCTTTTTTGGTGCTCTCGTTTTCTGCACGTTTCTCTTTAAACTCTGCCTGCTTCTCTTCTTCTTTTGCCTGCTGCCAGATCTTAGTATGACTTAAAACGATCTTCTTATCATTACGATCAAATTCCACAACCATAAACTGTGCAGTTTCTTCAGCACCTATGGTTGTACCATCTTCTTTAAACAAAAGACGTGCAGGTGCAAATCCTTCTAATCCATAAGGAAGTGCAACCAGCGCTCCTTTATCGTCTCTTCTTGTAACCGTTCCTTCATGTACGCTTCCAACAGGGAATGTTTCTTCCAAAGAGTTCCATGGATCTTCTTCAATTTGTTTATGTCCTAACTGTAATTTGCGGTTGTCCTTATCAATGCTCATAATAACAACATCGATATGGTTACCTGTTTTAGTATACTCATTTGGATTATTAAAACGTTTAAGCCAGCTTAAGTCACTGATGTGTATCATACCACCGATACCGGGAGCTAATTCAACAAACACGCCATACGGAGTAATGTTTTTTACCAACCCTTTATGCTTGCTGCCTTCAGGAAATTGGCTTTCAATTGTGCTCCATGGATCTTCGCTCATTTGCTTTATTGAAAGACTCATCTTCCTGTCTTCCTTACTAAGTGTTACCACTTTTGCTTCGTGCTCATCACCCAATTTGAAGAATTCTTTTGCATTAATAGGAGTATTAGCCCATGTAATTTCACTTACGTGAACAAGGCCTTCAACACCGGGGAAGATTTCTAAGAATGCACCGTAATCTTCAATGTTAACCACTTTACCTTTTACTACTTCGCCTTCTTTAATTGTTTCAGGCAAAGTATCCCATGGATGCGGAGTTAACTGTTTTAAACCAAGACTGATACGTTTTTTATCATCATCAAAATCAAGAACCACCACATTCAGCTTCTGATCCAGTTTCAATACCTCTGTCGGATGATTGATACGTCCCCAACTGATGTCAGTGATGTACAACAATCCGTCTAAGCCGCCAAGGTCGAGGAATGCACCGAAGTCAGTAATGTTTTTGATAGTTCCTTCCAATACCTGTCCTTTCTCCAGCTTACCCATAATTTCAGCACGCTGTTGTTCAATATCACTTTCAATTAATGCCTTGTGAGATACAACCGCATTCTTAATAGTCTCATTTATTTTTACAACTTTAAACTCCATTGTCTTGCCAACAAACTGATCGTAATCAGTAACCGGCTTAACGTCAATTTGAGATCCGGGTAAAAATGTTTCCATTCCAAAAACATCAACGATAAGTCCGCCTTTGGTTTTGCTGGTAACAGTACCTGTAACAATTTCACCGGTCTTATGCATCTCAACAATTTTCTGCCATGCACGTGTTGTGCGGGCTTGTTTACGGCTAAGATGAAGATTACCTTCCCTGTCTTCTTTTTCGGCAACAAGCACTTCTACTTCGTCACCAACTTTAAGGTTTGGAATGTC
>JAYVEA010000144.1:0-4498 GCA_043749085.1 Chitinophagales bacterium
TCCTTTCATCTGCGTTGTGATATCAGCATTTTCGGTAAAATGAAAGACCGATAAGCCATGAAACTTTTTGTCAGCATCATTTTCAAAAACATATGAAAACCCATCCGGGCTTAGCTCACAGATCAGGTTTGTTTGCTGAAAATAAATTGCTTCGGGTATTATTTCAAAAACAGGGTTCAAATGAAAATTATTTATGTGCAGCAATTTACAACCGTTTATTTGTTTATTTGTTTAAAGGTTTATCTGTTTACCGGCATTAACCAATTATGTTTGCAAACTTTTTATGAGCATAGTAATTGACAAAAGTTTACAGGTAAAGATCACTAACAGGCAAATATTAAAAATAGCATTGCCAATTTCTGTTGCACTAATAATTCCTAATGTAAATTTTATTACCAATAATATTTTTTTAGGAGGATTAGGAGAAAGAGCGCTCGGTAATGCCGGTACTACAGGGGTTTTTTACCTGATACTAATGATCAGTGGCAACGGGCTCAGCAATGCTATCCAGGTATTAATATCACGCCATGGCGGCGAAGGAAATGCAGAAGCAATAAATAAAGTATTTGCACAGGGAATACGTTTGGCACTGCAGTTTGCGGTAGGAGGGATGTTACTTACATGGTTTGTGGCACCGCTTTGTTTAAAACCATTTATAAAGCCGGAAAATTTTCAAATGGAAATGGAGTTCCTGAAAATAAGGGTGTGCGGCCTTCCCTTTTTATACCTGTTTCAATGCGGAAATGCTTTTCTGATCGGCACTCTTAACAGTAAGTACATGATGATAGGGATGATAGGCGAAGCATTGATAAATATCTTCTTTGATTATACATTGATATATGGTGCACTATCATTTCCGCAATTAGGTTTTAATGGGGCAGCATTTGCATCTGTAATTGCAGAGATAGTCGGAATGTCAATTGTCTACATTGTAATATTTAAGCAGGGACTAAAAAAGAAATTTAATTTATTCTCTGATCTCTCCTATCACAAAACAACAAGCAGGTCAATATTAAAAATTGCAATACCTCTGGTTGGGCAGTTTTCTATAAGCTTAATTACATGGCTGATATTTTTTATTTTATTGGAGGACTATGGCGAAAGAGCCAAAGCCATATCCAATTCCATGCGAAATGTATTTGGCTTTGTAGGAATTTTTATCTGGGCATTTGCCAGTGCAACCAATATGATGGTAAGCAATCTTATCGGCCAGGGCTTACAAAACAAAGTGATAGTTACGATAAACAAAATTGCATTGCTAAGTTTTACAGCCACGTTAATAATGCTGGCAGGATTAAATTTATTTCCTGCACATTTTTTACGCCTCTTCGGGCAAACGGATGCATTTGTTCATGAGGCTATCCCGGTAATAAGAATTATTTCAATAGGAATGCTGGGGATGAGCATAGCCACCGTATGGCTGAATGCTGTTACCGGCACAGGAAAAACAAAAATGAATTTGCTTATTGAATTGATAGCGGTGATTTGTTACCTTATTTACATTTACACGATAATGGTAAGGCTGAGACTATCACTTACAATGGCATGGACCAATGAATTTGTTTACTGGACAGTAATATTCGCGATTGCCTTTTGGTATATTAAAAGCGGAAGATGGAAGACAAAATTATCTGAACGTTCATTGGGGAGATTAAAAGATCAATAGAAATAATAATCCTATAATCATCAAATCCTATAAATCCTAATTCAGACAAATTTCATTCTCTCCATTTATTATTCTCATAATTCACATCAGGAAAAATTCTTTCGGGATCTATCGTTACAGACCTAAGTCTTTCTGTTGTATTTAATTTTACTACCCAGCTTGTATTATTTTGCCAAACTTCTACAGGGATTTTTATTGTTTGTTTTTTGCCGCTTACTGTTTCATAAGCAAGATAAATGGGCATTGCCATTTGCTCCAGATTATCAACTACGATCAATGCACCATTTGCCGGATCACCTCTAACGTAAACAGGTTCATTAACTGCCTGGTCTAATTTATAATTCTCCAGGAACATTTCTTTCCAAAACCAACCCAGATCCTCTCCTGCTGCGTTTTCTATCGTTCTGAAAAAATCAAATGGTGAAGGATGCTTATAAGCCCACGTTTTTATATAAGTTTTAAAAGCATAATCAAATCTCTGTGGACCAATAATTTCATTTCGTAATAATTGCAAAGCATATGCAGGTTTATAATATAATGCAGTACCAATATTATTTTCTTTCATAGCATCAGGCATATTCATAACCCCTTCAGTTCCTTCTCCGAACTTTTCATATGCTTTAGCATATGGCTCTACATCTCTATATTCCCCTTCGTTAAAATCTTCAGCAGATAAACCATTGATGAACGTATTTAAGCCTTCATCCATCCATCCGTATTTTCTTTCATTACTTCCCACTATCATGGGGAACCAGGTATGACCAAACTCATGATCTGTTACACCAAATAACTTTTCACCTTTTTCTTTATATGCACAAAAAACAATTCCCGGATATTCCATACCGCTCACATTACCGGCAACATTAACAGCTGTGTTATACGGATATTCCAACCAACGTTTGGAATAATTTTCTATACTGCCTTTTACAAACTCAGCTGATCTCTTCCAGCCATTATCAGTATTTGATTCTACCGGATATACACTCATCGCAAGCGCTTTTCTTCCATCAGGCAAATTAATTTTTGCTGCATCCCAGATAAAAGCTTTTGATGAGGCCCATGCAACATCTCTTGCATTGTTTATTCTAAAATGCCATGTCAATCTTGATTTTTGTGGTCTTGATAGTGGATCATTAACTTCTTCGGCACTTCTTATTACTATAGTTTTATCACTTTGCCTGGCAGTATTAAATCTTCTTAGCTGCTCAGCAGTTAAAACTTCATTGGCATTTTGAAGATCACCCGAGGCAACAACGATATGATTGGAAGGTGCATTAATTGTAAAATCATAGTCTCCATACTCGAGATAAAATTCGCCGCCACCTAAATACGGCAAAGTATTCCATCCCTGTATATCATCAAACACACACATGCGTGGATACCACTGTGCGATTGCATAAATATCACCATTTTTTGTTGGCAAAATTCCTGTTCTGTCTGAGCCTGCAGCAGGAATTAAAAATGTATACTCAATTTTAAATTTCACACTTGTATTTGCAGCAAGTGACTTTGGTAAAATGATCTGCATCCTTGTATCGGAAATAAAAGGTGTAACATTTGTTTCAGTTATTGCGCCCGGGGTTGTTGTAATTATTTTTACAGAGCTGATTTTATAGCCGCCATTGAATGTAGTATTAACATCTCCGTACCGGCTTTTACCAGTTGCGGGAAGTTTTAAATGTCCACGTGAAGTAAGATCATATAGATTCTGATCTAACTGAAGCCATAAAAATTCTAATGCCTGTGGACTGTTATTAGTGTATGTTATAGTAACGCTCCCTGATATTTTATTTTTTATTTCATCAAGAGAAGTGTTTATCTGATAGCTGGCTTTGTTCTGCCAATATTTTGGTCCGGGCGCTCCATTGCCTGACCTGTATTCATTTACAGAAGATGGATAAAAAAGCGGGGAGAATAAAACATGTGGATCATATTTTGTCCGATCCGATTGAGCAAATGAAGTAAATGAAATAAAAAGTAATAAAGTAAAAACATTTTTCATTATGGAATTATTAAATAACAAAATTAAGCCATCGCTTATGGGCAGAAACCTCGTCTATCCTAAATATTACCTAAAACTCTTATGCCAGGTAACGCCAACAGAGCCTTCAATTCCTTTGATAGGTGGATGAATTTTTTTCAGTGTAATACGAATACTTCGTACATAATTATATTTTTCATGAATGGCATTACCTATATCCATTACAACTGTTTCGAGTAGAGAAGTTGGAATATGCATTCTCTTTTTTATAAGCTGGTAAACATCAGCATAGTTTACAGTTTGAGACAGTGAATGAATCTCTGCATGTTCTTCATGAAATTGAACATCTGCATTCACTTCATACTCATTTCCCAATAATTTTTCTTCTTCATGCACACCATGAAAACAATAAAATTTAAGATTGTATAAATGGATAGTGATCAAGTTATAGGTTTATAAGTTTAATTGTTAATTGGTTTAAATGCGAAGCAAGTTCTTATAAAATAATTTAAAATTATATTAAACGGTCAATTGTGTGTTAGCAAGTCTCCTTACCGGGGGAGATTTAGAGGGGGCTTACTTTGCGCTTAAATATCTTTCCGCATCCAATGCTGCCATACAGCCGGAGCCTGCTGCGGTTACAGCCTGCCTATAAATTTTATCCTGAAGATCGCCTGCAGCAAATACGCCTTCAATATTGGTTTTAGATGTTGCGGGAATGGTTTTGATATAACCGCTTTCATCCATATCTAACCATCCCTTAAAAATTTGAGAATTGGGTGTATGACCTATAGCAACAAAAAATGCACTCACCGGGATAACAGTTTTTTCTTCAGTAACATTATTTTTCA
>JAYVEA010000145.1:0-13899 GCA_043749085.1 Chitinophagales bacterium
GTGTTGGTAAAATTTCTTTCGAAGCCACCGATGCGGCCAATATTTGTTGTTAACCGGCTGCCACAAACTTCTTCATAAATCTCATAGATATGCTCACGATATTGCATCACATATAAAAATCCTGTGTATGCGCCTGAGTCAACACCAACAATAGAATTGCAAATAAGATGGTCAGAGATACGAGCCAGCTCCATGATGATTATCCGTAAATAATCAACACGCTTTGGCGTTTTAATTTTTAATAATCTTTCGCAGGTAATATGCCAACCCATATCATTGATAGGTGATGAGCAATAATTCATCCTGTCTAGTAATGTTGTTATCTGGTAAAGAGGTCTTCTTTCTGCGATCTTTTCAAAAGCCCTGTGGATATATCCAACAGTTTGAGTTGCATCTATTACACGTTCGCCATCCAACTCAACAATATTTTGAAACACGCCATGGGTAGCGGGGTGGGTAGGACCGAAGTTTAAGGTAGTGGTTTGTTTCTCTAAACTCCCCTGCGGTAATTTAATATGTTCTGCTGTTTTCAATCTTACAATTTTTCTCTAAATATGTTTATTATCTAACCTCTTCCGAACATTTCATCATCTTTATCCAGCCTGCTTTGATCTTCCAAAGGAAATTCTTTTCTCATTGGAAAATATTCCATGTCATCAACATTCAATATTCTTTTTAAATTAGGATGGCCAACAAAATTTACCCCGTAAAAATCAAAGGTTTCTCTTTCCATCCAGTTGGCAGATTGATATAATGCTGTTGCACTGAAAACATCAGGCTTATTAATATCAGTGAATACTTTAAAACGAATGCGGATATTATCGACAAGATTATGAAGATGGTAAACAACTGCTAATTCGTTGCCTATATTATCAGGATAATGTACAGCTGTAATATCAGTAAGAAATTGAAATCTTAATTCCGTATCATCAAACAAAAACTGGAGAACTTTTAGATTAATATCTTTGGAAGAACTAAAAGTAAGCATGCCATATGGCTCTTCCCAATCAATTAACTGATCACCAAATTTTTCTGTTAGTCTTTGCTTAATTAATTCGTTGGTCATAAAAAGCTGCAAGCTGCAAGCTATAAGCTACAAGAAAAACTTGACGCTTGTGGCCTGATGCTGATTTATTGTATTCCGTAACTTTCTAATAATTGTTTATACTGCTCAGAATTTCTTCTTCTAATACTTTCTTTGCCTACCAGTTCCTGCACTTTAATAAAACCATCAAGTACTGCTTCTGGCCTTGGAGGGCAACCCGGCACATAAACATCTACAGGAATTATCTGATCAATACCCTGCAAAACAGAATAGCTATCAAATATTCCTCCGCTGCATGCACATGCTCCCATAGCTAAAACCCAGCGTGGCTCTGCCATTTGCAGGTAAACCTGTTTTACAATCGGTGCCATTTTTTTGGCAATTGTTCCCATCACCATTAACAGGTCGCACTGGCGTGGAGAAAAACTCACCCTCTCTGAACCAAACCTGGCAAGGTCATAATGAGAACCCATCAATGCCATGAATTCGATACCGCAACAGCTGGTTGCAAAAGGCAATGGCCAGATAGAATTTTTTCTTGCAAGACCAACTACGTCATTAAGCTTTGTTGCAAAAAATCCTTCTCCGGTAAAACCTTCCGGCGACTCCACTGTGCCAATTGGAGATTCCATTGCTTTCTCATGTATATTATATTGAACCGGACGAGCCATAATTTTTTTAAATTTTAAATTCTTTCCATCTTGAATTGGCAATTAGCAATAGGCAAATTGTCGATTGCTTATTGCAAATTGTTTTAGTCTTCCCAGTTTAATGCACCTTTCTTTATAATATAAAAAAAACCTGCAAGAAAGAAGCCAACAAACATCAGCACAGCCATAAAACCATTCCACCCCAACTCCCTAAAATTTACTGCATAAGGATAAAAAAATATTACTTCCACATCAAATAAAACAAATAAGATAGCTACTAAAAAATATTTAATAGAAACAGGCTGGCGGGCATTTCCCCTGGCAGCAATACCACTTTCAAAGTTGGTAAGCTTATCCGCAGTTTTTCTTTTAGGCCCGAACAAATGAGTTAATGCCATCATGCCGCCAATAAATACAATTGCAAAAAGTAATTGAATACCAATTGGAAGATAATTAACCGTACTATTTATATTGTTGGAAGCCTGTAAGAAAAGCATACAAGTGTTTTAAATTGTGAGGCAAAATTAAGACAGCGATAGCAATTTTCAATTATTTAAAAAAGGGTTTTAAATGAATTAACTATGTATTGAAATTATACTCCTCTTAAAAGGTAATTGATTTCTAAAAAATACAAAAAAGAAACCCCGGAATAAATCCGGGGTTGTATATCTGTATGAATTTTACTTTCCTTTGACCTTTGTTTTTTCAGGTGTTATCTTCTCTTTGGAAGTCGGTGTTTTTATTTTTGTTTCATCTCCTTTAGTTTTAACCTTTGTAGCAGATAATAAAGCTTTCCTGTTCTCAAGAGCCTGAGCATTTGCAGGATCAAGTGCTAAAATTTTTTCAACATAAGTAAGTGCATTTGCATAGTCATTCTTTTTATAGTAATATGCGATCATGTAATTATAGGCGGTAATAAGTTGGGGTTTTGATCTTACAGTATCCGTAGATGCTGAAGCTAGTTGTATTAGCTTTTCATACGTAGGTTTTGCCAAACCCAAAGCACCAGTAGAATCTATAATAGCTTCTGCTCTTCCGCTGTAATAATAACCTAACATATCATCAGGATATTTCTGCTGATATAAAGTAAAAACAGAATCAGCTGTTTTATAATTTCCACCCCTGTAATAATTGTAACCGACATTATATATATCAGTTTTCGTAACATTCTTTTTTGTAGTTAATAGCCTGCTATACCATTTAGCGGCTTCGTTATAATTTTTTGCCGCTACGTAACTGTTGGCAACATTAGTAATTAAAGTAACCTTATCGCTTTCTAATGTATCTATCGCTACAGCTTTTTCAATATAACTACTTGCCAATGCCTCATTGCCGGGAAATTTCATTAAAACACGGGCATAAGTCTCATAATCTCCTGATTCAAGATTTTCAGGTTTTTGTTTTTGGAAATAGGTTTGAAAAAACGTTTTTGCATTTTGATAATTCTGTTTCACAGTATCCAACGCCTTTTTAGCAGTAATTGTGTCCCCTGACTTATTATAAGAATCTATTCTAGAATTCACAACATCTGAAAGTTTATCATAAGCAAACGCTTTTAATCCATACAATTTCAGATATGGATTTTGTCCACCGGCCGCTATGCATTCGTTTGCTTTATTTATAGACTCCTGGAATTTGCTGGAAGCATATAAAAAAGAAGCCTGGTAATAGCAATTTTTACTATCAGGGTCAGCTACGCCGATATATTTATCGAGATATTCTCTTGCCTTATTTATATCCCTGCGATAATAATATTCGGACAACCATGCATATACGGGAGCAAATTTTGGATCTCTTGCCATTGCTTCATTATAATACTTCATATAATATGGCTCCTGAGATGTTCCCTGTGTTTGATAGATCCTTCCGATCATAAAATTGGCTCTTGCATAATTAGGATCTACAGCCAAGGCACTTTGATAGGATATTTGTGCATTAGAGCCGTCAGTCATTTTACGGTATGCATCACCAAGTGTTGTCCATATCTCAGCAGTTCTTTTATTCTCAGGAATTGATTTTATTTTTTCTATTGCATATGCAGCATCACCGGCTTTTGCATTAACATTTGCACGCGCTATTGCATTAAGCACATTATAATCTTTTCCTTTTGAAAGGCTGATCGCTGTTTCAAAACGATTACGGGCATCAGCAGGATTATTTTCGAGCAATGCAACTTCTCCCATTCCCACCAGCAGTAAAGGAGAATTGGGACTTGCATTTAAAGTTTTTTGATACAATGCTTTTGCAGCATTTATATCTACACCTTCCTGGTTAAGATAAACCTGTCCCAACCAATATGCTGCATCCACATTATTGGGATTGGCATTTACTAATTTATTAAATGCATCTTTTGCACTGGTGTATCTTTCATAATACAAAAAGCGTTTCCCTTCATCAATTGTTTGAGCAAATAATATATTGCCGGTAAAAAGAAGGGTGATTAACAGACTGATGATTTTTATCTTTCGCATTTTTATTGATTTACTGTTTATGTGTGTGTATTTATTAATTTGTTGTTGCTGATCTTATACTGAAATTCATTTTTGCAGGACCGAGATATGCTCTTCTGAATATGAGTTGACCTTTCTCATATTCCATAAAATTAGCAAAGCCTGTTCCCAAACCATTATAATTTTCTTTGAGGATGTAATACAAACCACGTACCAACGGATAACGCTTAAGCATGATGTTGGCCTGATAAGGTTTTACAAGTGGTTTTCCATCACATTTAGTGCATTCTACCGCCGCAATTTTAACTTTCTTCAAAAAGCTTAATTGCGCTGTGTCCTCTTTATTCCCTATCCAGCTTACGCCAACAAAGCCTATCGCATTATCATGTGATGATACATAATTAATCACTTCCTGGCTGCTTTTTGTTGCAAAAACTTTTTTAGGATCAAATGATTTTCCTTTTAAAACAGAATCAATAGCATACCTAACCGTACTGGTGGCACTTAATCCATCAAATACAGCAATTTCTTTATCACCTGTTGTTCCATCTAAAATTCCTTTTATCTTTTCCATGGTAAGGATCGTATCCTTCGATTTATTATTGACTACCAAAGCAACCGCATCGTTTGCTACCTTATCCCAGGTTGGCCCATACTTTAATGAATCTTTATAAAACTTTTCTTCCTGTTCAGTTAAACCGCGGGTTACAATTATCATTCTGGTACTGTCTTTAATAAGATCCCGGAAACATTCCGCTTCGGGTTTATACTCCGCAATGATCTTTGCGTGTGGATACAATGCTTCAAAAACCTGGATTTGGGAATCTATTACCGGTTTAAAAGATTCATCTACACTAATATGTATCACACCCTTTTCCGGTGTATCCGTATCATTCCGTTGATTAGGACCGTTACAACTGCTAAAGATATATATCATACAGCACAGCAGCAGTATATCTTTTACTATTTTATTATACCTCATCTGTCTTTTAAATAATCTCTTTTAATACCCCGGTAAACTCTCCATAAACCATACACCATAACAAGACCAGCAAAAATTTTACCCAGAGCACTCTCTACAAAATCGTTATTAAGACCAATTCTTTTTGCAAAAAGAATCATAAATCCCACAGCAATGTAAATTAACCCCATCCCAAGATCCATTATGCTCTTCATTAAAATGTATCTCTTGGTTTTGGGGTCTGTATTTTCCTCAAATTCTTCCAGGCTCATATTTACAATTTTAATAAAGACGGGAAGATAAATAAATTCCATAATCCCGCTTGCAAATCTTTACACAAAGATTCCTGTTTCACTTACATGCAGTCAATTATCTTTGTTAATAAACGAAAACTAAAACAACTTCTCAGAATAGTAAATGAAACCGGCATTACCACAGGGCACAAGGGATTTTTCGGCATCAATTATCCGCAAACGGGAATATATTTTTGATACTATTAAAACCGTTTTTGAATTGTATGGCTTTGAACCTTTGGAAACTCCGGCAATGGAGAACCTGGAAACATTAACAGGAAAGTATGGAGACGAAGGAGATAAATTAATATTCAAAATTCTTAATAATGGCCTGGATAACCCTGCGAAGCATGAACAGGCAAAAAAAGATCTTGAGAAAATTCTGGAAGGAAAGAATGTAAAAACATTTACAGAAAGAGCGCTGCGGTACGATCTTACTATTCCCTTTGCAAGATATGTTGCCATGAATTACGGACAACTTACTATGCCTTATAAGCGTTACCAGATGCAGCCGGTTTGGCGTGCAGACAGGCCACAAAAGGGAAGGTATCGTGAATTTTATCAATGTGATGCAGATGTAGTTGGGAGCTATTCCTTAATTAATGATGCAGAACTGTCAGAAATTTATGTAGAAGTTTTTAAGAGATTAGGAATTAAGATCGAATTAAAAATTAATAGCCGGAAAATTCTAACCGCTCTTGCAGCGCTTTGCGGTGGTGCCGAAAAAATGATGAGCATTACGGTTGCGATCGATAAACTGGATAAGATAGGATTGGAAAAAGTAAAAGAAGAATTAGAAAAGAACGGGTTAGGTCCTAAGCAAATAAAAACAATAGAAGATTATTTGTTGATAAAAGGAGGCAATGAGGAAAAACTTAGTAGTCTTAAAACATTATTTGCGGATATTGAAGAAGGAATAAAAGGAATTGAGGAACTGGAATTCATTCTAAATTATTCACTCACTACTCACCACCTGCCTACCGGACAGGCAGGCTCACCACTCATAATTGATCTTACTCTTGCACGGGGCCTTCATTATTATACAGGAATTATTTACGAAGTAAAAGCAAAAAATGTAGAGATGGGAAGTATTGGCGGCGGCGGCAGGTATGATGATCTTACAGGTTTATTTGGTGTTCCCAAGGTTCCGGGAGTGGGTATCAGCTTTGGGGTTGACAGGATTTATGATGTGATTGAAGAATTGAAATTATTCCCCGAAAAAATGCAAAAAGGTGTAACAGCTTTATTCTTTAATATGGGAATGGAAGAAAGTAAATTCGCATTCAGGGAAATGCAGCAATTAAGAAGTAAAGGAATAAGCTGCGAGCTTTATCATGAGCCTGCTAAAATGGATAAACAATTTAAGTATGCTGATAAAAAAAATATACAGTATGCTGTAATTATAGGAAGTAAAGAAATGCAGGAAAATAATTGTGTTGTAAAAGATCTTTCAAAAAATGAACAACAAACAATTGATATAAAAGAATTGGAAAATTATTTTGCCAAATAATTACAGGTTACTTTTTGTTGCTTTAATAATTAATAAAAAACTCTCTTATGAAATATTTCAAATTATTATCACTGGTTGCATTGCCTGCAATACTCTTAATTTCCTGCGGCAAGAAAAGCAACCTCGGAAAAATGATACCCAAAGAAGCTGTGGTTATCATTGATCTAAATACAAAATCGTTGCTCTCTAAACTTAGCTGGGATGAAATAAAAAAAACTTTTTGGTACAACCATTTAATGTCTGACAGTTCAATTCCGGCAACGTCAAAAACAATTCTAAGTGATCCTGCTAATACAGGAATTGATTTAAAATCAGACATTGTGTTTTTTGTTTTACAACCTGACAGTAGTGGGCAGGCGGTTGTAGAAGGCAGCATAAAAGACAGTAAACTTTTTTCAGATTTCATTAAAAGTATGCATCCAACTGCCACCATAACTAAAGATGGTGCCCTTCATATTTTTAAAACAGATGAAGCAGTGATCGGATGGAACGATGAAAGATTTGTTTTTGTTGCCAATGCAGATCACCATACATTTCATGATATCGATTCACTGAATGACTCTGGTAAAAATATTCCGCTCACTCCTGACTCCACAAATAATTTAATAAGTGTATGCAAAAATATCTTTGGATTAGATGGTAACAATAGTCTTTATAAAAATGAAAGGTTTGCAAAGCTGATGGAAGAAGATGGCGATGTGCATTTTTGGATGAATGTGAATGAACTTTCTAAAAGTTCAATGAAAGGCATGCCCGGAATGATGGGCATGGTAAAACTTGATAAATTTTTGGAAGACAATGTTTCAACTGCAACTGTAAATTTCCAGGATGGGAAAATAACCGGAACTCATAAACAATACTTTGGAAAAGACCTTTCTGATATTTTGAAAAAGGGTGAAGGAAATATCAATACTGATATGATAAAAAGATTGCCTTCACAAAACCTTGCGGCAGTTATGGCTTTTCATTTTACTCCGGGTAACCTGCTGGAAATAATAAAACTTACAGGGCTTGATGGATTTATTAATTTGTTCATGGCACAGAAAGGTCTTTCTCTGGATGATATTGTAAGAGCTACTAAGGGTGATATGGTATTTTCTGCAAGTGATGTAACGCTGAAAGCCGATTCTGTTATGCTAAAAGACTCAACCAACAATACGGGTAAATCTTCTTACCAAAAACCAGGTGCAACATTTCTCTTCTCAGTTGCTATTGGTGATAAAGATGCTTTTAATAAACTTACAGATTTTGGCAAAACCATGGGAAAGGATATGACGCAAAAAAGCACCTTCTCAAAAAGTGATGATAAATATTTTGCCATTAGCAATTCGCAGGATGCAGTTAACAAATATTTTTCCGGAACACAATCAACTACGGATTTTCTTTCTAAAATAAATGATCATCCTATGGGAGGTTTTGTTGATGTGCAAATGATCTTAAAAGCTTTACAAACAGAGCTTACCAAAGACAGTATTAATAAAGCTTATTACGACAGGAATTTAAGCATGTGGAATAATATTTATTTCACAGGAGGAGAATATAAAGATGGCGGCCTGGTTAGTAATGGAGAATTAAATTTTGTTGATAAAAATACCAACAGCTTAAAACAATTGAATCAATATGTGGATGATATGGCTAAAATACACATCGAAGAAAAAAAGAAGAACAGGGAAGGATGGCATACTAAAGTTCAGGCAGATTCAGTTGCCTCTGTAAATAAACCACATAGCAAAACCGGGAAGTAATACTGAGCTATGCAAATACTTCTGCAGGAAATTATCCCTACCTATTTTGAAAAGGAACAAATTGCAGGTTCAGAAATATGGGGAAAGAATATTGCATTCAGCAAAGGAGAAAATGTTCATATAGTTTCGCCATCCGGCAGCGGTAAAACTTCTCTTATCCATTTTATTTATGGTTTGAGAAAAGATTATGAAGGAAATATTTCTTACCAAAATGAAGACATAAAAAATTTCTCTTTAGAGAAATTCTCCATCCTCCGTCAAAAGAATGTAAGCATCGTTTTCCAGGACCTAAGATTGTTTACAGAGCAAACGGCTAAGGAAAATATCGAATTAAAAAGGCAGCTTAATCCTTATCACCCTGGAGAAAAAATTGATGAGATGGCAAAGCGCCTGGGAATGGAAAATAAACTGAACAGGCTGGCTAAAACCTGCAGCTATGGCGAGCAACAGCGCATTGCGATTATTCGTTCGCTTATGCAGCCATTTGATTTTTTATTACTCGATGAACCTTTCAGCAACCTTGATGAGAACAACAGGAACAAAGCTTTTGAATTGATGGAAGAAGAATGTAAACGGAGAAATGCTTCAATGATATTTGCTGACCTGAAGCAACTGGATTTTTTTACCGGCCAAATAATTTTAAAATTATAAAATTGTCTGAACCATGATTGGGGGAGATTTAAAAAGATTAATAAGAATAATTGGAAACGATGCGTTCCTTAAAAAACATGCATCCGGATTTAACGCTCTTAATCATGTAAATCCTTTAATCTTATAAATCATGGTTCAGACAATTTTATCCCTTCTTAACACCAGTAAAAATAAGATCAGTAAATGGATCAGTTATTTTGGATTGGGCATTGGGGTTCTTTTATTACTAAGCTCAATGCAAATGTTCATCAACATAAATAATTTATTAAGAGAAAATAATCCCAGGCAGAATGGCTATGATTTTATCTCCATAACAAAAGTGATCACCAATGAAAACATGGGGAAAGACAATACGTTTAAAGATTTTGAGATCACTGAAATAAAAAGTCAACCAACTGTTGAGGATGCAGCACCATTAATATCCAATCAATACAGGGTTAAAGCAAGTGCCGGAAATATCATTCCCTTCAGTACTGATCTTTTCTTAGAAAGTATAGATGATAATTTTATTGATACTGTGCCCCCAGGTTTTAAATGGGAACCCGGCCAAACAACTGTACCGGTTATTTTTTCTTCTGATTTTTTAGAGCTGTACAATGTGTTTGCACCGAGCCAGGATCTGCCGCAACTATCTGATAAAACCGTTTCTTCTGTAAATATTGTTTTAGAGATTTATGGAGCAACCGGTGTACAAAATTTTAAGGGAACCATTGTAGGATTAACTGACCGGATAAACTCTGTTCTTGTTCCCAAATCTTTTATGGAATGGAGCAACAAAACTTTTGGTGGTGTTTCAAAAGTAAACCCATCAAGGATTTATATTAAAACTAAAGATGCCAATAATCCGCAACTGATCTCCTATTTAGAGAGTAAGAATTATCATCTCAATAAAGACAAAACAAAATTCGGGAGGATAAAAAAAGTGCTGCAGAATATTGTTAGTGCATTAGGCGTGTTCGGAATTTTAGTAATTGTTCTTGCCTTGATGTTGTTCTCTTTTTATTTACAACTGATGATAGCAAGAAGCAAAGAGAACCTGCAACTCTTACTCACACTCGGTTATTCACCCAACTGGTTAAGTAAAACAGTTGCCAAAACATGGATACCTGTATATGTTTTTGTGGTTATAGCTTCTCTTATAATTACAGCTTTATTGCATTATGCTTTTATAAAAACGTCTTTTGCAGAAAGAAATGATCTTTCTTATTTTTTGCATTGGAGTGTTTTACTGGTAGGATTATTATTGCTTGCTCTTTCTGTATTCACTAATTACCGGCTGGTGAAAAAGAATTTGTCTGAACTATGATTTTTGAGATTACAGGATTAATAAAATTAGATTTCCTATACTCGAAAGATGGTTGTTCAATAATTTTTTAGTTTTATTTTTTTTAAATCATAATAATCAATCCAATCATGGATCAGACAATTGTCAAAATTCTTTTTATAGAACCCGTTACACACAATGTAAAAAGGTTCACAATTGAGAAACCAAAAGATTATTCTTTTAATCCGGGACAGGCTACTGAAGTTTCTATTAATACACCTGAATTAAAAGAAGAAAGAAGACCATTCACATTTACCTGCTTACCTGAAGATGATCATCTTGAATTCACCATAAAAATTTATTCAGATCATAATGGCGTTACCAATGCACTTGGAAAATTAAAACAAGGAGATGAATTAATTGTAAGAGATGTTTGGGGAGCTATCGAGTATAAAGGCCCGGGAGTTTTTTTAGCAGGAGGCGCCGGTGTAACCCCTTTCATTGCTATATTTCGGCGGCTGTATAAAGATGGAAAGGTAGATGGCAACAAACTTATTTTCTCCAACAAAACTTCTAAAGACATAATCCTGAAAAATGAATTTGAAAAGATACTGGGAGAAAATTTTATCAATATTCTTACAGATGAAGAGAATGGTAATTTTGAACATGGAAGAATTGATACAGCATATTTAAAAAAGAATATCAATAACTTTCAACAGCATTTCTATATCTGCGGGCCTGATGCTTTTGTAAAGGATATTTCAGAAGCACTCAATAAACTTGGTGCAGACACAGAGAGTGTTGTGTTTGAAAAATAATTGTCTGAACCGGGATTTATTGGATTAGAGGATGATAAGATTTTTTGTCTGAACCATGATTTGGGGAGATTGAAAAAGATTGAAAAAGATTAATCATGCTAATCTCATAATCCACCCAAATCATGGTTCAGACAGTCACAGTTCAGCCGAAAATATCACCGCTGCTCCCTGCCCCCCTCCCACACACATTGTAGCCAACCCATATTTAGATTTCCTTCTTTTCATCTCATGCAATAAAGTGGTTGAAATTCTAACACCGCTGCAACCCAGGGGATGACCAATTGCGATTGCTCCTCCATTTACATTTACTCTTTCAAGATCAAGACCGAGATCATGAATGCAGGCTATAGCCTGCGATGCAAATGCCTCATTCAGTTCTATCAGATCAAGATCACTAACATTTAAACCTGCACGCAGTAAAGCTTTTCGTGTTGCAGGCACCGGTCCCATTCCCATCACGGAAGGATCAACTCCTGCTACAGCCATGCTCATTACTTTTGCCATGGGTGCTAAATTATATTTCTTTACAGCTTCTTCACTTGCCAGTAACATCGCTGCAGCTCCATCATTTATACCCGAAGAATTTCCTGCTGTTACAGTTCCATCTTTTACAAAGGCAGGCTTTAGCTGTGAAAGTTTTTCCATACTGGTTTTACGTGGATGTTCATCGGTATCGAAAACTATTCTCTGTTTATTTTGTTCTGTCTCTACCGGAACAATTTCTGTTTTCCATTTACCGGCATCCAATGCTTCAAAATATTTCTGCTGACTTTCAAAAGCAAATTCATCCTGTGCATGGCGGGATATTCCCCATTTTTTTGCAACATTCTCTCCTGTTTCGCCCATGGAATAGGGATAATATAAATCAGATAATCTTTTATTAGGGAAGCGCCAGCCAAGCGTGGTATCATACACTTCAGTTGTACGGTTAAATGCAGTGTCAGCCTTCCCCATAACAAAAGGCGCCCTGCTCATACTTTCCACTCCGGAAGCAATGTATAATTCACCATCGCCACACATAATGGCTCTTGATGCATCCATAATTGCCTGCAGCCCGCTGGCGCATAAACGGTTTACTGTAGTGCCAGGAATGGTAACCGGTAAGCCCGCAAGTAGGGCAGCCATTCTCGCTACATTCCTGTTATCTTCACCTGCCTGGTTTGCATCGCCTGCAATTACATCTTCAATTGCATTGATGTCGATCTTTGTATTTCTTATCAATAATTCTTTTATCACATGCGCCAGCAGGTCATCGGGCCGAACAGAACTTAATGCCCCGCCATATTTACCCACCGGAGTTCTTATCGCATCAATTATGTAAACTGGTTTCATAAATTTTAGTATTTGTCAATCTGAGCAAAGCGAAGATATACAACCGAATGAACTTGTCATTCTGACGAAGGAGATCTATAGAATAGCAACTAAAGCATATGTTTCCCTTCGCTAAACTCAGGGCAGGCTAACCTCAGCATGATAATTCGAATTGTTATTCTGAACAAGCAAAGATTTATATAACCGTACTGACTTGTCATTCTGACGAAGGAAGAATCTAAATACATGCGATAATTAGATGCTTCGTGCCTCAGCATGACAATTCGAGTTTTCGTTCTAGCCATTCGGTTTATCCTTTTGATGAGGAAACAAATAACTCAAAACTCTCTCACCTACTTAACAGTATCTTAAGCTTAATCATTGCTTAACACCTATGCAAATCAGTACCTTTGCGCAAAATGGATAAGTCATCAAAAAAAAATATCAGGACCCTTTCACTGGAAGAACTTCAGACTTACTTTGCCACCTTAGGTGAAAAGAAGTTCAGGGTTAAGCAGGTATGGGAATGGCTGTGGCAAAAACATGCCCATAGCTTTGATGATATGACCAACCTGAGTAAGGAATTACGCCAAACATTATCAGATACTTTTTCTTTACCTGCCATGGCATTGGATATTACACAATACAGCAGTGACGGCACCATTAAGACAAGGTTTAAAACTCATGACAATCATCTTACCGAAGGTGTTTTAATACCTGTAGATAACAGGCAAACAGCATGCGTTTCTTCGCAGATAGGCTGCAGCCTGAGCTGTAAATTTTGTGCAACAGGTTATATGGAGAGAAAGAGAAATCTTGATTTTGATGAAATATATGATGAGGTTGTTCTGCTTAACCAGATGGCAGAAAAAACTTACGGTAAAAAATTAAGCAACATCGTTTTTATGGGTATGGGTGAGCCATTGCTTAATTATAAAAATGTATTAAAAGCTATTGAAAGAATTACAGCAAATGATGGATTGGGAATGAGCGCAAGAAGAATAACTGTTTCCACTGCCGGTGTTGCAAAAATGATAAAGCAGTTAGGAGATGACGTCGTAAGATTTAATCTTGCATTATCACTGCATGCAGCCAATGATACAAAGCGCAATGAAATAATGCCGATTAATGAAACCAATAACATTGCAGCATTGATCGAAGCCCTGAATTATTTCCATCAAAAAACAGGCAACGACATCAC
>JAYVEA010000146.1:0-13899 GCA_043749085.1 Chitinophagales bacterium
ACACTTCCGGTTCAACAGGCAAACCAAAAGGTGTTGTTCATAGCAGCGCCGGTTATATGGTTTGGACCAACTATACTTTTGTAAATGTTTTTCAATACATACCTGGCGATATTTTTTTTTGTACCGCAGATGTTGGCTGGATAACAGGCCATAGTTATATTTTGTATGGTCCATTAAGTGCAGGCGCTACCAGTGTAATGTTTGAAGGTATTCCTACCTGGCCCGATGCCGGGAGATTTTGGGACATTGTAGATAAATATAAAGTGAATACAATTTATACTGCACCTACTGCTATAAGAAGTTTAATGAGCTATGGTTTGGAGCCATTGAAAGGAAAAGATCTTTCATCATTGAAAGTATTGGGGACAGTTGGCGAACCCATTAACGAAGAAGCATGGCATTGGTATGATGAAAATATTGGCAAAGGAAAATGCCCGATTGTTGATACATGGTGGCAAACAGAAACAGGGGGAATTTTAATTTCCAATCTTGCTGGTGTAACACCTGCAAAACCGGGCTGGGCAACTTTGCCGATGCCGGGAGTACAACCCGTTTTATTAGATGAAAAAGGTAATATCGTAGAAGGAAGTGATTTTGCAGCAGAATGTTTAAAAGCCTCCCCCACCGGGGAGGGCATGGAGGGGGCCGGAAATCTCTGCATTAAAGCACCATGGCCGGCAATATTAAGAACAACTTACGGAGATCATGAACGATGCCGCACTAATTATTTTGCGACATATCCTGATTTATATTTTACGGGAGATGGCGCATTAAAAAATAAAGATGGGTTTTACAGGATAACAGGCAGAGTGGATGATGTATTAAATGTTAGCGGTCATCGCATTGGCACTGCAGAAGTGGAAAATGCTATCAATATGCATGCAGGTGTTATAGAAAGCGCTGTGGTAGGCTTCCCCCATGATATTAAAGGGCAGGGAATTTATGCTTTTGTAATTGTTGAACATAAGCCTGCTGATGAAGAACAGATGCGAAAAAATATTCATCAAACAGTGAGCAGAGTTATCGGTGCAATTGCAAAGCCTGATAAAATTCAATTTGTAAATGGATTACCCAAAACAAGAAGCGGAAAAATAATGCGGAGGATATTAAGAAAGATAGCAGAGGGAGAAACAAAGAATTTAGGAGACACAACTACATTGCTTGATCCTGCTGTTGTGGATGAAATACAAAAAGGAAAACTTTAAATGCACCCAAAGCATCTTTCCATAAATGATTTTACGTATGAGCTTCCTTTAGAAAAAATTGCAACGCACCCATTACCTGAAAGAGACCAATCAAAATTGTTGATCTATGAAAAAGGGGAAATAAAAGAAGATATTTATAAGAATATTGCTCAACATCTTCCTGAAAATTCACTGCTCATTTTTAATAATACCAAAGTTATTCCTGCAAGGGTATTATTTAAAAAAGAAACAGGGGGGTTAATAGAAATTTTTTGTTTAGAACCATTTGAAGAAGAATATACAATCGTGATGAATAAAAATGCTTCAGTAAAATGGAAATGCATGATTGGCGGCGCAAGCAAATGGAAAGAAGGTGAATTGACAAAGAAAATAAAAATAAAGAATGAAGAGGTAAAACTTACTGCAACGCTAAAACAAAAACTTTCTGATGCGTATGTTGCTGAATTCAGTTGGTATCCTTCTCATTATTCGTTTACAGAAATAATTGAACAGGCCGGCGAAATACCATTGCCACCTTATATTAAAAGAAACGTGGAGGAAGACGATAAAGAAAGATACCAGACTATTTATGCAGAACACAAAGGATCGGTTGCAGCGCCAACTGCAGGTTTACATTTTACACCTGCAATTTTTTCTTCACTTGAAAATAAAAATATTAAAACAGATTTTGTTACGCTTCATGTTGGCGCAGGAACATTTAAACCGGTTAAATCAGAAACATTGCAGCAACATGAAATGCATGCAGAATGGATAGATGTTACTATTTCAATTATTGAAAATATCTTAAATAATCTTTCAGAAAAAATTATTTCAGTGGGAACTACTTCACTAAGAACAATAGAGAGTTTGTATTGGATGGGCGTAAAATGTTATCTGAATAATGATTGCAACCTGCATGAACTGGAAATAAAACAATGGGAAGTTTATGATGACCCTTTATCAAAACAAAAAATAGATCCAAAAATTGCTGTAAAATCATTATTAAGCTGGATGAAAAAAAATGATCTGCAAAGATTATTTATCAGAACACAAATTTTAATTGCCCCGGGTTATAAGTTCAAAATTGTAAATGCTTTAGTAACAAACTTTCATCAGCCAAAATCAACTCTATTATTGTTGATAGCTGCAATTACAAAAGATTGGAAAAGAATTTATGATTATGCTTTGAAAAAGGATTTCAGATTTTTAAGTTATGGAGATGGATGTTTGATAAGCCCCCTGTCCCCCGAAGGGGGAACTTAGGTAGTCAGTTCTTTTATAAAAACTTTTGTTTTTTTATTCTGCAGTTTTTTAAAAAATAAAATTTGCACCTTTACAATCTAAAAGAATTATCAAACAAACTTACCAATTAACATTCTACGTTCCCCCTTCGGGGGACAGGGGGCTTTTATTTCTGTATAGTAACAGGAGTGCCGGAGGGTATATAACTGTAAAGATCTTTTGCTTCGGTATATTTTAAAGAAACACATCCATCAGTCCAGTTTTGAAAATAATCAACAGTCCATTCTTCCTGCGGGCGGGTAGCATGAATGGCAATACCACTTCCTATTTTTGCAGTTCGGGGAATGAGTCCGCGTGATTGTCTTTCATTAAATTTTTGGATACTCTCCTGGTTAGGAAAGTCCAATAATAATTCGGGACCCCACTTTGGATGAATCTTTTTAAGTAAAATTTTAAAATGACCTTCTGGGGTTCTTTTATCGCCTTCCATGTATTTATCGTTCATGTCATTACTGCCAAAAACTACCGGGTAAGTAGCATACCAGCCTTCTGAATCGTACACCTTTAATTCATAATCAGATTTATCAATAATTATATAGTAAGGGTTATTGGCAGAAGAGGCTTTTACAGCAGCAGGAGTTTTTTTAATAATTTTTTTCTTATCGCGATTAATGAATGAAAAAAATAAAAGAGAAAACGCTAAAAGAATAAAGGTGTGCCATCTATAGTTTTTCATTGCAGGGCCCCGGTTTAGATCAAAAATAATTTAAACGTTATCCCTTGCAAAACATTTTGCGTTAAGTGAAAAACAATTAACTTTTTTTCAACATGCTTTGTGGAACGGGTAACCTAATCCCATTGCTTTTCTTCCAGTAACCTTTGTTTATCAACTCTTGCTGAAATGAAAATGCTGATCTCATACAAAAAAACAAGTGGAATTCCAACAATCATTTGGCTGGTCCAGTCTGGAGATGGCGTTATTACTGCAGCCACAATTAAAATTATAACGTATGCATATTTACGATACGTTCTTAAATATTTTGGCGTTACGAGCCCTATTTTTGAAAGAACATAGGCCATAACAGGAAGTTCGAACGCAATTCCACAACCCAGAATAATATTTACCAATGTATCAATATAATCTTCAAGGCTTGGCAGGTAAGTTTGTGCACCTAACGTGCCTAATTTAAATGTGGCTAAAAAATTAAAAGTAAAAGGCGCTAACAAAAAATAACCAAATGCGCCGCCTGTAAAGAAACAAAGTGAAACCCAGCCAATACTTCCCCTGGCATATTTTAATTCTTTGGGAGATAACGCAGGTTTAATAAATCTCCATATTTCCCAAAATAAATAAGGAAAAGCTATAATTAGCCCGCCCATGAAACAAATATTAATTGCCGAAGTAAATGACCCCCCTATGGTATTAATTAATAATGGAATTTTTACGGGAGGCATACATAAGCTATTACCAATATGGAGTTTATGACCCAGGTTACATAATGCTGAATAAGTAATAAAGCTTTCCCTGGCAGGTGCATATATTATGTTGTCAAATATCCAGTCAATAAAAATAAATATTAGTACGGCAGCTACTAACAAAGCAATAGCAGACCTTACAATATGCCATCTTAGCACCTCAAGGTGATCAATAAAGCTCATCTCAGCTTTCTCGCCATCATCTTTTCCCCGGATTTTTTTGAAGAAAGATTTTCTATTTGTTGTATCTACACTCACTTTTTATATTCTTGACTAATTACGCAAAGATAATGTTTAGGGATGTTAGATATTCTGATCCAATATCCTGAACTGTTAACTAACCACCACTTTTTTTACACTGCCTGTACGCTTTAATGTACCCCATCCCTGTAATTCACCTTTTATGGCACGGTTAAATGACTTAAACAAAATGTAGTACATCATCTGTCTATAAATTAATCTTTGCGGAATCATCCACAAAAGTTTCTTATGATCTTCTTTTTCAAAGGCGAATGCTAGCGCAGCTCCTGCGAGATCAACCAAAGTAAATATTATATAATACAATAGAATGTGAGGAACACTTGCAACTACAATATTAAAAGATGCAGCAATTAAACTAATTACCAAAATAAAATCTGCCAGCGGCGCCAGAAAAGGTAAGATCATTTGATATATAAGAATATTAGGCATAGCTACCATTCCTAAATTTTTATAATTTGGGTTGAATATAGTATCTCTATGCTTCCAAAAGCACTGCATTACACCAAAGCTCCAGCGAAAGCGCTGCCGCATAAATTGCCTGAATGTTTCCGGAGCTTCAGTATATGAAATTGCTTTTGAGCAATTACGGATTATGTATCCCTGGCGATGCAAACGCATAGTGAGATCGCAATCCTCAGCTAAAGTATCTGATGTAAATCCTCCTGCAATTTCTACTGCTTCTTTTTTAAATGCGCCTATAGCGCCGGGAACAACAGTAATGCAATTAAGCAGATCGAATGCACGCCTGTCAAAGTTTTGAGATGTAACATACTCAATGCTTTGCCATTTAGTTATCATATTTACCTCGTTACCAACTTTTACATTTCCTGCCACTGCAGCAACTTTTTCATTATCAAAATATTTCATTAAAAGAGAAACAGCATCTGATTTTAATTGTGTATCTGCATCAATACATATTATATAATCTGCTTTGCAATTTGCAATTCCAAAATTTAATGCAGTTGCTTTACCGCCGTTTGGCTTAGTGAATACATGAACATGGTGATCATTGCTGAAAGCATCATTTACAACTTTATAAGTTTCATCTTTACTTCCATCATCAACAAAGATCACTTCGAGGTTTGGATAATCCTGATTGATTAAACTATTAATTGTTCTAACAGCATTAACCTGTTCATTATAAGCCGGGATAATTACACTAACCAGTGGGGCATTGGTGTGATCAAATATGAGAGCATGGACTTTTGTTTCATCAGATTCTTTGCTTTTTTGAATTGCCGCAAGCACTGCCATAACAATCATCCTGAAAACAGACAGTATAATACCTATAATAAATAAGGCAAACAATACATGGCCACCCCAATAAGCTGATTCAGCTAAAAAAAAATTCAATTTCATTATCCATCCATTTCGGGACGGAGGTACAGGTGGCATCACAACATCTTTACCCTGCCCCATCAGATCGGCAACAGTTGTGAATTTGTAACCTCTTGCCTTAAAATATTTTATTATTCCTGGTAATGCATCAACAGTAGCCTGCCTCGTTTTTCCGCCGGCATCATGTAATAAAATAATGCTTGCATTTCTTTCATTTACCTGTTTAATAATTCTGGCTACAATAGAATCAGCAGTTGCACCGGGGTACCAATCCATAGGGTCAATACTTTCTGCTACAGTTAAATAGTTTTCACTCCTGCTTCGTGCAATAGGTTCAAGCTCCTCGTATGTTTGAGGCTGCGAATCGGCATTGTAAGGTGCCCTGAATAAAATGGTTGATCTGCCGGTAATACTTTCGATGAGAAGACGGGTGGCTTTCATTTCTATGCCTGCCCTCACTAAACTCATCTTTGCGATATTGTGATGCGTAAATGTATGATTTCCTATTTCGAACCCATCTTTATAAATACGTTGTAAAATGGGAATATTACTTTCTGCTGCCAGCCCAACAATAAAAAATGTTGCAGGTATTTTTTCTCTTTCAAGAATATCTAAAATCTGCGGAGTAAATTCTTCGCTTGGTCCATCATCAAATGTGAGAATTAGTTTATGTCCCTTACCCACCGTGGTATCTTCTGCAAATTTTCTTATTACATAACCTGATGGAAGCTGTAAATATTCCTGCTCCGAGATAAGTTGATCGATACTGTCTATTTCAAATTTTATTTTTCCTTCCTGTGGTGAATAAAGAATATCCAATAATTCACCTTCACCAACAAACCCTACGTTGTCACGTATTATGGGTATCGTAGATAATGTATTATAATTAAAAGGATGCGCTTCGAGAGCATCATTATCAAGCTCCCGGCTATAATAATTCCACATGCGGGCATCTTCACTTCCCAATCTCCATAAAACCGTTCCGGCTGTAGAATATTCATCACTAAATCTTAAAATATTAAAAGTAGTCGCTGCATCTGTAAACCAAACCTGGTGAGTAACTTTTGTTATATTGCCATCATCATCTTCCTGCTCTGATACATAACTGTAATGCAGATTATAACTATCATTATCATAGATAATTTTTGCCTTTAGCTCCTTGGCTTTATTAATAGCCTGGTTGTAAGTATAAGTTGCAGATATTTTATTGCCGGCCCAATCATAACCAAATCCAGCTATCCCTAAAATTATTTTTTCAGGATCTAATTTGGAATTAGTCCAGTCCATTGCATCCTCTATCCATTTTTGAGCACTTATCGGCCCTGGCCCTGTAGAATTATTAGATTGGTCGTAAGCCATCAATATCACATAATCATTATAGTCAGATAATTTTTTATAATCATAATCATTATTCTTGGGTTCAACATCCATAGTAACTGTAATACCCATCGGATGCAATGTTTGGTATAATATTTTTTGAAAAGAAGTTAGTGGCTCATTGGTTTTTTCAATTAGGTTTTCAAAGTCTACATTTATTCCGCTAAAATGATAATAATTTAAAGTATCAGTAATTTGATGAATTAGTTTATTTCTTAAGGTTGTATCAATCAAAATCCGATGCAGCAGCTTGCCATCAAAATCCTTTATAGAAGAATTGAAGTTTGAAAGCATTGGCATAATGCGTAATTTTTTTAATCGCATTTGTGCCAAACCTGCACTATCAATTCTCGTTTGTAAACGTAAAGTTGTAGTATCAATAAAAAACCATTCAGGAAAAATAGTATTAAGCCTGTCTCCATATTTTTCAAGATCAGGTAAAGAAGTATTTGAGGTCCAGGGAGTATAAAAAGCTGCCCGTATAAAAGAAATTTTTTCAGCACTGTTACCTGCCGGTAATTTTTTAAGCTTCCTTAAAGAATCTTCCTTTTCTTTCTTTATTAGAAATTCTTTAAAACCCTTTATTCTTTTATTTTGATAAGAAGGAATTGACAATGGGCTGGAAGGATCCATTTGCAATTGGTAATCCCTTGCTTTTGATTGCAGATTCGGCATAGTAGGCAGAGAGCCGCTAAATAAAGCCAATGCCAATACTACAAATAAAAAAATGGCAATAATTGCTAAAACCCTCGTAGTCCATTTTACACTTTTTCCCCGTATTGATTTTTTTGTTTGAAAAACCTGGAAAGAATTGCTCATTTAATGCAAAGGTATAATCTGGATTGTAAAAATTATATAAAAGAAGATATGGGGATTGAATAATGAAAAGGTAGCAATAAAGTTGTATAAAAGAAAGGACCCTGTAGAAACAGGGTCCGTTTACCAAAACTAACTGCTTATGAGAAAATTGACTTTTAAAACTTACTTGCATAATAAGATTCAAATACGGTGCCAAAAGTTTAATTTTAGTTGTTAATGAATTGATAATGCGAAAATAATTTTTTTAGAAATTAATTCTGGGCTGTTAGTTTCGCAGAATTCTCAGCAAACTGGAGTGCATCAATAAATTCCTGAACACCACCATTTAATACAGCGTCCAGATTATATATAGTAAGTCCTATGCGATGATCGGTTACCCGCCCCTGTGGATAATTATACGTCCTTATCTTAGCTGAGCGATCACCTGTAAGCACCAAACTTTTTCTATGTTTTGAAATTTCTTCTTCCTGTTTCCTTACAGTTTCCTCGTAGAGTTTTGTCCGCAACATTTGCATAGCTTTTTCCCGATTACCCAATTGGGAGCGTTCTGTTTGACATACTACCACAATGCCGGTAGGAATATGAGTTAAAAAAACTTTTGTTTCTACTTTGTTTACATTCTGACCACCGGCGCCACCACTCCTGGCAGTTTCCATTTTTACATCACTATCTTTTACCTCCACATCTACTTCTTCAGCCTCGGGCATTACTGCTACAGTAGCTGCACTTGTGTGAACCCTGCCGCTGGCTTCGGTATCAGGTACTCTTTGAACCCTGTGAACTCCACTTTCAAATTTTAAAGTTCCATATACATCATCACCGGTTACTTCAATCTGAACTTCTTTATATCCACCTACAGTTCCTTCACTTTCACTGAGCAGCGTTGTTTTCCAGCCTTTCCTTTCACAATATCTCATGTACATTCTCATCAGGTCACCGGCAAACAATGATGCTTCATCGCCACCTGTGCCGGCTCTTATCTCTAAAATGCAATTTTTATCATCCATCGGATCTTTGGGAATAAGCATTGTTCTGATCTGTTTTTCAAGCTCCTCTTTTCTTTGTTGTAAGCCCGGCAATTCTTCCTTTGCCAGTTCCCTCATTTCCGCATCATCACTGTTTAATACTTCTTTATTAAACTCGATGTCATCTAATACTTTCGCATACTCATTACGAACTTTTACAATTTTTTCCAGACTTCTGTATTCCTTACTTATCGCTGTGTATTTTTTATTATCCCCAACAATCTCAGGATTGGTTAAGGAAACTCCTAACTCATCAAATCTTGCCTTAATTCCCTCCAGTTTATCTAACATAGCAGCCCCCTCTAACTTCCCCAAAAGGGGATAATTTTAAAATACAGCTATTTAATAATTTCATACTCTTCAAAGAAATTTCGGCAAATTTACATGATAACAACTAATCATATTGTATAGAAAGTTTAAAGCAGATCATTTATTTACAGGTACTGAAATGCTTGGCAGTGATAAAATTCTTATCGCAAAAAATAATGGTGAAGTTGAAGAAATTATTGATAAACACTTAGCGGGTGAAGATGTTGAAACTTTTAAAGGAATTCTTTGCCCCGGTTTTATAAATTGCCATTGCCATTTAGAGTTATCTCACATGAAGGGCTTAATTCCGGAGAAAACAGGTTTGGTAGATTTTGTTTACAAGGTGGTTAATGAAAGACACCTTGCCTACCGGCAGGCAGGTTTTGCAGAAGAAGAAATTTTTAATGCAATAAAATCAGCAGAAGATGAAATGCTTGCAAATGGAATTTTAGCTGCAGGGGATATTTGTAATAATCTTTTAACATTGCCTCAAAAACAAAAGCAAAGATTAGCCTATTATAATTTTATCGAAGCCAGTGGATGGTTGCCAACTATTGCTCAACCCAGATTTGAAAGATCTTTGAATCTTTATAATGATTTTATTCAAAACTCACAATTCTTAAGTCACAACTCTATTGTTCCTCATGCCCCTTATTCGGTGTCAGATGAATTATGGAAACTTATCACTCCCTTTTTTGAAGGCAAAGTAGTAAGCATTCACAACCAGGAAACTTTATTTGAAGATGAATTATTTCTGCATGGCTCGGGGGATTTTATAAGAATGTATGAGTTAATGAAAATTGATAATACGCATCACCAACCTACAAAAAAAACAAGTTTGGAAAGTTACTATTCTAAATTATCAAAGGCTGCATCAGTTATTCTTGTTCACAACACATTTACAAAAGAAACTGACATTAAATTTGCAATGGAAAATAAAGCTAAAGATCAGATTTTATCTTTTTGTATTTGTATAAATGCAAACCTCTACATCGAAAATGCTTTACCACCGATTGAATTATTACGAAAGAACAATTGCAATATTATTTTAGGAACTGATAGCCTTGCCAGCAATTGGAGTTTAAATATTTTAGATGAAATGAAAACAATTCAAAAAAAATTTCCTGGTATTACTTTAGAAAAAATGTTGCAATGGGCAACCCTAAATGGTGCTAAAGCATTACAGATGGATAAAGATTTCGGAAGTTTTGAAAAGGGAAAACATCCGGGAGTAGTATTAATTGAAAATGTAGATGATATTAAACTGACACAGGAAACAACTTCTAAAAGAATTTTATAATAATATTTCTTAAGCTAATACTTCATGCAGAATGGGTAAGGTTTTCATGGTTCCAAAATCATGAATATGTAATCCATAAAAGTTTTGCAAAGCAAACAATATTTCTTTTCTAATAACCTTATTCAGTTTGATCTCTGTAAGTTCATCAGGATGTTGCACCTTTAATAATTGTGAAATGTAATAACTATAATCTTCCTGTAAAAAATGAGGATGATGCGGAGTAAGCTTTATAAACCTGCCTTCCTGCAGATCAAGTATTGAATTATTTTCAGAATAATCATCGGCTAATTTTAATCCAAAAAAGTGACTTAAATGTAAACAGAAATATAAAGGAAAGTTAGCCGTAACGGCATCTTCGGCAATATCCAGCTGCATAAAAGCATCTTCAGTAAATTGAAAAAGATCAATATTATTCTCAGGCTGCTTTAAACATTTTTGTAAAAGTTCAACCATGTATAATGCAACTGAATTTTTAGTAACATCGCTCAAAATATTTTTATATAAGTAGCTCCATTTAAATTCTTTTATACGCTGCAGGTTCTTTAATTCATTGTGGTATACTTCCATTTCTAAAATAGAAGTTGGCTGAAAAAAATTTGCTTTTAAAGTCTTCCCCGATGATCGTACCCCATTTACCAAATAAGATTGTATGCCAAAAAGCTCTGTAAAAATATTTACCACAACAGAAGTTTCCCCATACTTTATTGTTCGTAATACAATTCCTTTTGTTTGATGGATCATAATATCTGCACCATGATTTTTGGGATTAACAGATTAATGGGATTTATAAAGCGTAAGTTTATTTATAAACTAAAATTAACCAAAGAGTTCAATACCCATAAACCTATATTATATTTTTTATATACAATTTATTTTATTTACTGATTACTATCTTTACCACCATTAAATATTTCTATCAATGTGGAAACACCTCGCCAGGTTTGTTTTAAAATTCAGACTGCCATTACTTGTTATTTTATTAGCTCTCACAGGTTTGATGGCGTATTTCGCCAGCAAAGTTAAGATTAGCTATGAGTTTGGAAAAGCAATACCAACCGATAATGCAAAGTACCAGGAGTACCTATCTTTTAGAAGTAAATTTGGGGAGGATGCAAACCTTGTTGTAATAGGTGTTAAGACTGATAAATTTTTTGAACTAAATACATTTACTGCTTTTAACAGGCTTGCAAATGAGCTAAAAACTATTCCACATGTAGAAGATGCATTAAGTGTTTCTTCTGCAATAAATCTAATAAAAGATACTGCATCAATAAAACTAATTTCCAGTCCAATATTTTCCAAAGAGATAAATTCGCAGCAACAACTTGACAGCAGTAAAAACATTTTCTTAAGCCTGCCTTTTTATAAAACGCTTTTATATAACCCTGAAAGTAATGCATATCTCATCGCTGTTCATGTTAACAAGGAGGCACTGGCTTCTTCATTAAGATCTGAGATCATAAATAATATCATAACAAAAACAAATGCATTTACTGCTGCTACAAAAATTGAAACTCACTTAAGTGGATTGCCTTTAATAAAAACCCTTGTAGCTGACAGGATAAAAAAAGAAATGAAATGGTTTCTGCTGGGTTCATTGGCATTATCAGCTATTATATTATTACTATTTTTTCGATCAGTAAGCACAACAATATTATCCTTATTAGTTGTATTAGTTGGTGTAATATGGAGCTTTGGTATTCTGTATTTATTTGGATATAAGATCACATTATTAACTGCTTTAATTCCGCCATTAATTGTAGTGATCGGTATTCCCAATTGTATTTACTTCTTAAATAAATATCATTCAACCTATAAAGCAAGTAATAATAAAGAGCAATCCCTGATTGATATGGTAAGCAAGATGGGGGTTGTAACCTTATTTTGTAATATAGCAGCAGCCATTGGCTTTGCCGTATTTGCTCTTACAAAAAGTTCCATTTTAAAAGAATTTGGCGCCGTTTCAGGCATTAGCATCATGATGATATTTGTTGTATCATTTATTTTATTACCCGGTGTATTAAGTTATTTGCAGCCTCCAAAAAAATCTCAACTAAAATATCTTGATAACCGATGGCTTACAGCTTTACTTTTAAATATTGAGCAATGGGCACTGCATCATAAAAAAATAATTTATCTAACCACGTTGGTTGTCGTTGGCTTTTCAATACTGGGTATGCTTCAATTACGGTCTGAAGCTTTTATGGTAGAAGATCTTCCGGAAACAGATAAAATATATTCTGATCTTAAATTTTTTGAGAAAAATTTTAAAGGGATTTTGCCGCTGGAAATTGTTATCGATACCTATGAACCTAATGGAATAAGAAAAAGAGGATTGGAAATATTTGAAAAGATGGATTCTTTATCTCAATACATCTCTCAACAAAAGGAAATGGCACGACCGCTTTCAGTTGCAGAAGCACTGAAATTTCTTAAACAGGCCGTTTTTGAAGGCGATACAGCTAATTATATGCTTCCTAATACCGGTGATTTTATGATCATGTCAAGCTATTTTAAATTTAAAAAAGACAGTTCACAAAAAAATGGTATAACAAGCCTGGTTTCAAGTTTTATTGATACTTCAAATGAAAGCACAAGAATGAGTATTAATATGGCAGATGTAGGTACGGTAAGGCTGCCGGAAATTATAAAAGGTATAAAAAATAAATCAGATCAACTCTTTGACAGATCAAAATATAATGTATCGTTTACGGGCAGCAGCATTACTTTTTTAGAAGGCAGCAAATTTATTATAGATGGATTAAAGCAAAGTATACTCTGGGCATTTTTACTCATTGCTTTATGCATGTTGTATCTTTTTAAATCAATACGAATTCTTTTTTGTTCTCTTATTCCCAATATAATTCCGCTGATAGTTACAGCAGGCATTATGGGCTGGATAGGAATAAGGTTAAAACCATCTACAGTACTAATATTTAGTGTAGCGCTGGGAATAGCAATTGATGTAACCATAAGATTTTTGGTGAATTATAAACAGGAGCTTCCTTTGCATAATAATAATGTTATAAAAACGGTTGGTGAAACAATTAAGCATACCGGTTTAAGTATTTTATATACTTCAATGGTATTGATAGCAGGTTTTGTAATCTTTTGTTTCAGCGGCTTTGGTGGTACACAGGCCCTGGGCTGGCTTACATCGCTTACATTATTAGTTGCTACCTTGACCAATTTAATTTTGTTGCCGGTGTTACTTCTTATTGGTTCTAAAAAAGATAAAGTGCATTCAAATTATTGAAAAGCATTATAAAAACATTTGCTAATATTAAGTTGTTAGTTTAAATTTGTTCTTTCCAAATCTTAAAGTTTTTAATACCTTACTTGCAGATTATTTCTCCATTATAATTTCATTTTTACTAAAGACTATAGTTATATCCAAAATATGCAGCATAAAATAAAAATATGTTGTCTTCCTATCTGAGAAACCAAATCTTCAAATTTCAAATTTAAATAAACACACACATGAGAAAATTTTTAATGGTAATGCTGGGCATATTCGTTCTTAGCACCCAGATGTTCGCTCAAAGCCGTATAATAACCGGCACAATTA
>JAYVEA010000147.1:0-13871 GCA_043749085.1 Chitinophagales bacterium
TGCTTATGGATGTGGAAGTAGAGACTTTGACAAATACTTCTCTTTACAGTTTTATTGATTACTGGTATGGCACTCATTACAGAATGGGTGGTACTACTAAAAAAGGAATTGATTGCAGCGCCTTCAGCGGAACATTATTATCAACCATTTATTCTCTTGATGTACCCCGGACTGCCAGGGAGCAATATAAAATTTGTGAACATATAACTAAGGAAGACCTGATGCCGGGTGACCTTGTATTTTTTAATACGAGGGGTAAGGGTGTATCTCATGTGGGTGTCTACCTTACCAACAATCATTTTGTACATTCCTCATCAAGCGAGGGTGTAAAAATAAGCAGTCTTGATGATGCTTATTATTCCAGAAAATTTATTGGCGGCGGAAGAGTAAATCAATAATGGTCTGAATCATGATTTTTGGGATTCATGGGATTATCAGGAATCAGCCTTAATTACAGCGATCTTTATAATATTTAGAATACGGCAAATACAATCAATTATTACGAATCTTTCCCATTAATCCTGTTTATCTAATAAAATCTCAGTTCAGAAGTTCTTCCTCTTTATTCCTGATTTTCTTTGAATACTATCCCATACAGGCAAAACATCCGGAGATAAATTAAAGTAGATCACACTTCCTCCATAAAGCGCTAAAAAAACCAGGCTTTTTATTACAATTCCCGGGAAGGTATGCAATGATGACAGGGAGTAGTAACATATTGTATACGCAACAAATGCCAATACAATTGCATAAGCAGTTTTTTCACTAAATGGCTGCATATTAAATTTTCTTTTAAGAAAGATTATCCTGATTGCATTATAAGCGCTGAATGAGATAAGGTGGGCATAGGCAGCGCCAATAATTCCAAATTCTTTTACAAATAAATAATTCAATGGTACTGCAAGGGAAAGCAAAATAATTCCTGAAATAAATTCAAAACGCCAATGAATTGACGTGCCAATAATTTGAGAATTTACGCCTGTTCCCAGGTCAACTATTTTGGCAAGACCAATAAAAAAGAAAATCCATTTTGAATCAAGGTATGCAGGTTTTAAATGAAACACATTCACTGCATCTTCATAACTAAGCCAGATGATTAAAAACACTCCTAATGAAGCAATTAAAAGATTAATACCTGAACGTTGATAGATGAGATTTATTTTAGTGTGGTCTTTATCTTTCCATGCTTTTGACAATACCGGTAAAGCCGCTGCTATGGCGCCTCTTTGCGGGGCCTGTACTAATCCGGAAATTACACTTGCTAATGCAAAAATACCTGCCGCCGCTGTTCCGATAACAGACATGATAACCAATGTTTCAATAAATTGTGCTATCATATAAACCAATCCCCCAAAATAAATGAGGCTTGCAAACATTACTATCTTTTTATAAAATTTTTTTGTAACACGGCTGATTGAAAAAGTAATGATCAACTGTTTTTTCCAGGCTAAATACAGCAGTAATGCTAACGCAGTAATTGCATACGTAAATGAAAATAATTTTATAAATGCATCGGAAGAAGATATTAATCTAAAAGTTAAAAGAAAAATTAAAGTTGTAGTGAGCAGTCGAAATAAAACTTCCCGTAAAAAGGTTGTGAGAATTGATTTTTTTAAATTCCATGCAAACACTTCTAATAAAGAAAAAAGCAATAAAGAAAATCCGAAAGGGAATATCCAATAATAATATTGTACAAATTCCGGTGAGTTTGTGCTGAATTTTCTTATTATCAAAGATTTAAAACATATGCCTGCGGTAAGCACCAAAATAAAACCCATGATACTTATGAGCAAAGCCCATGTTAACAGATCATTTTTCTTTTTAGGAAGGTTCTCACTGTAATAAGGATAAAATTTATACATCACCGATGGCATTGCTAACCCGGCAAAAGCCAGTATAAGATTGCCTACAGCCATAAAAATATTAATCAGCCCATATTCTGAGGGCAGGAACGGAGAACCTTTTCGTGTAAAAAGATATGTATTGATAAATCCAATGGTAAACCCCAGGTAAACAAAAATGGTGGATATGATACTCTGTCTTCGTATCTGCGACATAGTTAAGTAACTAAAGTAACTAAAGTAAATAAAGTAAACAGAAAATTCTTTTCTTCCCGTCTATGATGTTCTTTAAGAAAATTGATTATATAAATCAACTAATTATTAAATACAAATTACAACATACGTTATATATATACTATAGTTACTTTATTTACTTTTTTACATTTATAGTATTGATGTAAAAATTATCATCAACATTTAATTTCTTGTACGAATATTTTACCTGTTTAAAATTTTCGGTTGGGTAAATAAAACTAAATTGATTTATTGAACTTCTAATTTTTAAAGGCATATTAAATCCCTTTACAACATTCGTCCAGCGGTAAGAAAGTATTCCATTTTCAATTTTATATTCTAAAGTCGGGATCATAATAGTTCTTAAATATTGATCAAAAACTTTTGAAAGATCTTTTCCTGAATTTTTGATAATATAATCTTCAATTTGTTTGGTGGTTACAGTTTGATGATAAAATGTTTTATTCAGTCCTCTTAATATCATTCTGAATTTTTCATCATCATTTATTACCTGCCGAATTGTATGTAACATGTTACCCCCCTTATAATACATATCTTTGCTGCCTTCTTCATTTACTCCATAAGGGCCTATTATAGGGGTATCATTTACAATTTTTTTTCTCAGGCCGATCACATATTCACATCCGGCTTTTTTGCCATAATAATATTCGGTAAATAAACTTTCAGCATAATTGGCAAAGCTTTCATGTATCCACATATCAGCAATATCTTTTGATGTGATATTATTGCCCCACCATTCATGTGTGCTTTCATGCACAATAATAAAATCCCATTTTAATCCCCAGCCGGTTTTGGAAAGATCGCCTCTTCCAAAGTATCCGTTTTGATAATGATTGCCATAAGCAATTGCGCTTTGATGTTCCATACCCAAATGCGGAGCATCAACTAATTTATAACCGTCTTCATAAAAAGGGTAGGGGCCAAACCAATATTCAAATGCCTTCATCATTTTTGGTGCATCGGTAAATTGTTTTTTTGCTTTTTCAAGATTGTAATCAAGCACCCAATAATTCATATCAAGATCTCCTTTCTTTCCTTTATACACTTCATTAAAATTTACATACTTGCCAATGTAGGGAATGATGTTATAATTGTTGATAGGATTAACAACCGCCCATGAATAATTGGTTGTACAATCGTTATTTTTTCTGGTGGATTTCAATCTTCCATTAGCGACCGCTATTAATGTATCCGGTACCGTAATAGTTAAACTGGCGCCATAATCAGGTTCATCTCCCTGGTAATCTTTACATGGATACCAAACGCTTGCTCCCAAACCCTGGCAGGCAATAGTTATCCATAGGTTATTATTTTTATCTTTTGTCCAGATTATACCACCATCCCATGGCGGGTTTAATGCAATGCGAGGTTTACCATGATAATAAATAATAATTTTATTTGTGGGTTGCAAATTCAATTTTGAAGTTTTAATAAAATAGGCATTTCCATCTTTTATGATTTCAGGACTCCCACTACTTATCTTGTATCTCATGTACATTTCATTCATAACCCAGACATCTGAGTTGAAATAAATTATGCTATCCATAACCATTGGTTCCTGGAGATCAATTTGCATAACTTTTCCGACAGCAATTTTATTAAATGTTATTTCATTCCATCCACTTATGCTACTATCTTCCAAATTAAATTTTACATGCAGATCATATTTTAATGCATCCCACCAACTTCTTGCGGATCCATTAGTTCCACGCAAAGTATCAGCATGGGTAAATTGAGCAATGGAGATTTGAGAATGTAAAATGAAGAAATAACAGATGGAAAACCGGATTATGTTTTTCATTCGCTAAATTTATTTTTAGTTATACAAAGATGAAGTTAAAAAAGCATTCGATTTTCGAACCTTCTTATTTCTTATTTCCTATTTCCTATTTCTTATTTCTTATTTCATGTTCAAGACATGATCATAAAAAAAATGTTTTTCATTACAATGAATCATCGGGAATAGCTTCACTTGATCCCGCTTTTGCAAAAAGCCAGTCAGTGATGTGGATGGATCATCAACTGTATAATACATTAGTAGAAACAGATGATAATTTAAATATGGTTCCCTCTCTTGCAAAGTCGTGGGATATTTCAGGGGATAATTTAATCTTCACTTTCCACCTTCGCAATGATGTTTTTTTTCATGATAATCCTGCATTCGCAAATGCAAAAGGAAGATTGATGACAGCAAAAGATGTTGAATACAGTTTTAAAAGAATTACTGATAAAAGTGTTGCCAGCAGCGGCGCATGGATATTCAATGATAAGATCGATTCTGCCGGGGGATTTAAAACTATTGATGACACAACGTTTCAGTTAAAGTTATTAAAGCCATTCAATCCTATACTTGGTATTTTAAGTATGCAATACTGTTCAATTGTTCCACAGGAAGTGGTTGAAAAATATGGAAAAGATTTTCGCAATCATCCATGTGGCACAGGTCCGTTTCAATTTAAGGCATGGGAAGAAGGGCAGGCATTGATCCTCACGAAAAATAATAATTATTTTGAAAGAGACAGTTCTGGAAATACACTTCCATATCTTGATGGAATTAAGGTTACATTTTATGACAGTAAGGCAACAGAGTTTTTAGAATTTCAGCAAAAGAGACTGGATTTTATAAATGATATTGATGCATCTTTTAAAGATGAAGTGCTTACCAAAAAAGGTGAATTAAGAAAAGAATGGGAAGAAAAAATAATCTTACAAAAACATCCGTATCTAAACATTGAATATTTAGGTATTTTATTTGATAGTACAAATGATCTTGTAAAAAATTCTCCTTTAAGAAATAAAAAAATAAGACAGGCGATCAACTATGGAATCGACAGGAAAAAAATGATGTTGTACGTTCGTAATTCAATTGGTACAGCAGCAGAAAGCGGTTTTGTTCCTGCAGGATTGCCATCCTTTGATTCAATAAAAGTTAAAGGTTATTATTATGACCAGGCAAAGGCATTGCAATTATTAAAAGATGCCGGCTATCCAAATGGCGAAGGTTTACCACAAATAAAACTTTTGACCATTCCACAATATGCTGACCTTGGAAGCTATATTGCTAACGACTTACAGCAGATAGGAATCAGAGTTCAGGTGGAAGCAATTCAAAAAAGTTTATTGCTGGAGCAGACCTCAAAATCCCAGGCATTATTCTTTCGTGGCAGCTGGATAGCAGATTATCCTGATGCCGAAAATTATCTCAGTGTGTTCTATAGTAAAAATCCTGCACCTCCAAATTATACCCGGTATAAAAATGCTGAATTTGACCTCTTGTATGGAAAAGCTTTGGCAGAAAATAACGATTCATTAAGAAAGCAATTTTACCAACAAGCAGACAAATATGTAATAAATGATGCACCTGTAGTACCTTTATGGTATGATATGGTTATACATCTTGTACATCCCTATGTTACCGGGTTTAAAGCAAATGGTTTAAACTTATTAGAGCTTAGAAGAGTTAAGCTAAATAAGTAAATATTTGTTTATAAGTTAAAGGTTTTGCAAGTTAAATCCACTTTCCATATTTAAGCGTAAATTTACATGTAACAAAAACATGATCCAATATGTCGGCGATAATTATTTTCTTCCTATGTCATTGGTTTTTCTCATTATTTTTTCATTCATTTTTTTTACACCGGTATGCATCTCATCAGATGTATACAACCAGTAAAAGATGGGAAAAAACCTTTTATTTTTTAACATGGTTTGTGCAGGGTTCATCGTTTTTAGTGCCAAGCGCATATGCTGTGCTTCACCGAATGCATCACACATACAGTGATACAGAAAAAGATCCTCATTCGCCACATTTTTTTAAAGATATATGGCACATGATGTTGCATACTGCAAAAATTTTCAGATCATTTGTTACGGGTCAGAATTTGCCCGATCCGGAATTTACAAAAGAATACATTCCTACATGGCGTAAACTTGATAAAATCGGACATAGCTCCATCACAAGGTTATTATTCGTTGTTTTTTATATTTCTTTCTATATAATTTTTGCTCCTAATTATTGGTGGTTCTTATTACTGCCAATTCATTTTTTAATGGGGCCAATACAGGGGGCTATTGTGAATTGGTTTGGCCATAAGCTTGGTTACAGCAACTTTAATAATGGAGATCATTCAAAAAATACAACGCCATGGGGCTTTATAATGATGGGCGAATTATTTCAAAACAATCATCATTTTGCTAAATACGATCCTAACTTTGCAAAAAAATGGTTTGAATTCGATCTTACCTATCTTGTAATGAAAGGATTACATTATACAGGCATTATTCGTCTTAAGCCGGTTGTGGTTAAAGTTTAGCCTGTTTACTTCTTTAATTTATCCTTGAATACTTTCTGAAACTTTTCAACCTTTGGCCTTATTACGTAAGAGCAATAAGGTTGTGCTCCATTATTATTGTAATAATTTTGATGATAATTTTCTGCAGCATAAAAAACAGTGAAAGGCTCTATTCCAGTTACAACAGGGTTATCAAAAACCTTACTTTCATTTAATTCAACTTTATATTTTTCTGCTTTTTCCTTTTGTTCATGATTATGATAAAATATTGCACTGCGGTATTGCGGGCCAACATCATTGCCCTGCCTGTTTAATGTTGTAGGATCATGTGACTTCCAAAACACTTCAAGCAATTCATCAAAAGATATTTTGCTCTTATCATATTCAATATTCAGACATTCAGCATGGCCGGTTGTTTTATTGCATACTTCTTCATAGGTAGGATTAACAATATGCCCGCCGCTATAGCCACTTGTAACATTTATCACTCCTTCCAATTGTTGAAAAACAGCTTCGGTACACCAAAAGCAGCCGGTTCCAAAGGTGGCTGTTTCTATATTTGTATCTGTCATAATCTAAATTTATTGTCAGAGTTTAATTAATATTTGTTCTATTTACGCAAAGATAAAAGCAATAGTTCACTCAGAACTTTTGAGATTTGTTTTAACAGTTATTAATTGAGCAAGATATTACCTTTGTGCAAAAATATTTTGTAATCCGGATCATTAATCTGTAATGAAATTTTTCCCTGAGTCTGCTTCTTCTCAATTAGAATTTGATAAAATAAGATCTTTGTTGGCAGATCATTGTCAATCTGAATATGCGAAATATAAAGCACAGCATCTTCGAATTCATACAAGAAAAGAATTTATAGAACCCCAGCTACAGCAAACAAATGAATATAAAATATTACTGCAAAGTAATTTGTCTTTCCCTGCTGCTGATTTTAACCTTTCTAAAGAATTAAAGCTGTTAAGTATTGCGGGTGCAGTTTTAAAAGGGGATGATTTTTTGCAAATAAAAAAACTTGCAGAAAATATAAAACAAATATTCAGATGGTTTGATAATGACAGAAAGTTTGCCTATCCTACTTTGCATACTATAATAAATGAAACCTACTTTGAAAAAATAATAATTGAATTAATTGATGAAGTGCTGGATGAATCAGGAAATGTAAAAGATAATGCCAGTGAAGAGCTGGCAAATATCCGTTCCTCTTTATATAAAAAAAGAAGTGAGCTGAGAAGGATCTTTGACAGGATTGTTAATCGTTTAAATAAAGAAGGATACCTGGCAGATATAGAAGAAAGTTTTATGAACGGGCGAAGGGTGCTCGCCGTTTTTGCCGAACACAGGGCATAATAAATGGCGCAATGGCATTTGATGAAAAAAATTTAATACCATTGTATAAGTTGATACCCGGAAAGCCGGGAAGTTCTTACACTTTTTCTATAGCAGAAAGAATCGGTTTACATCCTTCATTAATTAATAAAGCAAAACAATTGGTAGATGAAGATCATTTTAGTTTAGATAAATTACTAAACCGTACTGAACAGGATTTGCATACAATTGACAAAGAAAAAAAACAACTCAATAACCTTGTAAAGGAAAATGAAAGATTAAAGAAAGAAATGGAAACATTGATGAACAAAGAACGTCATCATCAGCAGATGGAATTATTAAAGCATCAGAATAAAATATCCGAAGAAAAACTGGCGTATTTAAAGGAACTGGAACGCAGGATGAAAGCACTCGTTGTTGAGTGGCGGAGATCTGAAAACAAAGATCAGATAATAAAAAATATCAATTCACTTTTATTTAAACAGAAAGAAAAACAGGTTACAGAAAAGCAACAGAAAAAGATCGATCAAAACTTTGAAGAAATTGGTGGCGACATAATGATCGGTAATAAAGTAAAAATGAAAACCAACAAACAGATTGGTATTGTTAAAGATATTCGCAGTAAAAAAGCCATTGTACAGGTTGGTGTTATTCCATTTATAATAGATATAGCAGATCTTGTGCTGATAAAGGAAAAATAAAACTGCCGTTCAATTCAAATATTCGGCGTACTGTAAATAAGCTTTAAGATTTTAGCCTTGATAGAGCTTATTAACATTTTAATATATGCTCCAATACAATTTCTGTAAGTGTATTCTATTATTATTTTAAAAATTTATTGGTTAAAAATATAATTACATTTTCATTTTACTCATATCCATTCCTTCCATTGGATTAACTCCTTTTTTAAAAATATATTCACTGTTTAATAAGTAGGCGCCGGAGATAACTACTACATCACCTGTTTTTAATCCTGATTTAATTTCAATCTTATCATCTGTTTCCATTCCTATCGTTACCATTTTATTTTGGAAAGCATGATCGCCTGTTTTTACCCAAACTGATGCACCATTGTGATCTCTGAGAACAGCATCTACCGGAAGCAATAAACTATTTCGTTCTTTATTTTTTATTGTTACATAAGCTGCCATACCTGGCTTTAGCAGGTTATTTTTATTTGGAATTATTATTCTTATCAGATTTAATCTGGTCCCCGAATTTATTTCGGGATTTTGAAAATCAATTTTTCCATTTATAACAGTCCCGGGCAAGTCTGTGAACGATACACTCACAGTTGCATTTTTTTCTATTAAAGATAATTGTGATGAATATAATTGTGCTTCTGCCCAAAGGGTAGCTAAATCTACAACTGTAACTATCGTTCCGCCTTCTGTTACATAATCGCCTTCGCTTACATTAAATGATGTAATAAATCCTCTCTGTGTATTATAGAAACCTGTAAGCGGTGAAACTTTTTTATTTTTTTCTATATCCTTTATCTCAGCTTCACTTACTCCCCAGAGTAATAATTTATTTTTAGCATTGGCCAGGAGTTGAGAAAAATTAATCAGGGAATTATCAAAATTCTGTTGCCTTTCCAATTCCAATAAATATTCCTGTTTGGCATTATTTAATTCCTCACTGTAAATATCAAAAAGTTTTGCATTTTTTGGAATATATTCTCCAATGTTTTTATAATATAATTTTTCTATTCTGCCGCTTACTCTTGAACTTACCGAGTTTGTTTTGCTCTGATCAATATTTAATGTAGCCGGTAAAACAATTTCATTTCCAATACTTCCATTCTTTATTGTGTCAACACTTATATTGCCTAACTGTATTTGCTGATCGCTTAATTTTATTTCACTGACTGAATCATTGGTTGTTTTATTGACCGCAATTAATTCCATTCCACAAATAGGACATTTACCCGGCTTATCCTGCACAATTTGCGGGTGCATAGAACAGGTATAGTAAACATCTTTATTGGTTGTTATCGCTGTTTTTTTATTCTTACAACCTAAAAAAATAAGCAATAGGCAACAGGCAAATAGTCTGCATATGGCCCATTGTCCATTGCCCATTGTCCGTTGCATATTGTTGTTAATTGCCAATTGCATATTGTCTATTTATTTTGCTTTAATAATACTTTCACCATCCATCAAATATTGAGCATTTACAGCAACGCTATCTGTGGATGATAAGCCATTTATAATTTCTATTTGGTTTTTGTAGGCTGAGCCTGTCTGCACATTATGTGTTTGAAATCCATTTTTTGTTTTTAAGAAAACAATCTTATTTCTGCCAAGCGATATAACCGCTTCTTTGGGTAACCAATTCGCAATATGATCTTTACCAAAAATTATAACTCGTACCTGACTTCCAACAGGAATATCCAACGAACTATTATCAAAGTATGCTCTAGCTTTTAATGTCTTGCTTCCTTCTCTAAAAAAAGGTTCGATGAAATTAATTCTTGCACTAAAATATTTATCAGGGTAAGATTCGGGAATAATACGAACGATAGTTCCTGTATTAATAAAAGATTGCTGTTCCGGATAGACATCAATTAATGCTGCCAACATATGCGGATTATAAACAGAAAAGACCGTTTGCCCTTTTTGTACTGACATACCTTCTTTAATTTTTAATTCTTTGGTAATAAGATTATCTCTTTTACCTGTTGATGTTATATCGTTTTGCATATCATGAATATGACCAGTATAATTACTGTACACCGAAACAGCGTAAGAAGGTTTTCCTGTTTTAATAATTTGCTGAAGCTGGTTTGATGAAACTCCTAACAATAATAATTTTTGCTTTGCTGCATTAATAAGAGATGTATTTGCTGCATCATTTTTTATAAGGAATAAAAGATTTTGCTCTGCAGTTAATAATTCAGGGCTGTAAATATCCATTACCTTTTGTCCCGCACTTATTTCCTGAAACGTATACCTGAAATATAATCGTTGTATTCTTCCTGAAATTTTTGCAGCAATATTTCCTATCATTCTTGTATCGTAATCTGTTACACCAAGCGTCTCCATTTCATTCTGCGCTATATCCGCTTTTATTGTAGTTACCGGTATTGATGAAACGACAAATTGGTTGGCAGGCTTTAATAAGCTGCTTAATTCAACTTCTTTAATTGCTTTTGTATCCGTTTCTTTTTTTACCAGTTTCATATCACAAATTGGACAATTGCCCGGCTTATCTCTAATAATCTGGGGGTGCATTGGACAGGTGTAAACTTCTTTCTGTTCAGTTTTTTGTCCAATAGTTCTTTCAGAATGTTGAGTGCAATACTGAAATAGAGTAAGCATAAACAAAATACATCCTATCCATTTTATATTTTTTAGCTGTCTCATTTATTTTATTTCAAGAATTTTTTCAAGTTCAACCTGTTTTGAAAGTAACTCCTGCAATTGATCTAAATATTCCAGTTGTGTCATATTTAAAGTTTGCCATGCATCAAAAAGTGTAAATAATTCCTCTGTATTTTGTCCATAACCTAATTGCATTGTCTGATAATTCTTTTTAAGTGCTGGTATGATATTTTCTTCAAATAATTTTAATTGCGCTTTTTTTAATTCAATATCATTTTGCATACGAAAAGCTAAGCCTGATGCATCATTCACTATTGTTTGCTTTTGAAGATTCAATGCTTCTGTTTTGTATTGTAAACTTTCAATATTGGCTTTGGCAGCACTGGATGACCATTTAGCCATCGGAAGTTTTACCGTTACCATTAATGTAAACTGCATAGGCAATCCGCCAAAACCAAACATGTGATCGTACCGCAAACCGAACTCAGGCTTTAGTTTTGCATTTTCAAGATTTTGCTGGAGTTGATTTATCTGAATCTCCTTATCGATTGCTCTTATATCACTTTTTGAATTAATTAAAGTTGCAGTATCAAAGTTATCAGAGTAATAATTTTTTATTGAGTAAGCTGTATCTATTTCAAACTGCTGCAACTTTTCCCTGTTCATTAAAGTGTTTAGTTGGATTCGATGCTGCCGTATCTCACTTTCGGTAATAAGTTGCTGATTTTTTACATTACCCAATGCTGCCTTCGCTTTGTAATAAGCACTTATTTTTTCAAGCCCGTTCTTATATCTTATCTCGGCATCTTTGATCATAAAGTTCAACAGCTTTTCATTTTCTGAAAGAATTCTAAGTTTCTTCTTTTGAACCAACCATTGGTAATAATTCATTTTAGCCTCTGCAATTAAATCGTTGGTTGCAACTTTCCTGCGTTCTTTTTCTGATGATGATAATGACTGCAAATATTTTTCTTCAGCATCCTGTCTTTTTTTATTTGGGAAGGCTTGCATTGCGGAAATCATGTATTGCCCCATGCCAAACGATCCATTAGTTCCTTTCCAGTATTTAGGATTGTAAGGTGTCATCCAAAGTCCTGTTCCTATTTCAGGCGGCATCCAGTTACGGGCTCCTTTTGCTGCTGCATCCAAAGATTTTATATTGGCATCATATACTTTTAGAGAAGGATTATTATTTTGAATTGAATCAAGGACATCGTTTAATCTTACTGGTTGCCCTATGCTTTTAATCATAATAAAACAAAAAGAAATTGTTATAAAAAAAAATTTCATCTCAGCAATGGGTTGGTAAGAACACCAACCCTGGCGGGCTGCCGTGGTCGGTGTCCCCACCGACCACTTCCTGGTTGTTTCAAAAAGTTTCATAATGGTTTAATGTTTTACTTCTAATACATCTATCTTTCCAAATTTTCTTAATTCATATTCCTTATTCATAAGAAATATTAATGGTGTCACTAAAAGAACAAATACGGCTGATGTAAGTACCCCGCCAACCATCGGCAGCACTATCGGTTTCATTACATCACTTCCAACTCCGCTGCTCCAAAGAATCGGAATCAATGCAAACAAAGACACAGAAACAGTCATGATCTTCGGACGAAGTCTTTTAGCTGCGCCTGCAATTACATATTCTTCTAAATCCTGATTTGTGATCGTTTCTATTGAATTTCCTTTTTTCGCTACTAATTGCTGCATTGCGTCGTTCAGATAAATAACCATTACAATACCCGTTTCCACTGCCAATCCAAATAATGCTATAAATCCCACCGCTACGGCAACAGATAAATTTACTCCCCAGAAATACACAATTAATCCGCCTCCGATCAATGCAAAAGGAATAGTGATCAGGCTAAAGAAAGCCTCTCTTGCAGAATGAAATGCAAAATACATGGACATAAAAATGATTAGTAATACTACGGGCATTATCATCTTTAAAGTTTTTTCACTTCGGATGAGATTTTCATACTGACCGCTCCATTCTATAAAATATCCTTTTGGTAATTTTGTCAGCATTTTGTCTAACCGTCCCTGTGCTTCCTTAACAGTGCTACCCAAATCCCGTTCACGAACATTAAATAAAACGGTACCTCTTAACAATGCATTTTCAGAACTTATCATAGGTGGCCCCTCGGAAATTTTTATATCAGCAACAGCTTCCAAAGGAATAGGTCCAAAATTCATTGTCTGCACCTGCAAATTTTTTAAAGATTGCAGGCTATTTCTAAAATCCTGTCCAAATCTTACATTCACTGAAAAGCGCCGTCGTCCTTCAATAGCAGTGGTTAGCTTCATTCCTCCTAATGCACTTTCAATAATATTATTTACATCATCAACACTTAATCCATATCTGCCAAGCTCATTTCTTTTTATATTTATGTCTACATATTTGCCTCCTGTAATTGGCTCAACGTATAAATCATTTATCCCTTTTATTCCCTGCAACTCTTTTTTTACCTGTTGTGCAAATACATTTATTGTATCCAGGTTTTGTCCGTAAACCTTTACACCAACATCAGTACGGATACCAGTTGAAAGCATATTGATACGGTTGATGATTGGTTGTGTCCATCCATTTGTAACACCCGGGATCTGTAATTTTGAATTGAGTTCATTGATAATATCACTCTTTGAAATTCCTGAACGCCACTCGGATTTGGGTTTTAAAATAAGTATTGTTTCAATCATACTGATCGGTGAATTATCTGTAGCTGTATTTGCCCTTCCGGCTTTTCCTAATACATTTTCTACTTCCGGAACTGACTTAATAATTTTATCCTGCACCTGTAAAATTCTTTTCA
>JAYVEA010000148.1:0-4465 GCA_043749085.1 Chitinophagales bacterium
TTATTTATATCATTGCCATCATTCAATATCATTTTTATCATCGGTCTAGTTCTCCTGCTTACTTAAAATCTCTCGTTTCATTTTACTCCAAAGGCCATCAAAAGTGTCACCCTTTTCATCCCTCCATCTTTGTGAAAATGCTTTCATCTTTTCAGTCTTATCTTCTTTTGTTATTGTGAAAAAGGCCGTAATGGCTTCCTCATCATTTGTTTTTGCCATTGCGTTATACATCTCTTTTAATTCCTGTTCTTTTTTCATGTTGGAGTGAGCTATTTCTTTTTCCATTTCTTCTCTTAACCTTACTTTTTCATCATAGCTTCCCGAACGCAGTAATGTTTTTGCAATAACAGGCATAAGTTCTATCAGCATTAAGATAACAACTAACAGGTAATACCTGAACTGCAATGCAGGATTACTTTTTATAAGATTATTTAATGCTTCTATCCTTGTTAAAAATCCATCATTAAAGTAATTTGTAAAGAGTTGTTCTTCTTTTTTAATGTTATCATCAATCGTTCTTTGTTCCTTTTCTATATCATTTATTTTAGGTTGAGTTTCAGAAGAAGCAGTTTGATATTCTGCATCCAGTTTTTCATATTCTTTTTTCTTTGCAAGGGCAATATCTTTTATACCGATCTTACCTGTTCCTCCGCTGCCGTCTGATTCAGCAATATAATTATCCCTTGCCTTTGATACATCAATATATTTTTTGTTTAACTCATTTTGTAATGCTGTTTTCTGTTCTGCCAATTCTGTTTTACGTATCTTATAAACTTCATCAAGCTCCTCTCTTTTTTGAACTTTCTTTTTTTCATTATCTAAAGAAGTTTGCAATTTTATTTCTTTATTGAACATGTATAATATTGCAGGCTGTGCCATAAAAACACCGATCGTTAATGCCAGCAGTCCTCTAAACAGAAGTGGAGTGAACCGGTTCTTATTAAATTTTGTGATCCCCTTTATCAGTGCCCTGTCAATCGTAAGAATAATAAGGCCCATGAATAAGCCGAGGCCGAAAAATAAATATGTATTATCAATTATGGTAGAGAAGAAATACGTCCATGCAAGCGTAGCAAAGATCCATGTTGTAAGAACTGTCATCCCTACAATTTTATAACGGTTCCGGTCAACAACGCTGTCAACCAGGAGTTCCTTTTCGGCTGTTGAAAGCCACCATAAAAATTCAGAGAATTGTGAAGGCTCATAATTTTCCCTTTGGGAAATAGAAACGTTTTCAGGCATTGTTATAAAATTATAGGTTGAAAAAAATATCCGTCAATAAAAAAATTATTGTACAGATGTACTCAAGAGGAAAGTTAAAGTTGAAAACAAAGCGAGAAACTTATCTTTTACAAACATATTTTATAAACGGGTAAATATTTATTGATATTATCATACACAACATAACATTAACAGATTACCGATACAATAGTTTAAACTCTTAATAACTAACAACCGTCTATTACCTATCTTTGCTCACCGAAAATCAGAGCATCAACTAAATATAAAATCATGAAAAATTTATTATTCTCAATTTTATTATTAACTAACATTATGGCCTTTGCACAGCCGAAGGGAATGGGGAAAAATGATACTGATGCAAAGAAAATATTGGATGGTGTGAGCGCTAAATTCAGAAGCTTTAAAACTGTTACGGCGAAATTCAATCTTAAGATAGAAAATTCAGCCGGCAAGGTACAGGGGTCAAAATCAGGAGTGGTAAACTTAAAAGGAATTAAGTATAAAATTAATGTTACAGGCCAGGAAATTTATAGTGATGGTACTACAGCCTGGACATATGATAAATCCAGCAACGAAGTGCAGATAAATAAAGTAGAACGTTCTGCTACTACGATTACTCCACAAAAGATGTTCACTAATTTTTATGATAAAGACTTTTTATACAAAACAAATCCTGATGTAAAAGTTGGGGGCAAACTAATGCAGGAAGTGGAATTAACACCTATTGATAAAAGCAAACCGTTCTTTAAAGTATTGGTTGATATTGATAAAGCCACTCAAACAATAAGACAAACAAAAGTTTTTGAAAAAAATGGTAACCGTTATACATACAGTGTTGTTAATATGACAACCAATACATCTTTACCGGATGCATTATTCGTATTCGATGCAAAACGATATCCTAAAGTAGAAGTGATAGACCTAAGATAATATCCCAATGAAACATGTGAAGACGCTGTATTACGCAGCGTCTTTTTTTATTTAATTAATTACCCCATCTGAAAGTATTTATTTTTAAACCTGCAAGATCAATTACCCTGTCAACAACCGTAGCGGCAGCTTCTTCAATAGTTTTAGGTTTACTGTAAAAGGAAGGTGTAGCAGGACAAATAATTCCACCTGCCAGTGTAATTGTTTCCATATTACGAATATGAATGAGATTATAAGGCGTGTCTCTTATTACACAAATCAATTTCCTTCTTTCTTTTAAAACAACATCCGCGGCTCTTGTTATCAGATCATTGGAAACACCTGATGCAATTCTGCCGAGAGTTCCCATGCTGCAGGGAGAAATTATCATGGTATCATAATTCCCGGAGCCGGATGCAAAGGGTGCAAAAAAATCCTGTTGAGAATAAAAAGTAATATCATATTTTTTATAATCCTCATTATCCAGTTCTGTCTTCCATACGAGTTTGGCATTTTCTGTCATAACCACGCTTAACGCAGTCCATTGGTCTTTAATTGTCAATAGTTTGTCAAGCAATAATTTTGCATAAATACTACCACTTGCTCCTGTAATTGCTAAAACAATTTTATGCATCTTTTAAGTTTATGAATCTAAGTATCATGAGATAATTATTTAACTTCAACAGCTCAATAAATTGTGCTTGCTTACGTTTAATAGTTACAAGATATGCAAAAACTAAAACCTGCTTTATTCTTTAGCCTGATAATTTTTTGTTCTGCCACACTTAAAACAGGCAACAACGAAAAAATACAATGGCTAAAGCTTGATGATGTAACAATAAAGCTAAAGGGGCAAAGTAAACCGGTAATAATTGATCTGTATACTGATTGGTGCTATTGGTGCAAAGTGATGGATAAAAAAACATATACCAATACCAAGGTAATTGATTATATAAATGAACATTTTTATTCAGTAAAGGTTAATGCAGAAACTAAGGAAAATGTTAACTGGAAAAACAAAACATATAATTATAATAATAAATACCAGATAAATGATTTTGCATTATTTCTTAGTTATGGGCGGGCATCTTTTCCTACAACAGTAATTATTGCAGATGAGGATTCAGCGCCAATTCCTATTGCCGGTTATTTAGAACCAAAAGAACTGGAACCTATATTAAAATATTTTGGCGAGGGAGCGTATAAGACAATGAATTTTCCCCAGTTTGAAAAAACTTTTAAATCAAGCTGGTAAGTATAAAAATTATTCCCGAAGTCTCGGGACAACTCGGTTTTTCATAGGATATTGGATTATAACAGGGGTGGATTTTTATCCGGCCCCTTTTTATTGTTAAAGAATTACAAATTGAAAAGTGCACTGCAACCAACTAAAAACGACAGTCGTCTTTTAATTGGTTCTCAGTGTTAAGATAAATGGTTAAGATTTTTGATTAGTTCCCGGGCTTCTTTTTAGTTGCCCGGTTTTTATTAGTTATACATAAAAATTACCTTATGCAAAGTGAGAACTGATTATTCCTCTTTAGTTAGCTGATCAATATCATTTAACTCTTTAAATCGCCCCTTAAGTTTTCTTATTGTAAAGTAACTGCGGTCTATAGAGTGAGGGCATTCAGGCGAAAAATTATATGCAGAAGTAATAAGGTAATATGCAGCCTGTAGCCTTTCTTTTAAAGATTTATGTTTCCAGTATGTATAATTTTCATCTGCTTCTTCAATTGTAGAAGCTTTAAAGTAAGTTCGATCAATTGGATAATTTTTAGAAGCCATTTCTGGAATTAAAAATTTTTTGCTTTCTTCTTAAACTTTGCTGCGGTTAGCAAATTCTCTCCTGATAATATTTAAAGCACCACCTGCCTTAAACCATTCTATCTGCTGTTCATTATAAGTATGATTTACCAGGAATGTATCGTGAGTTCCATCTTTGTGATGAAGGTGAATTATCAGTGGTTTATTTACATCGAAAGCCAATAATCCATCAATATCGATAAGGTCATCTTCTAAAATTTTATCATAATCCTCTTTATCATTAAAAGTAATGCCGAGCATTCCCTGTTTCTTTAAATTGGTTTCATGAATTCTCGCAAAAGATTTTACCAGCACTGCCCGTACACCTAAATGTCTTGGCTCCATTGCAGCATGTTCTCTTGATGAACCCTCACCGTAATTTTCATCGCCAACTACAATAGAACCGACTCCTGCTGCTTTATAGGCCCTTTGCGTATCAGGCACAGCACCATATTCACCGGTAAGCTGGTTCTTTACCAGGTTTGTTTTTTCATTAAAATAATTTACT
>JAYVEA010000149.1:0-4450 GCA_043749085.1 Chitinophagales bacterium
AAAGGAAAAGGTTTACCGATAAAGACAATGCATATTGCAGATGTACTGGCGAGTGGATGGGATTGAAAAGATGTACGAGGTAGGAAGTAAGATGTACTATGTAACCAATCAGCGAAAAATTATTTCTTAGATTTATATTTTTATTTTAAAAGTACATTAACATCGTGCATCTAACATCGTAAATCTCACATTCTAAATCAAACACCATGTCTTATTGGCTTGTAAAATCAGAACCCAATGTTTATGGCTGGGATGAATTGATAAAAGAGAAACAAACTGTTTGGAGCGGTGTAAGAAATTACGCTGCGAGAATCCATTTAAAAGCGATGAAAAAAGGTGATGAGGTTTTATTTTATCACAGCAATGAGGGGATGGAAATTGTTGGCAAAGCAAAAGTTGCAAAAGAATTTTACCAGGACCCGACAACAGAAGATAATAATTGGGTAGCCGTAGATATAAAACCAGTAAAGAAATTAAAAAACCCTGTTACTCTCTCACAAATAAAGCAGGATAAGCGTTTGCAGGAAATGGCGCTGGTTCGTTTAGGAAGATTATCTGTTCAGCCCGTAACAGAAAAAGAGTGGAAAATAATTATGGAGATGGCTGGAGAAAAATAAACCTCTTCTTTTATTAAAATGAAAAAACACATTGTCGTCCTTACAGGCGCTGGTATAAGTGCAGAAAGCGGATTAAAAACTTTCAGAGATAGTGATGGTTTATGGATGGGTTATGATGTAGAAGATGTGGCAACCCCTCGGGCATTTAAAAAAGATCCAAAACTCGTTCTTGATTTTTATAATATGAGAAGGAGAGATGTTGCCGGAGCTTCTCCAAATGCAGCTCATATTGGTTTAGCCGAACTTGAAAAAATTTTTGATGTTACCATTGTTACACAAAATATAGACGACCTGCACGAAAGAGGTGGCTCAACAAATGTTATTCATCTGCACGGAGAAATTTTTAAAATGAGAGGGGAGAAAGATGAGAATAAAATTTATGAGATCAGAGATGATATTAATGTAGGAGATATGGCTGAAGATGGTAGCCAATTTCGTCCGCATATTGTTTGGTTTGAAGAACCGGTACCTATGATAACAGAAGCAATGAAGATCATGACTAAAGTTGATATTTTTGTTTTGATCGGAAGTTCCTTACAAGTATATCCTGCTGCAGGACTGGTAGATTATGTACCGCATCATGTTCATAAATATATCATTGATAAAAAAATTCCTTTTGCATCAGCGCCTTCTAATTTTTTCTTTATTGAAAAGCCCGCAACAGAAGGAGTGAGGGAGTTAAAAAATATTCTACTGGTTTAATATTTCTTCATTAAATTTTATCCCATTTTCTTCTAATTCTACCAGCACTGGATTATAAATTTCCGGAACAATTGGAATATGCAGGCCTTTTATTTTTATTTTATTTTGCAAAATCAATTTAGTTACAATTCCCAGTGGTAATCCCACAGTCTTTGCCATAGCAGTTTTCAAACTGTCTTCTCCTTTTACAATAAGATTACTTCTTATTTCATATTTCTTACTTCCTGCTTCATATTGTACCTCATGTAGCATCACGATCATATCTTTATCATCCGGTTGTATTGCGAGTTTTTTCTCAAGTAAATATTGTAAAATATCCGCAGAGCATTTAAAATTTTCGGGCAACAATTCTTTGTTTCGTAATCCAAGAAAAACCATTTGCCTGTCAAATTCATGTTTAAAAGGATCTGTTAAGTACATCTGCAGATAATTGGTCCAGTTCTTATTTGAAAAATAGGGAGCTGTTTTTATGGTTAGCCAGTCTGTGAAAGTTTCACAATCTTTAATACTTTCAAAATCATCTGTTGCTGTTAACCGCATATTTGCAAATTTGTTCCAGCCACGGCAGAAAGCCGGATGCCGCAATGTAGTCCTGATGAATGTAGAAATTCCGTGCAATCCATATAGATCAATATAATGCATTGAATCACGGTTTGGATACCAGCATAAAGGATAATGATCAATTATATTCACAGGCGGAGAATTTTTGAAAACAGATTTGTAAGGTACCTTTATTGTTTTATTTTCTTTCAGGTATTCAGCACCGTCTTTGCCAGCCAGCACTATGTTACGCGGGTTCCATGTTATTTTATAATGCCACGGATTGTTATCATTTTCGGGAGCGATCAATCCACCGCAATGAGATATAAAAGAATTAATAACGCCACCTTGTTCTTTAATTGAACTGATCATCTTCATTGCACTCATGTGATCAATTCCGGGATCAAGTCCCATCTCACATAAGAACAATAAATTTTTGTCTGTAATTTTTTTTTCTAAAGATTTTATATTTTCATCAACATAAGAAGCAGTAAGTAAATTCTTACTAAACTCAACACAATCTTTTGCAATTAAAAAATGCAAGGCAGGGGGGAGCATGGAAATAACAATATCTGCAGATGGTACCAACTTTTTTCTTTCATTCTCATCTTCCACGTTTATTGCAACAGCTTTTGCATTTTCCGCACTGCCGATCTTTGATTTCGCTAAAACAACATCAGCATCACAGACCATCAATTGCCAATCATTTTTCTTTAATTCCTTCACCAGGTAATCTATCAGGCAGGTGGCAGATTTACCGGCACCAAACAGTAATATTCTTTTCATTTAAAAAAAATTCTAAAACAAACACATATTTTTTCAACAAAATTAAAAGTAAGTCAGACTTATTAAAAAGAAGAATTTAGCTTATTGAATGCAAAAAAAAATTGTGTAAAAATTGAGGATTTAGAGATACTGAAAACACGGAAAACCGATGCGAATAAAGTATATTTGCGACAGCAAAAAACATATGGAAACTATAGACAATCAATTACCAACCGACGGCATACCAAGAGGAAGAATCATCCCTGTAAATATTGAAGAGCAAATGAAATCATCCTACATTGATTATTCAATGAGCGTGATTGTTGGCAGGGCTTTGCCCGATGTAAGAGATGGATTAAAACCTGTGCATCGCCGCATTTTATTCGGTATGCATGAGATGGGAAATACTTTCGGAAAGCCCTATAAAAAATCCGCACGTATTGTGGGTGATGTAATGGGTAAATATCATCCGCATGGTGATACTGCTATTTATGATACTATGGTAAGGATGGCGCAGGAGTGGAGCATGCGGTACATGTTGATAGATGGCCAGGGAAATTTCGGAAGCCAGGATGGAGATAGCCCTGCAGCTATGCGTTACACCGAGGTGCGTTTACAGCGCTTTGCAGAAAGTATGTTGGAAGATATTGAAAAGGACACGATAGATTTTCAATTGAACTATGATGATACCACGAAAGAACCAACCGTATTACCAACACGTATACCTCAATTATTAGTAAATGGCTCCAGCGGAATTGCGGTTGGTATGGCAACCAATATGCTTCCACATAACCTAAGTGAAGTAGTTGATGCCTGTGTTGCATACATTGATAACAAAGAGATTACAATAGAAGAGTTAATAAAAATAGTTAAGGCGCCTGACTTTCCTACCGGAGGAATTATTTTTGGTTATGAAGGCGTAAGAGCAGGATTACATTTTGGAAGAGGGAGGGTAGTGCTTCGCGGAAGAGTGAATATTGAAACAACAAAAGCAGGCAGGGAAAAAATTGTTATTACAGAAGTGCCTTACCAGGTTAACAGGGATGTTCTTACAGAAAAAATAGGGCATTTAGTTGCTGATAAAATTATTGAAGGTATATCCGATGTAAATAATGAAAGCAATAATAAAGAAGGAACAAGGATAGTAGTTGATCTTAAAAAAGATGTAGTTGCGCAGGTTGTAATAAATCATTTGTATAAACATACTGATCTTCAAACCTCTTTTGGAACCAATAATGTGGCACTCATCAATGGCAGGCCAAAAGTGCTGAATATAAAAGATCTAATAAAAGAGTTTATAGAGTTCAGACACGAGGTGGTAAGAAGAAGAACTGAGTTTGAATTAAGAAAAGCAAAAGAAAGAGCACACATTCTTGAAGGTTATATTATCGCACTCGATAATCTTGATGCAGTGATTGCTTTGATTAGGAATTCATCTACTCCTGATATTGCAAAGGAAGGGTTAATAACAAATTTTGCAATGAGTGATATACAGGCAAAAGCTGTACTGGAACTACGTTTGCAACGCCTAACAGGAATGGAGATTGACAAGATAAGGGAAGAGCATGCAGAAGTTATGGCATTGATTGCACGGCTGGAAGAAATATTAGCAACAGAAAGTTTACGCTACCAGATAATTAAAGATGAGCTGGCAGAAGTAAAACAAAAGTTTGGTGATGCACGAAAAACAGAGATCGTTTATCTTGATGATGAGATAAGAATGGAAGACCTGATAGAGAAAGAAGATGTTGTTGTTACAATTTCACATCTTGGTTATATAAAAAGAACTTCAGCAACAGAATACCGGCAGCAAAGGAGAGGAGGAA
>JAYVEA010000150.1:0-13683 GCA_043749085.1 Chitinophagales bacterium
AAAACTAACAATCGTAAATTAAAATATTATGGCTTTACCTAGAGAGCCCCGGCAAAAGATGATAAATATTATGTATTTGGTGCTAACAGCAATATTAGCATTGAATGTATCTGCCGAGGTTATTAATGCTTTTAGAACTGTGAATAGAAGCCTCATGAATTCCAATGATAACATTGCTAATTCAAATAATACACTATATAAATCTTTGCAGGCAAAATTAGCTGATCCGCAAACTGCTGAAAAAGCTAAGTTCTGGAACGATAAAGCAACGATGGCCCAGGCATATTCTGCAAGCGTATATAATTATATTGAGAATCTAAAATTGCAGGTTAAACAGCAGTCAGATCTTAAAATTAAAGATGGCAAAGAAGACTTTAAAGAAGATTATCTTGAAGCTTCAACAAGAGTTTTTGAAAATGATGGTAAGGGGAAAGAATTACATGATAGCCTTAAGACATATATCACAAATATGCTTGCGATCGATCCTTCCATCAATACCAATTTTAAAAGTAATTTTCCAATTGATATGGCCATACCTCCAACTCATTCCGGCAACGAACGTACCGGTAATGAAATTAAAGACTGGACCAATAGTTATTTTCATATGACTCCTGCCATTGCTGCATTAACAATGCTTAGCAAATTTCAGAACAATGTAAAAAATGCAGAGAATCAGGTGGTAACTTATTGCCATAACCAGGTAGGCGCTGTAAAAGTTGTGTATGATCAATTTGCTGCATTGGTAGGCCAAAGCTCAAACTATGTAATGCCCGGCCAGGAAATTCAAATCACCGCAGGCGTAGGTGCTTATAGTAAAGCAGCGCAACCTCAAATAACTATAGGAGGAACGTCTCAGTCTTTAGATGCAGATGGCAGAGCAGTATATAAATTCCAGGCAAGTGGTGCAGGAAATCATACGGTGCCTGTTAATGTAACTTATACAAAGCCTGATGGCACAAAAGAAACTAAATCGTTTAATGTAGAATATACTGTAGGTACACCAGGCGGTGCAGCAGTAATGCTTGATAAGATGAATGTATTTTATATTGGTGTTCCCAATCCGGTATCAATATCTTCCGGCACGGGATGGGATAAAACACATGTTTCAATGTCCGGTGGTACTTTAACTCCGGCGGGAGGCCCGGGAAAATATACTGTGCACGTTACTACTGTTGGTAAAGCAGCCATTACAGTAAATGCAGATGGTAAAGCAAGCACTTATGATTTCAGGGTTAAAAGAATTCCTGATCCTATTTTTAAAGTAGGCCCAAGTGCAGGTGGAAGAATGCAATCCGTAATTTTTAAAAATCAACAATTTTGTAGAGCAGAATTAGAAAACTTTGATTTTGATGCAAGATTTAGCGTGATAAGTGCTACAGTATATTTTGCTGGAGCCAATTTTTCAAATGTGCAAACTGCATCCATCAATGGTGGTAGTTTATCTAGTTTAGGCGGACAGTTAGCTAAATGTATTCCTGGTACCTCAATAACATTTGATAATGTAAAAGTACAAGGGCCTGATGGGACAGTTCGTGTTATTCAAGGTCCTGGATTCATACTATATTAATATAAAACATGAAGGCTATGAAAAAGTTTTTTGTATATTTTTTATTGGTTGGTTGTCTTGCTGGTGTTACAACTATTTGTGATGCGCAGGCAAAAAAGCGTACTGTAAAAAAACGTACCACTGCAAAGCGAACAACCAATACTAAAACAAAAGTTAGTATCAATCCAAGTAAGGATACAGCCGTGGCTGTTGCAGCTCCTCCCAAAATAGATAGTTTACCTATACCAATTGTAAAAAAATCGTTGCGCTCAAACGATGCTATAGAAAGAAACCTGGTAAAAGACAGGATTCCTTTAGCATATGAACATTTGCGTGAAGATGATGCTGTTTACCGCGAAAAACTTTGGAGAGAAATTGATATAAGAGAGAAAATGAATTTGCCCTTCCGCTATTCTGCTAATGAAGATAATGGAAACCAGCGTTTCATATCCATATTAATGAAAGCGATCCAGGACGGACCGGATAATGGAGGCGTAACTGTATTTGATCCCATAGATGATAGGTTCACTACTCCATTGACCATAGCACAGGTTGCCGAAAAAATTTCAGGTGGCGTTGTTTCTGTACCTATTTATGATTCTTTAGGAAATGTAACCGGAACAAAAAATGTAACCGCTGAAGTAAACCTTGATTCATTTTATAAATTCAGAATTAAAGAAGAAGTAATTTTTGACAAAGAAAGCTCAAGATTATTCTGGAGAATATTAGGTATTGCTCCTGTTAAAAATGTTATTACATCACAAGGAATAAATCTTGGCGAAACAGAATTGTTCTGGGTTTATTATCCTGATATGAGACCCATCTTTGCTAAGTTTGAAGTATATAATGGAAAGAACTTTGGGGCAAGAATGAGTTGGGAAGAGTTATTTGAAAGCAGATTTTTTTATGGAAGAATTATAAAGAGCACTTTGGATAATCCCTACGACAGGCGCTTAGACGAATATGGTGGTTTAAAGGATAATAAAATATTACAATTGCTCGAGGGTGAAACTATCAAAGACAAAATATTTAATTACGAACAGAATTTGTGGAGTTATTAATCAATCATACCTGATTATAAAAAGGGAAGCAATCTGCTTCCCTTTTTATTTTATTAACATCTCTTCATCTTTTAGTGTATTGTAATTGTAAACCTTTAGCCGGCTATAGTGTATCTTTGTACTGGTTTTTCATAGGATATTGGATTTTAAATGGGGCTGGATTTTTATCCGGGCCCTTTTTTATTTATTCGAACAGTGATTATGGAATGACAGGGTTAGTGGAATTGATATTAGAAAAATAATTCAAAATAATATTAGCTTTTGAAGTACCGACAGTTTTAATCAGTTCCTCGGGGGATAATTCTTTTATCTTCTTTACTGACTTAAACTGTTTCAATAATGCATCTGCTGTTGCCTTGCCAATACCCTTTATCTGTTCAAGCTCATTTACAAAGGTTCCCCTGCTGCGTTGGTTGCGATGAAAGTTTATCCCAAAGCGATGTACCTCATCTCTTATACGTCTTATCAGTTTAAGGCTTTCGCTGTTCCATGGCAGTTTTATCGATTGCTGATCTCCCGGAAAAAAAATTTCTTCTTCATTTTTAGCAATCCCTATCAAAGAGGTTTTACCTTGTTGCCCTAACTCATTTATACTTTCAACAGCTGCATTTAATTGCCCTTTGCCACCATCAATTATCATAAGTTGTGGAAGTGGCTCGTTTTCCTGCACTAACCTTTTATATCTTCTTAAAACAACTTCTTTCATAGTGGCAAAATCATTAATACCCTGCACAGTCTTCACATTAAATCTCCTGTAATTATTTTTATCAGGCAGGCCATTTTTAAAACACACCATTGCTGAAACAGGATAGCTTCCCTGGAAGTTGGAATTATCAAAGCATTCTATGTGAACAGGAATTGCAGGTAAATGCAGGTCTTTCTGTAATTGTTCAAGCGCCTTCTTTTTTTCGCTGTCGGTTTTACCTTCCAGCTGCAGCATCTTTTTCCTGTTGAGCTCTTCTTTAAAATAGTTCACATTTTTTTCCGAGAGGTCTAGTAATTTCTTTTTATCACCGGCTTTAGGAACTGTTACAAGAATATCCTGCTCGGGATAAATAATTTCAAAAGGAACTATTATTTCTTTTGACTCACTATTAAAAGTGCTTCTTAATTGTGCAATAGAGAATAATAAAACCTCCTCATGTGTCTCATCCAGTTTTTGCTCAAGCGTTATTGTTTTAGTTAGAACAATAGTACCATTGCTAACCATCAGGTAATTTACATAAGCACAATCGCCTTCTTTTAAAATGGAGAAAACATCAATATTGCCAATATGCTCGTTTACCACTCTTGACCGGGATTGATAATTTTGTAAATGCTCAATTTTTTTTCGAATTAAACCGGCTTTTTCAAATTCCATCTTTTCAGCATGTTGCTGCATCTCCTGTTTAAAATGTTGGATTACGGGATAGAGGTTTCCTTTCATTAAATTTTTTAATTGTGACAGGCCTTGTGTATAATCTTCCGCTGATTGAAATCCTTCACATGGACCTTTACAATTTCCAAGATGATATTCGAGGCAGACCTTAAATTTCCCTTTTTCAATATTCGATTTTGTAAGGTTGAGTTTACAGGTTCGCAACTGGATATTCTGTTTGATAAAGTCCAGGAGTTCTCTCACCTTAGCCACTGACGTAAACGGGCCTAAATACTGTGAGCCATCATTAATTTTTGTACGTGTTAAAAATACACGGGGAAATGGCTCATTCTTAATAACTAAATAAGGGTACGATTTATCATCTTTAAGATTAATATTAAACTTTGGCTGAAATTGTTTTATAAGTGCATTCTCCAGTAAAAAAGCATCCTGCTCAGAATCTACAATGGTAAATTCAATTCGATGTATCCGGCGGACTAATTCATAAGTTTTATATCCGGTAAAAGTTTTTGTAAAATAAGAAGCTATTCTTTTGCGCAGATGTTTTGCCTTACCTACATAAAGCATTTCACTTTTTTCATCAAAATATTTATAAATACCGGGCTGGTTCGGAAGTGTTTTTATTATATTTTGAAATGATTCCGGTGTCATTGATCTGCAAATTTACCGCTTTCAAAATAAGTTTTTTGGCACTAAGGTCATTCGTTAAAGTCCCATTTCATAAGTTCTTCTTTAATATCAGTTTGTTTGCCTTGCGGCTCTTTTATGGTTGTTATTTTACACCATTGATTTGATTTCCAGGTGAGCTGAATAGTTTGTAACATGCCATTATCATTAACCTCTTTTACCATATAAATTCTTTTTATTGTATTGTTTTTTGGATCAATATAAACATCCCATCTCTTTAATTGTAAAGTATCGGGCAGCGTTTCTATCGGGTCGTAAGAAAAAGTAAATGCATTGATAGTTTGATCTAAAAAAGATTTTTCAATAAAAAGTTTTTTAAAATTTGTTGTATCAATTTCAGGATGTAGAAAAGGTTCAGCAAACAGCCGTATATCTGTTTTCTTCATCCATATTGAATCATGTTTACCGTTATGGGTAATAATTTTTAAGGGTGTTACAGGCAAGCTGTCTATTTCTCTTAGCTGACCACGGATATATTCTGTTACTGGAAAAAAGGTGCTGTTTTCTGTAGAATCTTTTTTTGTTGATTGTGGAATGGCTGATTTTTGTTCAGTACATCTGTAAAGCAATACTGCAATGGGAAATATAATTAATAACAATCTTGTTTGCATCTTCAAAAATAATTTAAAAGAATTTTTTAATACAAATAAAAAAACCGCTGCAGGGTACGAAGCAACGGTTTATGGCAGAAAGTTATAGTTTTCATATAACGGTTGCCCGGAAAGTTTATTGTAAATTATTTTGAGATTTTGCTGATACCTAAGCGGATACCATAATCAACAAGATGTTCTTTTGCCTGGTAGCGACCTGAATAGGTAGATAAAAGTTGGTAACGTACTTGTGGACCAATTTGCCAATTGAATGAGCTTGAGGAAAATGAAATGTATGTTGTAAAATTTGTATTCATATTCAACTTGCGAAATAAATTGACATCGGTTAAATAATTTTTTTTATCGGTTGAAAGTAAATAAGCATGGCTTGTAATAATAAAAGAAGGCTGAAAGGTTGCAGCGGCACCAAATTTAATGTTGTCATTTGCCGCAAACACATATTGTAAACCAAGTGGAATAGATGCCTGCAAACTATAATTCTTCAATGTTGTAAACTCATATCCTGTATTGTTACCATAATTAGACATTGTAGAATATACAGTGTTTTGTCCCGGCACTTCAGAATTTAAAATTAATGTAGCTATCATAGGATGCGTATTATTAGCTTTAATATTATAACCTGAATAATTTAGCTGTAATCCCGTAGTAAATTGCAGCTTTTTAAAAATATTAATATTCATTGCTGTACCTGCCTCATATCCTACCATAGGTTTTTGTGTTACTGAATTATTTATTTTATTATCAGATAAATATCTATAACTGAAAGAAGGAGCTATATAATATGTCCAGGTAACATTACTAATTCTTCGTGGCTTATGAATATTATTTGCGCTGGCCTGCTCTTGTATTTTCGGAGCAGTTTCTTTAACAGATGAACTTATTTCGTTATTATTATCTGATGATATGTTTACAGATGCTTCCTCACTCTTTGTTGGTGTTAAATTTTTTGAATAGATACCATCCAGCGCAGAGGTTTTGATAAGATTATTTTCAATTTTAGCAGTAGAAAGTTTTTCACTTCTATTTTTCAAAACAGCATTGCTGAACTTGCTTTCATTTATATTCGGTAAACCAGGTGTTATGTTGGAAGAAGATTGATCATCCTTTATAACTGATAATAGTGGGGAGTTAGCATTAGCAGGATCTTCATCCGCGGAAATATTTACAATAGGGTTATTCCCTTTAACTTCTTGCTTTAAGTATGATTGTTTTACTAAACTTCTTATTGGTTTTACAGGAATTGAATTGTGCAAAGATGATAAGTCATACAAGGGAGTATTATGTCCGTTATTTGTATTTAAATGACCTATTATGACAAGCGTAAAAATAAGGAGCATGCTCATAGCAATGGAGGGCCATCTTCTTCCGGGGTGCAGATCATTATAAATGCCATGCCATACCTTTTTAGAAGGTGTTAATTTAAATTGGTCTGAGTGTCCTTTCAGGAATTTTTCAAAATTTTCCGGGTAAAATTTTCTTTCCATTTCACATAAATTTCAGTAGCGGTAATTATCAATTGTTTCTTGTTGGTTTTTCGGTTGTTATTGTCCTCCTATCAATACTCTTATCCTTTCTTTTGGCTTTTGTAAAATCTTCTTTTGAATCAATATATCTTCTAACATTGCCTTTGCTCTTGTATATTGTGATCTGCTGGTACTTTCTTCTATATCCAGCATTTGCGAAATCTCTCTATGCGTAAAACCTTCAATTGCATAAAGATTTAAAACTGTTCGGTAGCCCATTGGTAATTGTCTTACAGATTCTACTACCTCTTTAGTTTCCAATATGGAAGGAATATTGTTTTCATTCAGATATACACTTCCTGCATGGATCAGATCTACACTATCAATAAATTTTTTATTCTTTTTTAAAATATTGATACATGTATGTACAATAATTCTTCTTATCCAACCTTCCAGGGCACCTTGTCCGCGAAATTGTTGTATTTGGGTAAATACTTTAATAAATCCCTCCTGCAACATATCTTCTGCATCTTCGCGGTTACGTGCAAACCTGTAACAAACACCTAACATTCGGGGGCTAAAACGATTGTATAGTGCCTCCTGTGCGGAAGCAACACTATTGAGACAGCCATGAAGCATAAGCTCTTCTGTCATATATTTGCTTGGTTTTAACCCTCAAGTTATGACAAATAATTATAAAAAATTGCTGCTTTATAAAAGAAAAATATAAAGATTATTTTACTGTAATTAAAGGTTTTTATGTTATATTATTTACCTAACAGGCTGTCTGCCGGGTAATGAGCTTTAATGCTGTCTTTTAAAGATTCAGTCCAGGTGGCCAGGATTATTTTTTCCTGTTCAGTTAACTTTGCATCTGTATGAATTAAAGTATAGGAGCTAAGTGGCATTTCATTTTTCTTTACAAGCTCATTTATATCATCTAACCGGTGAAATTGTTTTTTTATACGGTAAGATGTGAATTCAGAAAAGTTCAACCCTTTTTTCCCATTTACAATATGATTATTCAGCCACCACGCTACAGGTTGAATTTCTGCATACCATGGATACCTTGTATTATTACTATGACAATCGTAACAGGCGACCTTTAAAATGGATTGAATACTATCAGGAACAGGATATTTTGTTGAGATATTATTCGCACTTATGCTTGCTGATAAATTTTTCTTCGGCCGAAAAAATTGGATAAGAATAAAAATTATAAGTAATGCAATTATAATTTTCTTTAAAACTTTTTTCTTCATTTTTTAGATTAAAATATTCCCCGTCATTTCTTTTGGTACAGGTAATTTCATCATAGTTAAAATTGTTGGGGCAAGATCACCAAGTTTACCAGGTTTAATATTTCCTTTCCATTCCTTATCAATAATAAAAAACGGAACCAGATTTAAAGTATGAGCAGTATTGGGTGTACCATCTTCATTAATCATATAATCTGCATTGCCATGATCTGCTGTTAAGAAGATCGTATAACCATTTTCCAATGCAGTAGTAACCACTTTTTCTACACATTTGTCTACTGTTTCTGCAGCTTTTATAACTGCCTGCCAAATGCCTGTATGGCCTACCATATCAGTGTTTGCAAAATTTAAGCAGATAAAGTCGGCGGTAGAATTTTTTATTTCAGGAAGAAGTGCTTCTGTTAATTCATTAGCACTCATCTCCGGTTGCAGATCATAAGTTGCAACTTTTGGGGATGGTATCATAATTCTTTTCTCACCATCAAAAGGCACTTCTCTTCCACCGCTGAAAAAGAAAGTTACATGAGGATATTTTTCTGTTTCAGCAATTCGTATTTGCTTTTTATTTTGTTGTGCTAAAATATCTCCAAGGGTATTTTTAAGATCATCAGTTTCAAAAATTACATTTATGTTTTTAAATGTATGATCATACCGGCTCATTGTTGTGTAATAAAGTGAGAATGGATTCATCCCAAAATCCGGTACCGGAGTTTGTGTAAGCACTTGCGTTATTTCCCTGCAGCGGTCTGTGCGAAAATTAAAACAGATCACTACATCCCCATTTTTTATAGAAGCATCTATAGTTTCATTTATAATTGGTTTTATAAATTCGTCCGTTACATTCATTTCATACGATTGTTCAACGGCACTAAAAACATCATTGGTTATTCTTCCTATTCTGTTCACTAAACCATCGTATGCTATCTTAACTCTTTCCCAGCGCTTATCTCTATCCATTGCATAATAACGGCCGGTAATGGTTGCTATTTGCCCTGTTGTATTCTGTAAATGTTCCTGTAATTCTTTTAGGAAATGAATACCGCTTTTAGGGTCTGTATCTCTGCCATCAGTAAATGCATGAATGAACACATTTTGTATTTCCTCTTCTTTGCAAATACTTGTTATTGCTTTTAGATGATTAATGTGAGAATGTACGCCACCATTGCTTACAAGCCCCATTAAATGCAATGGTTTATTATTTTCTTTTGCATACCGGATCGTATTTAACAGCACTTCATTTTTTTTAAATTCATCATTCCTGATAGCAACATTTATTCTTTCCAGTTCCTGGTAAACAATTCTTCCTGCGCCTAAATTTAAATGTCCTACTTCACTGTTACCCATTTGCCCTGCAGGCAATCCAACTGCTTCTCCGCAGGTTACCAAAGTAGTATTAGGATATTTTGAATACAATGAGCTAACAAATGGAACATTAGCATTTTGAATTGCATCGCTTGATTTTATTTTACCAAGTCCCCATCCATCCATGATAATCAGTATAACTTTTTTCTCTTCCATAATTCAAAGCTAATTTATTACGATTAAAATCGGGTATTGTTAAAGTTAGTTGGCACGTTTTTGGCAAAAATTACTATAGCTAACTTATACTCATGAAAAAGTTTTTTACATATGGTATAATTGCTCTCATATTTTGCTTGTCTTCTTTTGTTTCAGTAGATGAAGTGATAAGTGCAATAAAAAATGGTAGTGCCTCCCAGCTTTCAAAATTCTTTGATGATACAATAGAAATTACATTACCTGATAAAACAAATGCATATAGTAAAAGCCAGGGAGAATTAGTATTAAAAGATTTCTTTGTAAATAATGGGGTTAAAAATTTTGAAATTGTGCATAAAGGTGAGAATGCAGGTGTTCAATTTATTATTGGCACCTTAGATACAAAAAATGGAGAGTATCGTACAACAATATATATGAAGCAAAAGGGCGATAAGCAATTGCTCCAGGAAATAAGATTTGAAAAATAGCTCTGGTAGTTTAAGTGTTTTTTTTGAACACTAAACCCCGCCATTATTTGGCGGGTTTTTTAATCCCTCATAATCATTGTTTAGCTTTGTAATGATGAACTATAAAGAGCAACTCGAGCTGCTTATAAAAAATGCTTTGCTGGAAGATATTGGTGATGGTGATCATTCAACATTGAGTTGTATAGATGCTGATGCAAAAGGGAAAGCAGTATTAAAAATAAAGGAGGTGGGAATTTTAGCAGGCATTGAAGTTGCAAAAAATATTTTTAAATATGTTGAGCCCGGTACTGACTTTATTGCATTTAAAAAAGACGGTGATACAATGCAGGTTGGACAAACTGCTTTTGAAGTGCAGGCAAAAGTACATACGATTCTTTCTTGTGAACGCTTAGTATTAAATTGTATGCAGCGTATGAGTGGAATTGCAACGCTTACGAATAAATATATAAATAAACTTAAAGGCTATAACACAAAACTATTGGATACAAGAAAAACAACTCCCAATTTTCGTTTGTTAGAAAAAGAAGCTGTACGTATTGGGGGAGGCACTAATCATCGCTTTGGGTTGTTTGATATGATAATGCTCAAGGATAATCATATTGATTATTGCGGAGGAATTGAAAATGCAATCAAAAAAGCTTACGCTTATGTTCAGCAAAAAAACCCTGATCTTAAAATTGAAATTGAAACAAGAAGCATTGAGGATGTAAAAACTGTTGTTAGGGTAGGAAAAGTGAACAGGATCATGCTGGATAATTTTACGCCGCAACAAATTACTGCTGCTTTGCAGTTAATAAACGGGAAATATGAAACCGAAGCAAGTGGCGGAATTAATTTTGAAAACTTACAGGAGTATGCTGCCACCGGTGTGGATTATATTTCAAGCGGAGCTATTATACACCACGCAAAAAGTTTAGATCTAAGTTTGAAAGCACAACTATTATAAATATGTCTAAAAAGAGATCAAATCCGGGTGGCTTGGTTTATTCAACTGATATTAACTTTAAACTGTCTGAAGATGTTACAGATGATATAAATACACTTTCGCCAGCACAACAAAATTTAAGGATAAGGTTAGATGCCAGGCAGAGAGCCGGCAAAACAGTTACATTGATACAGGGATTTGAGGGGAAAGAAGCTGATCTTGAAGACTTAGGAAAGAAGCTGAAATCATATTGCGGCACAGGAGGTTCAGTAAAAGAAAATGAAATAATTATCCAGGGAGATAACAGGGATAAGGTACTATTATGGCTTCAAAAACAAGGCTATTCAAAAGTAAAAAAAATATAGTCTCAAAGGTTACCTTTTACCCGCTCACGGTATTTTATTTAAACGCCGGCATTTTTTGAAACATTTTTAACAGTTCTGCGTTTTTAATCTAATTTTATATAGTGAATAACATGGTATCAAAAATATCGGAAGGTGTAACAATAAGCGTTGAGACATTTTACCAACCTGACTATAGTAATCCGCAGAGTAGCGAATATATGTTTGCCTATCGAATTACGATTGAGAACAACAATTCTTTTCCTGTAAAATTATTGCGAAGGCACTGGTTTATTTTTGATAGCGACAGCACACACCGTGAAGTAGAAGGTGAAGGTGTTATTGGCAATCAGCCTGAAATTAACAGCGGCGAAAAATACCAATACATCAGCGGTTGTAATCTTCGTACAGAGCTTGGTAAAATGCATGGAACTTATACCATGGAAAATCTTAATAACAAGAAAAACTTTTACGTAAATATTCCTGCTTTTGAAATGACAGTTCCCTTCAAGCTTAACTAACTCCTCGGTTTATATTTCGATTGGCTATAAATTTCTCTTGCATCTTTTTTCATCAATTCCTGTAATGTAGTTTTTGAATTTTTGTCCATGTATTTTTTTACGATCTGCCAGCCACTGAATGCACCGATGTTTCCCGGAGATCCTTCTCCCAGTTCCTGTGTCTTCGGACTTTCACCAATGTAATTTTTTACTATGTTTTGATCTGTATTGTTCAGCAGGTCGTTGTTTAAAAAGAAATCCCAGATAACTGCTTCATTTGTGTATGAATCTTTTAATTGCTTTTCTGTATACCCGATCTTTAAATATTCAGCCGTATAAGGTAAAAATTTATCAAGAAGATATAACCGTTTTCCTTTCTCTACCATCTGTTCTATTAAAGCCTTGCCTACACTTTTATCAGGATACAGATCATCGATTATATTTTTTATGCAGTTAACAGGAATGTATTGAGGTGTAAATTTTTTAGATATGTATTCCGGAAAAATATCTCTGGAAATATCACTTTTATAAAAAGAAAAATTACTGCCCATGTGAAGTTGTAAACCAACGGCAAATGCATCGGAAGTTATCACATCACTATACCCATCAAACGTACCGATGAATGTGATAACCAGGTGTGGAGGATTGTATTCAGGGAAATAATGCTTTACAAACTGTAGTCCTCTTTTTATTTCTTTAACCTGCGGATCAGGATCTGCAAACAATTTATCTGCACTGTCTTTTACAAAGCTATAATCTCTTATAAAAAGATGAATATATTTTGTGAGAGAATCAGGTGGCGTTTTATAATCAAATCCCAATATCTGGTTAGTAAAATCATTAATGAAAGATGGATATTTAATTCTCAACCGTTGCAATTCGTTTAAAATATTATTGGTATCAATGGCAAAAAAATCTTTTTCAAACCGCTGAACTTTCAGGTCAATTTTTATATTCGAAACATCCGGAATGCCATTGTTCTTACACGAAAAGAATATGAACACAGGTAGAAATAATCCTAATAATCTTTTAATCCTATAAATCATCGTTCAGACAAATTAATCAGACAAAAATAGCCAATGAAACAATCTGCTAATCGTTAATTTTGCATAATGAAAATTTTTCTTGCACAGCAGAATTATCATATCGGAAATTTTGAAAGCAATACAGCTAAAATAATTAATGCGATCAATTTTGCAAAAGCACAAAATGCAGACTTAATCGTGTTCAGCGAACTCTGTATTTGCGGATATGCACCTAAAGATTTTTTAGATTTTAAAGACTTTATTGATAAATGTTACAAAGCTATTGATGAAATAAAACAACATACTGATACCATTGGCGTATTGGTTGGCGCACCTGACAGGAACAATGCATGGGATGGCAAAGATCTTTTTAATGGCGCTTTTCTTTTGTATGAAAAAGAAATAAAGGCAGTTGCACATAAAACCTGTTTACCTAATTATGATGTGTTTGATGAGTACCGCTATTTTGAGCCTGCGTTTACCTGGAATATTATGGAGTTTAAAGGAAAGCGGCTGGCAGTAACCATTTGCGAGGATATCTGGAACCTTGGCCATAATCCTTTGTACCGGGTTTGCCCGATGGATATTTTGATGCAGCAAAATCCTGATGTAATGATCAACCTATCTGCATCTCCCTTTGATTATACACATGATGAGGACAGGAAAGCAACCATTAAATCGAATGTAATAAAATATAAACTGCCGCTTTTTTACTGCAATGCAATTGGTGCACAAACTGAAGTGGTATTTGATGGCGCTTCACTCGTGTTTGATAAAGATGGAAACCTTTGTAAAGAATTTCCGCAGTTTAAAGAGCACATGGAAGAAATTATTTTAAATGATGACGGAACAATTGATGCACCTGTTATAAAACCGGCGAAGGCTGTTCCGGAACTGCTTTT
>JAYVEA010000151.1:0-4398 GCA_043749085.1 Chitinophagales bacterium
CCTGCCATCCTTCATGCATTTTTTCTCCATCAAACACACGATCAGGCTTTAAAAGAATGTTGCTGTTATTTGTTTGTGAAAATGATAATTGCGAAAAGATCAGCAGAAAAAAAATATGGATTTGTTACAAAACATAGAGATCAAACTTAGTTAAATAACTTTGTATGTTTTTATAATGGCAGGAATATTGATTTCTATTATAAAATCAATATTAAATGAAACAAATATTTGTATTTATAATTATAGTAATTAGTCTTATATCCTGTCACACTTCCAAAAAAACATCATCGGGCACTGTAATTGAAAAAAATAACGAGTCACATTTAAATGGCAGCTGGCAACTGCAAATGCTTTTTGCGTCTGATAATAAGTGGGCCAGCACTCCTATGATAAATATTAATTTAAAAGACAAATCTTTTACCGGTAACAGCAGCTGTAATTCTATCAGCGGAAAATTTACTATCAATGAAAATTATATTGCTTTTGATAAAAATATAATCTCAACAAAACTGGCTTGTGCAGACAATTATGAAAAGTCTTTTTTAGCGGCACTGTTAAAAGTAAACAGATACAATCTCAGTAAAGATGAGTTAGAATTAGGGCAGGGAGAAATCATATTAATGAAATTTAAAAAAAACTAATTAAGCGGCCATAGCTTGCTCAATTATATCTTCCATGTCAATACCAGAATGGCTCTCATCATAAATACATTCGCCATTTTTTATAACCAGTATTTGCGGAGATTCGTGGTAGACTTTAAATTCCTCGGCAATTTTATTAGAAATTGCTCTGAATTTAATTAGATCAAGAAAATAAAAATCAATTTCATCAGGTTGTGAGCTTCTTTCCAGCCGGTTTTTAGCCACACTACTTATAGAACAGCGTGTACTATGCTTAAAGATAACCTGTGGTTTTACGTTCGAGTTTGCCTTTAGCTGATGAAGCTGTTGTTCATTTATTAGGGTGATCCAGTTCATGTGTAAATAAAAATCTTTAATGAATAATGCCTTCTGCCATCGGGCATCCGGTGCGGCCTCTGCGGCTGCTGGTGCATGATGATAATGTTCCAATAAGAAAAGATACAATCAGCAAAGTAAAAATTAATTTTTTCATAGTTTTTTGTTTAGTTGAACTATTTTGCATCTTCCTGACGCAAAGTTATAGCATCCCGTTCAGGGGAATAAATTCTTAAACGTATTATTGTATCAATCTATTGTTAAAACTCCACATAATTTTTAAAATCCTTACCATTACATGCGGGTTCATTTTATAGCTATAGGGGGAAGTGTAATGCACCAACTGGCAATTGCACTTAAAAAGAAGGGATATGTTGTATCAGGGAGTGATGATGAAATATTCGAACCTGCAAAATTTAACCTGGAAAAAGAAGGCATTTTACCTGCTGAAACTGGCTGGTTTCCGGAAAAAATTACTAAAGAAATAGATGCAGTAATTCTTGGGATGCATGCTAAAGAGGATAACCCTGAATTACAAAAAGCCCGTGAATCAGGCTTAAAGATTTATTCATTTCCTGAATATATTTACCGGGAAAGCAAAGATAAAATCCGGGTTGCCGTTGGTGGAAGTCATGGTAAAACAAGTACAACTGCCATGGTAATGCATGTGCTTAAAAGTGCAGGAAAAGATTTTGATTACTTAGTGGGAGCCAGGTTAGAAGGTTTTGAGCAAAGTGTGAATATTATCAATGCTCCCATTATTGTTTGCGAAGCAGATGAATATCCTGCAAGTGTTATAGAAAAGCGCCCCAAATTTCATTTTTTATTTCCGCATATTGCTGTTATTACAGGCATAGCTTGGGATCATATTAATGTATTTCCAACATTTGATTTCTATTTAGAGCAGTTCATCATTTTTATAAATAAGATAGAAAAAAATGGCGTTTTGATCTATAATGAATCTGATGAAATATTAAAAAAGTTAGTTGAAAAAAATAAGCGATCTGATATCCGGTATGAGCCATATAGATTACCTACTTACTTTATTGAAGATGGAAAGACAGAAGTGATTATTGATGGAGAAAAATCAATGCCATTAAAGGTTTTTGGCAATCATAATCTCCTTAATTTACAAGCAGCTTATTTAGTTTGCAAAGAGTTAAAAGTAGGGACTTCTGAATTTATAAAAGCTATTACTGGTTTTGCAGGAGCTGCTAAAAGGTTAGAATTATTAGCTGCAAACAACCATTTTAATATTTATCGTGACTTTGCTCATGCACCCAGTAAAGTAAAAGCCACTATCGAAGCTGTAAAACAGCAGTTTCCGGATAGAAAATTAATTGCCATTTTAGAATTACACACATTCAGCAGCCTGAATGAAAATTTTATGAAGGAATATAATGGGGCAATGAATGATGCTGATGAAGCTGTTGTTTTTTATAGCAGTCATGCATTGGAATTAAAAAGAATGCCTGAACTGCCAAAAGAAAAAGTAAAAGAAGGTTTTGCAAAAAATAATTTAGCTGTAATCACAAATAAAGATGAACTCTCGGAATGGTTACAAAACCATAATTATTCTAATTCCAACTTATTATTAATGAGCAGTGGTAATTATGATGGATTGGATATCTCTAACTTAAAACTTAAAACATACATCTTAAATGCCCTTACAATTAAAACGTCCCTTAGCTTTTATAGATCTTGAAACAACCGGTGTTAACCTTGCCTGCGACAGAATTATTGAGATCGCTATTGTAAAGGTATTACCCGATGGAACAAAACAGGTTAAACGTAAAATATTAAATCCCCAAATACCAATTCCCCGAGGGTCTTCTGATGTGCATGGTTTTACGGATGAAATGGTAAAAGATTCTCCCACTTTCAAAGAAGTGGCTAATGAGTTAAAGCAATTTATTGATAATGCTGATCTATCCGGATATAATTCAAACCGTTTTGATATACCCCTTTTAATGGAAGAATTTCTGAGAGCGGGGATTGAGCTGGATATGAGCAACAGGAGAATGGTGGATGTGCAACATGTTTTTCACATGATGGAAAGAAGGACATTAGCTGCAGCATATCAATTTTATTGCGATAAACAATTATGTGATGCTCACAGTGCGGAAGCGGATGCTATGGCGACATGGGAAATTTTAGAGGCACAAACTATTAGGTATCAAAATCTTGGAAATACATTAGACTCTATCCTTGAATTTACGGGAGAAGAAAAAATTGTTGATTTTGCACGAAGAATGATATTGGATAATGATGTAGAAGTATTTAATTTTGGAAAATATAAAGGACGACCTGTAGCAGAAGTTTTAAAAACCGAGCCCCAATATTATGACTGGATGATGAAAGGAGATTTTCCCTTGCATACTAAAAAGAAACTCACCGAAATACTTAATCGTACCCTGTTAAAAAAACAATAATTGATTGTTTAGCGTTAGTTACTAAGTAAACTGATCTAATAATAGTTTCGTAAATTTAATATAATTAATTTCTTAGTTGGAAAAGCTGCTCATCATACCTACATACAATGAAAAGGAAAATATTGCCAATATTTTAAAGGCAGTTTTTTCTTTAGAACAAAATTTTCATGTTCTTATTATTGATGATGGGTCGCCGGATGGAACTGCCACCATTGTAAAATCTTTATTCGCAACTTATCCAGATCAGTTATTCCTGGAGGAAAGAATTGGTAAGCTTGGATTAGGCACAGCATATATTCACGGATTTCATTGGGCATTAGATAAAGGTTACCTTTTTATTTTTGAAATGGATGCCGATTTTTCACACGATCCCGAAGACCTTGATAAACTTTACCGGGCATGTAAAACAGGCAATGCTGATGTAACAGTAGGTTCAAGGTATGTAAAGAGTGGACGGATCGCAAACTGGCCCTGGTCAAGAGTTTTTATTTCTAAAGGCGGCGCTTTATATACAAGAATGATAACATGGATACCCGTTAAAGATCCCACTGCCGGTTTTGTATGTTATAAAAGAGAAGTGCTGGAAGCAATTAATCTGGATGAAATAACTTTTGTTGGGTATGCATTTCAGATAGAAATGAAATTTGCTGCATGGAAACTTGGCTTTAAAATAAGAGAAGTGCCCATTACTTTTGTTGACAGGCAGTTTGGTGCTTCTAAAATGAATAAGGGTATTGTTAAAGAAGGTATTCTTGGTGTACTTAAATTAAAGTGGATGAGTATGTTTAAAAATTACCGCAACCGTGTAAAAAATATCTCTGAAATATCTCCTTCATTTCAAAATGAAATTACTGTTTGAACCGGGATTTATGTGAGTTTTGGGATGAATTAGATACAAGTCTAATTTTCTTAGATATAATGGTCAAAAATGGTTGGTAAAATCTTATGGAAGATAATACCAGAAAGGGTTACAAAGAAATTAATTGAGATTGGTTTCAATTAACTTCTTT
>JAYVEA010000152.1:0-13641 GCA_043749085.1 Chitinophagales bacterium
GCGGACCGGACGGGACTCGAACCCGCGACCTCCGCCGTGACAGGGCGGCATTCTAACCAACTGAACTACCGATCCGTAATTCTTCCCCAATCTTTTCAAATTCGGGAGCGCAAGATAGTAAAATTTTAAGTCTTATAACATCAACATATAAAAAAAGCATACTTATTTTTATCGCTTAAACGGATTGGTGCATTACCTTGCCATAAATTGTAAATTGCATTTTCATATTTAACTATGGCAGAATATCTCAAAAGACAATTTTTAGAATTTGAACAGCCGATAAAAGAGCTTTATGATCAGATTGAAGAGAATCTAAAGTTGTCTTCCAAAAACCCTAAAGTGGATTATGATCCTGTTATAAAACAATTGGAGGATAGTATTCTTGTAAAGAGAAAAGAAATAACGGAGCATTTAACACCATGGCAAAAAGTTCAACTGAGTCGTCATCCTGACAGGCCTTATACACTGGAATACATTGATAAGATGTGCACCAACTTTGTTGAAATGCATGGAGACAGAAACGTAAAAGATGATAAAGCAATGGTAGGCGGATTTGCACAGCTTGATGGAGATACTATTATGATAATTGGCCAGCAAAAAGGCACCAATACCAAGATGCGGCAATATAGAAATTTTGGAATGGCAAACCCCGAAGGTTATAGAAAAGCATTGCGTTTAATGCGGCTTGCAGAAAAATTTAATAAACCTGTTGTTACATTAATAGATACTCCGGGCGCCTTTCCCGGGTTGGAGGCTGAGGAACGTGGACAGGGTGAAGCTATTGCCAGGAATATTTATGAAATGCTTCGCTTAAAAGTTCCGGTAATTTGTATCATCATTGGCGAAGGTGCCAGCGGCGGTGCACTGGGCATTGGCGTTGGCGACAGAGTTTTTATGCTGGAAAACAGTTGGTATACTGTCATCTCCCCAGAGAATTGCAGTACCATTCTTTGGCGTAGTTGGGAAAAGAAAGAAGTAGCTGCTGAACAATTAAAATTAACAGCAGATAATATGCTGAAATTTGGTTTAGTGGATGGAATTATTGAGGAGCCTTCAGGCGGCGCACATTGGAATTATGATGAGGCGGCTCAACATTTAAAAGAATATTTGATCCCTGTAATAAAAGAACTAAAGCAAATTCCTGCAGAAGTAAGAATAAATCAACGGATTGAAAAATTTGGAAAGATGGGTTTCTGGGAAGAAACAATTGACAATAAGCAACCAGCTGATCAATAAATTAAAAATCAGAAATAATTTATGTCTTTAAGAAATGTTTTAAAAGGTACAGGTGTAGCATTGATAACTCCTTTTAAACAAAATTTTGAAATTGATTTTAATGCTTTGGAAAAGCTTATCAATTATGATATTAATAATGGCTGTGAATACCTGGTAACATTAGGCACTACCGGTGAAACGCCAACATTAAATGAAGAAGAAAAAAATGCAATCATTCATTTTACATATGATGTTGTAAAAGAACGTGTGCCTGTAGTGGTGGGTATTGGCGGCAATAATACAAAAGAAGTTTGCAAAAATTTAGAAACATACCCTCTGCACAAGGCTACAGCTGTTTTAAGCGCCAGTCCTTATTACAGCAAGCCTTCACAGGAAGGGATTTATATGCATTATAAAGCATTGGCCCAAACTTCTCCTAAACCCGTTATCTTATATAATGTTCCCGGCAGAACGGGTAGTAACATTACTGCTGCAACAACATTAAAGTTGGCAACAGAAGTTGAGAATATCCAGGGAATAAAAGAGGCAAGTGGTAACATGATACAATGCATGCATATTTTAAAAGACAGACCTGAAAGATTTTTGGTGGTAAGCGGTGATGATCATCTTACCCTGCCATTAATTGCCTGTGGTATGGATGGTGTGATAAGTGTTGCAGCAAATTGTTTTCCTAAAGACTTTTCTGAAATGGTAAGACTTGCATTGCATGATGATCTTAATAAAGCAAGACCATTGCATTATAAATGTTTGGAAGGAAATGATCTGTTGTTTGCCGAAAATAATCCTGCAGGAGTAAAAGCATTTTTGACAGAGTTAGGAATTATAGAAAATGTGTTGCGGTTGCCACTGGTACCATTAAGTAAAGAGCTGCATAAAAAAGTGAAGCATTATTTTTCTGATAAATTTAATTAAATATTAAATAGTATAACATATTCCTTCCAAGGCTAACTCAGTATTCTCAAAAACTGAACAGGCTTCTGTTTTAAAATCATCCAGGGTTTCATACATAGATGAGAAATGTCCCAGTAATAATTTTTTTACACCGGCTTTTTTTGCAATGGTTGCTGCTTCTATTGTTGTGCTATGAAAACGACTTGAAGCTTTTGCCTGTAGCGCATGCAGGTAAGTTGCTTCATGATAAAGAAGATCAGTATTTTTTATCTTTTCAATTAATTCCTCATCATAAACAGTATCTGCGCAAAAAGCATAGGTTTTTGGCGGAGTTACTGCAGATGTAAGTAATTCGTTTTTTATAACAGTTTTATCTTCTGCAATAAAATCTTCACCCATGTGCAGGCGATCAAAAAATGAAGAAGGAATATTATACTTTTTTGTTTCTTCAATCTCTATCTTTCTGAGATTTTTTTTCTCTTTGAATAAAAATCCCCAGCATTCAATGCGATGCTTAACTTTAAAACATTCAACAATAATTTTTTTATCTTCTAATACTATTGCTTCATCTTTCAAAGGATGAAAATGCAATTCGTATGGCAAATGTGCACTTGCCACTTTTAATTGTAACGCTATTATATCTTTTAATATTTCCGTTGAATATAAATGCAGTTCATGTTTTCTCCCGGCCAGGCCCATACTGGTAAGCAATCCTATCAGGCCAAAATAATGATCGCCATGAAGATGCGATATGAAAATGTGATTGATCTTACTGCTACGAATTTTATATTGGATCATTTGCATCTGCGTACCTTCTCCGCAATCAATTAAAAAACTTTGCTCAGCATTTTGAACCACCTGCGCTGTAGGGTGGCGGTTAAAAGCGGGTATTGCAGAATTGTTTCCTAAAATGGTTACGGCCAGCATGTGTATTTTCGATTTCTGATTAAAGGTTAAGCAAAACTACAAACTACCAACCCTAACTAGTCTAAAAACTCTCTTTCAATCTCTTCCATTTGTATAATATCCCAGGCTTCACTTTCTGTCGGGGTAAAATTTAAAAGATCCAGCAACTCAAGTTGTTCAAAAAATTCCTCAACGGGTTTTTGCATTTCACAAATTACAAAAGATGCCCCTTTATCATAAAATATTTGCTGAAGATTAAAAATAGTTTCGGCAACACCCTTATCAATTTCTTTTACCTGCCCTAATTTCAGAACTATATTTCTATTTTTTTTTTGCAGGAAGGCAAGCAACATTTGATTAAGCTCTTCTGTCATATTAGCAGAAAGTACAGGCTCTTCCGGAGCAATTACATGAAATTTCTCTTTGGTATCAATTTTGACTTTCATACGTTATAGTTCTTTAAACGATTGTGCAGGATAAAAAGATTTCATGGAGGTAAAGTGGCAAATGTATCATCTTTTATAATTTTTGAACCATAAATACTCTTTAGTTTTAACCTTTTATTAGATGGTTTTCAACACTCTGTGGATTGTTTTTAAGAACCTTTAGTGAATATTAATCGTTATTATTGTTATAGATAAACAAACCCAAAAAAATGGATAATAATTTTTCAGCTCAGGTAAAAGAGATCATATCGTACAGCAGGGAAGAAGCCCTTAGGTTAGGCAATGATTTTATCGGCACAGAACATCTGGTTTTAGGTTTAATTCGTGATGGAGAAAATACTGCGATCAAAATATTAAAATCTCTCAATGTTGATCTGTATGAATTGAGAAAGGAAATTGAACTGGCAGTTAAAGATAAAACCGGCAAGAACATAGCTAATATAAATTCGCTACCGCTTACCAAGCAGGCAGAAAAAGTGATCAGGATCACAGTGCTGGAGGCAAAGGCAAATAAAAGCCCTTTGGTAGAGAGTGAGCATCTTATGCTCTCGATTCTTAAGAATAAAGAAAATATTGCTACACAAATATTAAATCAGTTTGATGTGGATTATGATATGTTTAAAAATGAATTAGGATATGTAAAGACCGATCCTAAAGCCGAGTTCCAGGATGATGATCCTGAAGAATTTGATGAAGAAAAAAAATCGTATTCACAACAGCAGCGTTCTACCAAAGGTTCGGCGGCACAGCCAAAATCCAAAACACCTGTGCTTGATAATTTTGGCAGGGATATAACCCGTTTGGCAGAGATGAATTCTTTAGATCCTATTGTTGGCCGTGATACTGAAATTGAAAGAGTTTCGCAAATATTAAGTCGAAGAAAAAAGAATAATCCCATATTAATTGGTGAACCGGGAGTGGGTAAAACCGCCATAGTAGAGGGTTTGGCGCTACGCATTATTCAGCGTAAAGTTAGCCGGGTATTGTTTGATAAAAGAGTTGTATCACTTGATCTTGCTGCATTGGTAGCAGGTACAAAATACCGTGGCCAGTTTGAAGAAAGGATGAAAGCCATCATGAATGAGCTCGAAAAAAACCGCGATGTTATTTTATTTATTGATGAGATACATACCATTGTTGGTGCCGGTGGAGCCAGCGGTTCCTTAGATGCCTCCAATATATTTAAGCCTGCTTTGGCAAGAGGAGAGCTTCAATGCATTGGCGCTTCTACCCTAGATGAGTACAGAATGTATATTGAAAAAGATGGCGCTTTGGATCGTCGTTTTCAAAAGGTAATGGTTGAGCAGCCAAGTGTTGATGAAACCATACAAATACTTACCAACATTAAAAGCAAATACGAAGATTATCACAACGTAACCTATTCAGATGATGCGATTGATGCCTGTGTAAAATTGAGTGACCGTTACATGACAGACAGATTGTTGCCTGATAAAGCCATTGATGTTTTGGATGAAGTGGGAGCAAGAGTGCATTTAAAAAACATCAATGTTCCCGAAGATGTTTTAGAACTTGAAAGAAAAATAGAAGACATTAAACTGGAGAAAAATAAAGTAGTAAAGAGCCAGCGTTTTGAAGAGGCTGCCTCATTACGTGATACTGAAAAAAGATTGCAGGAAGAACTGGAAAAAGCAAAAGCTGATTGGGAAGAAGAAAGTAAGCACCGGCGTTTCCCGATTGATGAGGAGGCCATTGCCGAAGTGGTTAGTATGATGACCGGTATCCCGGTAAAACGTATGGTTCAGGCAGAAACTGAAAAGCTTAGGAAGATGGCTACAGACCTTACTGGTGCTGTGGTAGGTCAGGATGAAGCTATACAAAAAGTGGTTAAAGCAATTCAACGTAACAGGGTAGGGTTGAAGGATCCAAAAAAACCGATAGGTACATTTATTTTCCTGGGTCCTACAGGTGTTGGTAAAACAGAATTGGCGCGGGCTTTAGCAAGATATATGTTTGATAGTGATGATGCCTTGATAAGAATTGACATGAGTGAGTACATGGAAAAATTTACTGTAAGCCGTTTGATTGGTGCACCTCCGGGATATGTTGGATATGAAGAAGGAGGACAGTTAACAGAGAAGGTTAGACGTAAACCGTATTCTGTTATTTTATTAGACGAGATTGAAAAAGCACACCCGGATATTTATAATATTTTACTGCAGGTTTTGGATGATGGTATCTTAACTGATGGATTGGGAAGAAAGATAGATTTTAAGAATACAATGATCATTATGACATCCAATATCGGTGCAAGACAATTGAAAGATTTTGGTGAAGGAGTGGGTTTCCAAACTGCTACACGTGTACAGAATGCAGATGAAAATAATAAAGCCGTAATTGAAAAATCTTTAAAAAGAACTTTCAGCCCGGAGTTTTTAAACAGGATAGATGACGTGGTAATATTTAATCATCTTACCGAAGACAATATTTTCTCTATCATAGATATTTTAATGCAAGGGGTAACCAAGCGCCTGCAGAATTTAGGATTGGTTTTAGAGTTAACAGAAGAAGCAAAGAAATTCATTTCTGAAAAAGGTTATGATGCGCAGTTTGGTGCACGGCCATTGCACCGGGCTATTCAAAAATATCTTGAAGATCCATTAGCGGAAGAGATATTAAATATGAATATAAAAACAGGCGATTTGTTGATTGCAGATCTGGATAAAGAAAATTCAAAAATAAGATTTGAAATAAAAGGCGGGGTTAAAAAAGAAGAAACCACCGAAGCGTAAAAGATAAATTCACTATTTAAATGCCATCTCTAAAGAGATGGCATTTTTTATTCATACTCAATTCTTTTTTGTTCTTCTTTATTTTTAAACCATTTTTGCGGTAATGGCAATCATTATTACAATAGATGGATGGAGTGCCTGCGGCAAAAGCACACTTGCAAAAGCGCTGGCAAAAAAACTTGGTTATGTGTATGTTGACAGTGGCGCAATGTACCGTGCCATCACTTTATATTTTTTAAGAAATCATATTGACTGGACGGACGTAAAAGAAGTAAAACGGGCATTAAAAGAAGTAACCATAGAATTTAATTTTAATGCTAAAACAGGTCAGTCAGAAATTTATTTGAATGGTGAAAATGTTGAGTACGTTATCAGGGATCTTGTTATTGCAGAAAAAGTAAGTGATGTAGCCGCCATAAAAGAGGTTAGAACATTTGCCGTAGCGCAGCAACAAAAGTTGGGTGAGAAAAAAAAAATTGTAATGGACGGAAGAGATATAGGTACTACTGTTTTTCCGAGGGCCGAATTAAAAATATTTATGGTGGCAGATGAAAGGGTAAGGGTAGAGAGAAGATTTAAAGAATTGTTTGAGAAGAATCCGAATATAACATTAGATGAAATAAGGACCAATCTTGAAATGCGTGACTATATTGATTCTCACAGAGTGACGAGCCCCTTACGCAAAGCAGAAGATGCAGTTGAATTGGATAATACAGACCTTACAGAAAAAGAACAATTGGAGTTTGCATTGTCACTTGCAAAAAAAGCTTTAACTGGCCCATAATGTTTATGCAAACTCTGCAATAGTTTCTTCAGCAGTTTTATTAGCAGGAAAATAAGAAAGTAATTTATTTATTACATCTTCAACCAATGCATCAGGACAACTTGCCCCACTTGTAATTAGAATTTTGACAGGTTGTTTTGCAGGTAAAAAATTTCCCGTTTGGTTTTCAGTTTTATTATGAAAGTTGTAATGAAGTATTTTATTGCCCGATATTTTATCAGCTGAATTAATAAAATACGTTGGTAGCTTTTCTTCGCATAGTTCTACAAGATGAGAAGTGTTGGAACTATTATAGCCGCCAACTACAATTGCAAGGTCCGCCTCAGTTTGCAGTAAGCCATATACTGCACTTTGGTTTTCATAAGTTGCATAACATAATGTATCTCTTGTATCAGCAAATCTTTGTTCAATAATTTCTTCGGTAAGATTATATTTTGTTGCTATAGTTTGCTTTAAATAATCTGCAATTGCCTGTGTATCGCTTGCCAGCATTGTGGTTTGATTCACAACTCCAATTCGTTGCAGGTCGTTATCAACATTAAATCCATCAGAATATTTGCCTTTAAATTCATCGTAAAAAAGCGCTGATGGTTTTTCTCCGGTAATATATTTTGCTAACTCAACTGTTTCAGTCATGTCATTTACAATTACTGTTGCTGCATTTGAGGCGCTATGACTAAATGTTGCTCTTGTTTCTTCATGTTTTGGTTTACCATGAATAATAATTGTATAATGCTTATCAGCTATGGCCTGTGCACGGTTCCATACTTTTTCCACAAAGGGGCATGTTGTATTATACTTTTCAATTTTGATCCCGATATTCCTTAATTTATACTCTATATCGAGGGTAGTTCCAAATGCGGGTATTATAACAATATCATCTGAAGTAAGTGTGGCAAAATCAATGATCACTTTGCCGCTGGTATCCATTAAAAATTGTACCCCTCTTTTTTTGAGATCGTCATTAACTAACGGGTTATGGATCATCTCACTCAGTAAAAAAATTCTTTTGCCCGGGTTTTCTTCAATGGTTCTAAAAGATATTTCTATTGCATTTTCAACGCCATAGCAAAATCCAAAATGGCGTGCAAGATATATGTGCAAACCACCGAAATTTATAAAGGTCGGCGTAAAATCTTTTTTTAATTTATCCTGCGCCTTACGTTTATTTTTAATGGCAGAAATTAAACGGCTTCTATATGCTATGGGAACATTAAACTGCTTCATGTAATATTGCAAAGTTAACATTCAATCGGGAATGCTCAATCGCTAACGGGCTAAGAGAAACTTAAAATATGAACATACTATCTTATCATCCTTCCTGGAGTTATGATACTAATATTTACGAAGTAAATGTGAGGCAATATACTCCTGAAGGAACTTTCGATGCTTTTAAAAAACATTTACCGCGACTTAAAGATATGGGAGTTGAAGTATTATGGTTTATGCCAATAACCCCCATCAGTAGTAAACACAGAAAGGGAACTTTGGGAAGTTATTATGCTGTGCGAAATTATAAAGCTGTCAACCCTGAGTTTGGTTCCTTAGAAGAGTTTATTGCGCTGGTTAAATATTCACATCAACTTGGGTTTAAAATAATTATTGACTGGGTGGCTAATCATGCCGGTAATGATAATATCTGGATAAATGAATATCCGGATTTTTTTTGCTATGATGATTCAAATCAAATTATTCATCCGCATGGATGGGAAGATGTAAGCAAATTAAATTATGATAATTCGGATATGCGAGATGCTATGATTGAGTCCATGAAATTTTGGATAGATACCTGCGATATTGATGGCTTCAGATGTGATATGGCGCATTTGGTTCCATTGGACTTTTGGCATAAGGCAAGAACAGAATTACAAAAAATAAAGGCTGAGCAATTTTGGCTCGCTGAATGTGAAGAAACAAATTACCACGAAATATTTGACGCCACTTATACGTGGAAGTGGATGCATTCAACGGAACAATTTTATAAAAAGCAAATAGACCTTAATACTCTATTTGAAGTATTGATGCAATACGATAATTCATTTCCTAAAGATGCATTTCGCGTTTATTTCACCAGTAATCATGATGAGAACAGCTGGAATGGAACTGAATATGAAAAATACCGAGAGGCGGCAAAAGCATTGGCTGTTTTTAGTTGTACATGGAATGGAATACCTATGATCTACAGTGGGCAGGAATTACCAAACAATAAAAGGTTACAGTTTTTTGATAAAGATCAAATTGAATGGAAGCAGGAATGTGAGCTACATGATTTTTATAAAGCTTTATTACACCTGAGAAAAACAAATGCTGCATTGCGTGCTGCTGATGATAATGTTGCTACCTATAAAATACAAACTAACAATAATGATAAAGTTTTTGCCTTTATGAGAAAGAATGATGGCGACGAAGTTTTGGTTATTTTAAATTTATCTAACGAAATAATCAGGTGTGAGATTTTTGATGATAAGGTAAATGAAAAATTCATAAATATTTTTGATAAAGAAATAATTAACATCTCTGAAGAAAGAAATATTGAATTAGCCGCATGGAATTACCGGGTATATGAAAAAGAAAAAGCCCTCTAAAATTAGAGAGCTTATAAAAGATTTAAATCGTTTTATTTATCACCCAGATCCAAAGGATACTCAAAAATTTCTTCATAACCGGGATACACACCTTCTATTTTAACGTCTTTAGAAGTACCAATTACTGATCTTAGTTCATCAACTGATTTTACAGCTTTACCATTAGCCTTTGTTATAATAAATCCATCTCTCATTCTTGTTTGATCATCAATTGCCCCACCGCTATTTATTTTTCTAACTACCACACCCCCTGCAATTCCATAATTTTTGGCCTGTTTGCTGTCTAAGGTAATAAGATCTGCGCCCAGTCTGTCTATCATTGCATATGCTTTCACTATATCAAAATTTCCTGAACTGTTTTTTAAGGTAACTGCCACTGTATTTAAAGTTCCATTTCTTTCGTAGGTTACATTTACTTTATCACCTGGTTTAAAACGGCTTAATTGTTCCTGCATATCCGAGCCTGTCACAATACTTACATCATCTATTTTCCTTATAATATCTCCTTCCTTTATACCTGCAGACTTTGCCGCTCCATTGGACGAAAGATTAGTTATGTAGATACCATCTGCAGTTACCGGCAGTTGTAGTTGTTTCTTTTGCTCATCAGTTAAACCGGTTGCATCTGTATATTGAGCACCTAAAAATCCTCTTTGTACACTACCATACTTAATAAGATCATTTACCACCTTTCTTACAATATTTACTGGTATTGCATAAGAATAGCCGGCATAAGTTCCTGTTGGTGATGCAATGGCTGAATTAATACCGATCAATTGTCCATTAGTATTTGTTAACGCACCTCCACTGTTTCCCATGTTTACAGCAGCATCCGTTTGTATAAAAGATTCCACCGCTAATCCCTTGTTGCCTGTTCTATCGCGGTTCAATCCTAATGTTCTGCCCTTAGCACTTATTATACCTGCGGTAACGGTTGTTTCTAAAGTAAGAGGATAACCGATTGCCAATACCCACTGTCCGATCCTTGTGTCATCAGAATTACCGTAAAGCATAAAAGGCAAATTGCTTGCATTTATTTTTACTACTGCCAGATCATAAGAAGGATCTGCACCAATAACTTTTGCTGTGTAACTTTTTTTGTTGCTCAAAGTAACCATTACTTCATCTGCACCTGCTACCACGTGATTATTGGTAACAATATATCCATCGTCACTAATTATAACACCCGAACCTGATGCCTGTTGAGGTAAAGATCTTTGTCTGCCACCATTTCCGAAAAGCTGCTCTAACAGATCATCACCAAAAAGATCTGAATAAGGATTTTTTTGATTGGGAAGATTATTATTCGTTTGCCTTGGATTTGTTTTTGTAACTATATGCACCACCGTAGGGATAGCTGCTGCTGCTGCCTGTGTAAAATCTGCAGGTCCGGCGGAAGGTGATCCATCCTTGTTAAAAAAGCCTGCATATTTATAGTTAGCAGGAACATTAAATTGTGATTGAAAATTTGGATTGTTGTCATGATGGATTTTGCTGTAGCCAAAAATAACACCAAGAGCAGTAAGAGCGCTGATAATTATAGTTGACAAAATGTGTTTAGGTTTCATCTATTTTGATTTTTATAATTTTAATTTGTTTATATGGAAGTATCAAATCATATGCCTATACCAATTACAAATAAACGAAGTGTTTTAAGCATACCACAACCGCCTGTTACCTTTAACATTAAATTAGGAAGAGCTTCGTAGCCTATCCAATTCGTAAATATAAAAAAGAAATTTTGACAAACATAAATGACATAATCGCCAGTAAGAAACTATTTGTCAGTTTACATTACAATGAAAGTAAAAATTGCATAGTATCAATCCCGTCCGAATAGCTGAAAAGTGAAGGCTGCTGTGCTTTTCCGAATGCAATATTATTACCTGCTATGCATTGAATATTTTCATTTTTGTCCAGCTGCTGTTGTAGCTTTTTTTTATCTGTATAAAAATTATAATTCAATTGACTAATGGGTGAAAAGAGCTGTTCATTTTCTACCATTAAAATACTTTCGTTCGTCATATAATAAACATTATTCATGATCAGTAATGCAAGATTATAATCATAATTATTTCTGTATTTAGTATGATCAGAAAAATAAGCGTACTTTTTAAAAGCATTTAGCAAAGGAACAAAATCATATCCTGCAGGTATATAAATCTTAGTAACGTTTCTGCAGCCGAGGCCAAAATATAAATGCACATCATCTGCAAGTAATTCCAGTTGCTCAACAGTTTCATTTCCTGTAAGAATGGCTACTGATGTTCGGTTATGGCGAATAATATTTGGATATCTACCGAAGTAATAATCAAAATATCTAGCACTATTATTACTGCCGGTTGCTATGTAGGCATCGCATCCTTTCAGCAGATCAGCAAAGGATATTGAATTATGTAATAAGGGTTGCCATTCAAATAACGTATCAACTATATGTTTTAATAATACATCATCCTTTGATGATAATTTTATGGTTTGCCTATGTCCGGCTAAAAACACTGATAAAAAATCATGAAATCCAACAAGGGGAATATTACCGGCCATTACTACACCAACATTTTTTGCAGTGATATTATCATCCAGGTAATAAGATCGGGCCCAGCTTTCCAGCTTTTCTTGTTGCAGAAATTCAGTTATAATATTTTTTACAGAATGATCTATAAAATCCGGAGTAAACCACCCGTTCTTTTCAAAAGCTTTTTGTTTTGTTAACTCCCAATCCTGGTGATCCGATTGTAAATATTTTCCAAGTTCCACCATCAGATCAATTCTTTCAGTTAAATTCATTTGCAAAAAATATCTATTTATATTTGTGAAGAAAAGAATGCAAAATTCGTAAATAATTTGCAGCTTCGTTTAAGCTTAAAAAGGAAATATGGCTATAAAAATTACAGATGAATGTATAAATTGCGGGGCTTGTGAGCCTGAGTGTCCTAACAATGCCATTTATGAAGGGGGAGTAGAGTGGGCATTTTCTGATGGCACTACAGTAAAAGGGATGGTTACATTAATGGATGGAACTCAGCTGGATGCTGAACAGCGTAACCCGCCTATAGAAAATGATATCTATTATATTGTTCCGAATAAATGTACAGAATGTCAGGGATTTCATGAGGAACCACAATGCGCTGCAGTTTGCCCTGTTGATTGTTGTGTGCCTGATGAAATGTACAGGGAAACGGTTGAGGAATTATTAACTAAAAAAGAGAAGCTTCATATATAATTTTAAGGCCTTAGGGCCTATTACAGGCAGGTGATATTTCCTGCTCTAATGGCGAGAGTATTTTAATACTTTCGCCTTTTTCAAAACCGGTATTTATGAAACAAAATATTGCATTTGTTACAGGAGGTTTTTCCGGCGAAGCTGCGATCTCTTATAAATCAGCAATAACTATTGAAAAAAATATTGACAAAGAACGATGGAATTTGTATAAGATAGATATTACCTTCGATGGGTGGTTCTATGAATTACCTTCAGGAGAAAAGACAGAAGTTGATAAAAATGATTTTTCAATAATAATTGATGAAGAGAAAATAAATTTTGAAGCAGTATTGATTGGTATCCATGGTACACCGGGCGAAGATGGAAAGTTGCAGGGTTATTTTGATACATTTCATATACCTTATACTTCCTGCGATGCTGCAACTTCTGCACTAACGTTTAATAAAAGCTTTACAGTAGCAGTTGCTGCATTCAGCGGCATCAATGTTTCACGTTCGGTTCTTTTATTTAAAGACAGTTTTACCAGTCCGGATGAATTAGTGAAGAGTTTACGATTTCCGGTTTTCATTAAACCGAACAATGGAGGCTCAAGCATTGGTATGAGCAAAGTAAACTCGCCTTCGGAAGAATTAGGCAAAGCGATAGAAAAAGCTTTTAAAGAAGACGACCAGGTATTAGTGGAAGAATTTATCAGTGGAAGGGAATTAACTATCGGTGTGTTTAAATCAAAAGGAGAAATAATTCCATTACCCATAACAGAAATAATTTCGAAAAAAGATTTTTTTGATTACGAGGCTAAATATTTAGGTGCCAGCGAAGA
>JAYVEA010000153.1:0-4385 GCA_043749085.1 Chitinophagales bacterium
TTTTGAAATAAAAGATGAAAAAGCCTTGGCCCCCGCAAAAGAATTTGCATCTCACAAATTCATAAATAAAGATTCATCCTCTCTTCATTATTATGCCCTGCTCATTTATCAAAAGCTTTTAAATTTTCATACTGCAGATGTAAAACCTGATGCTCTGATAGATGCTGATATTGAACGCGTAAATTTTGTTAAGCAATATGGAGTAATGGATAAGAAAGATGAATTATACATTAAGGCCCTCGAAAATATTATTGCTGCTTATCCAAATAATCCTGCTGTTGCACAGGCAAATTTTTTAGTTGTACAGGAAATTTATAATACAGCAGTAAAAGAAGGCAAAAAAGATGAAAAGAAATATACCATTAAGTATGCTAAAGAATTGTTGGAAAATATCATTAAAAAATTCCCGGAAAGCGAGGGCGGCATCAATGCAAAAAATTTACTGAACCAAATTCTGCACAAAGAATTAAACCTGACTTCCGAAAAAGTAAATGTTCCCGGCGAGCCTTTCAGAACCCTGGTGAATTATAAAAATATTCCTTCAATTAATCTAAGAGTAATTGAACTTACTCCTGAATTTAAAAAAACACTGGAGGCAAATTCTGATAATGAGCAGCTCTGGAATAAACTTATTTCTCAAAAAAATATTAGAAGTTGGAAGCAAACTTTACCATTGCCTGATGATTATAAAACACATTCAGCAGAAATTAAAATCGATGCATTACCTGTTGGAGAATATGCGCTGCTGGCAAGCGCTGCAGAAAATTTTAATTTAAATAAAAATCCCTTATCAGCACAATACTTTCATGTCTCCAATATCAGTTATGTAAACAATGGGGCTGAATATTTTGTATTAAACCGCACAACAGGAAAGCCATTATCAGGTGCTAAAGTACAGGTATGGAATCAGCGATATGATTATCAAACAAGAAAAAGCATTTTTGAAAAACTGGAGATTTTAACTACCGATAAAAATGGATACGTAAAATTAAATGAAGGAAAGAACAACACAGAAAGGCAGATCCGCTTAGAAATTACCTATCAAAAAGACAAATTATTTTTAAGCGACTACCAGTACAGTTATTATTACAATTCCGAGGAAGAAGCTTATAACACTCAACAAAAATATGATAAAGCCAAATCAAGAATATTTTTATTTACTGACAGGAGCATTTACCGTCCGGGGCAATTAATTTATTTTAAAGGCATTGGAATTACACAGGATTATAAAACAAAAAAAAGTCAACTGCTAACAACCAAAGATTCAATTACTATAGAGCTAAAAGATGCGAATTATCAAAAGGTGGATTCAATGAAAGTGTTATTGAATGAATTTGGTTCTTTCAATGGAAAATTCAGGCTACCTGAAAATAAATTGAATGGAAGTTTTACAATTGTTGCCGGCATAAATAATAATAATCAGATTTCCTTTTCTGTAGAAGAATATAAACGACCAAAATTTTATGCTGAGTTTGAAAAAGTAAAAGGCACTTACCATGTAAATGAAAAAATAAAGATCACAGGTTTTGCAAAAGCATATGCCGGTAATAATATCGATGGCGCCAATGTAAAGTACAGGGTTACAAGAGTTGCACGCTTTCTTTACCCATGGATGTTCTGGCGTTGGGGATTTCCTCAAACCAAACCTATAGAAATTACCAATGGCGAAATTAAAACAGGCGCTGATGGAAAGTTTATTATAGAGTTTGAAGCCATTCCTGATATGAGTATTGATAAAGCTTCTGAACCCGTTTTTGATTATAAAGTTGAAGCCGATATAACGGATATCAACGGTGAAACAAGAAGCACCTCAGCAATTGTCCCCGTCGGATACAAAGCGCTTGACCTGCAGGTAACTTTACCCGATAATGGAACAATAAACATTGATAGCCTTAAACAATTTTATGTAAGCACTAAAAATTTAAGTGGCGAATTTGAGCCTGCAAAAGTTGATATAAAAATCTATAAACTGCAAACACCGCAAAGACTTATCCGCAGCCGTTATTGGGGTCAGCCTGACCAGTTTATAATGAGCAAAGAAGAATTTTTGAAATATTTTCCGCACGATGAATACAAAGATGAAAGCAAAAAAGAAACATGGGCAAAAGTTGAAATGATCTTTTCAAAAACAGATAGTACCAAACCAACTGGCAACTGGCAACTGGCAACCGGCAACTTCTCACAAGGCTGGTATGTAGTAGAAGCAACTTCAAAAGATAAATACGGACAGGAAGTGAAGGATATAAAATATTTTCAGTTGTATGATATGAAGGCGGCGTCTCTTCCAGCACCTGCATACTCATGGAATACTGTGATAAAAAATATTGGAGATCCGGGAGAAAAAGAGACGATCATAACCGGCACATCTGCCAATGATATTTTTCTTATCCAGCAAATTGAGAAAAATAAAACTGCCAACGGGCAACCGGCAACTGGCAACTATACATTTTACTCGGTCAATAATGAAAAGAAGGTATTTGAATTTCCAATTACAGAAGAAGATCGCGGGGGCTTTGGTGTATCTCAATTCTTTGTAAAAGATAACAGGGTTTATTCCAGTTCATGGAATATGATGGTGCCATGGACAAACAAACAGCTTGATATAGCTTTTGAAACTTACCGTGATAAAACTTTACCCGGTAGTGAAGAAAAATGGAAAGTAAAAATCTCGGGATATAAAGGGCAAAAAGCTGCCGCTGAAATGCTGGCGAGTATGTATGATGCATCATTGGATCAATTCAAACCTCATAGCTGGAGTTCACTTAATGTATGGCCAGATTTTTTAAGCATTTACAGTTGGAATGGCGTACAGAATTTTACTTCTGTCCGCTCTTTTGAAAAATGGTGGAATGAAGAATATTTACAACAGAAGGAAAAAAAATATGATGCTTTGATTTCTTCTGGAAATAATAGGAACAGAATAATGTTTCGTGGAAATAAATCAATAGCGGACATGAAAGCAGAGCCTGGAGTCATGGATGCAAATCTTCAGGATGTTGTAGTGACTTCTTTACAAGGAAAAGTAAATAGAGTTTCAATAGTTTCTCAAAAAGGAGAAAAAGATGAAGGTATAGTTGCCCCTCCCAATATTGAAAAGCAAGTCTCGCACATCGATCAATCTCAAATTCAAATTCGTAAAAACTTCAATGAAACCGCATTTTTCTTTCCTGAATTAAGAACTGATAAAGATGGCAATATTGAATTCAGTTTTACCATGCCTGAGGCTCTTACCCAATGGAAGCTTATGACATTGGCGCATACAAAAGATCTTGCCAGCGGCTATGTAGAAAAAACAGTGATCACACGAAAAGATTTAATGGTGCAGCCCAATGCACCAAGGTTTATAAGAGAAGGTGATAAAATGGAATTCAGCGCCAAGATCGTAAATATGAGTGATAAAGAGATCAGCGGACAATCACAATTACAATTATTCAAAGCTTCAACAATGCAGCCTGTTGATGTGTTATTTAAGAATATGATACCAATGCAGTTTTTCAAAATTGCTGCAGGTCAAAGTGCCGCCGTTACATTTGATATTGAGATTCCCATTAATTATAATAATGCTCTCGTCTATCGTATTGTTGCAAAAGCCGGTGAGGTGAGCGATGGGGAAGAAGCAGCCATTCCCGTCCTTTCCAATCGCATGTTGGTTACAGAAACAATGCCTTTGCCAGTCAGAGGAAATACAACAAAGAATTTCACCTTTGAAAAATTATTGAGGTCAGGTAACAGTACCACACTTACCAATTTTTCATTAACCACAGAATTCACAACCAATCCTGCATGGTATGCAGTGCAGGCATTGCCGTATCTAATGGAATATCCGTACGAATGTGCTGAGCAAACATGGAATCGTTATTATGCCAACAGCATTGTATCAAAAATTGTGAATAGCTCACCAAAGATCAAAGCCGTTTTTGAAAAATGGACTTCGCAAGTCTCCCCCACGGGGGGAGATTTAGAGGGGGCCGCATTTCTTTCCAATCTTCAAAAAAATGAAGAATTAAAATCTGTCTTACTGCAGGAAACACCTTGGGTATTGGAGGCGCAGAATGAAGCGCAACAAAAGAAAAACATTGCTTTGCTTTTCGACTTGATCCGAATGAGCAAAGAGTTGGAATCATCTCTTACCAAATTAAAAGATATGCAGGCGTCCAATGGCGGCTTTGTATGGTTCAGAGGAGGGCCTGATGATCGATACATGACTCAATACATTGTAACAGGCGTTGGCCATTTAAAAAAACTTGGGGCATTGTCAAAAGCACACGAACAAAAAATAAATTCGATACTCGTTAGTGCTATTCCTTACCTCGATAAAAGTGTTAAAGAAGATTATGATTATTTAATTAAGCACAAAGTAAAACTGGATCAGAATAATCTTAGCT
>JAYVEA010000154.1:0-4359 GCA_043749085.1 Chitinophagales bacterium
CCTGGTCTTCTCTTAGATCAATACCTACATAATCATTTCCTAATAAGCCGGCAACTATGCCTCTAACAGAACCTCCGGCAAATGGATCAAGGATCGTACCCCCGGCAGGACAAAACCAATGGTAACATATTTCAGTAAGTGCCGGATCAAATACACTAGCACCTTGATAGATATGCATGTTCCTCTTTTTGGCTTCCGCAAGTATTTCGTCCCATTCCGGCTCACGGCCCAATGCAATCCGCATTCTATTTCTTAGCTCATATATCGCAGATGATTGGCCACTTTTAGCAATAAGTTCGATATCCTGTCGTGTTTCCTGACTGTCAAATAATGTGTTCCAAACCTTTTTACGTTCCTGCCAATATCCCTGCCTGGTATCAAAAACGGAAAAGGGTGGAATGATAAATCTATCCGCCAATGATTGCGGGTCATATGATTTTACATCTGAAGTATTAAACATGCCTTCAAATTCTATCATATCTAATTCCGGTATATCAATGGACATTTTCATTTGTTCCGCATCCAAACAATAAATGACACTATCAGCCGGGTCCTGCCATACATAGAAAGGTTGAGCAAACCTGTTACTTACAATTGATGTTTTCAGTTTAATATTTTCGGTCTTAATAACTCTGGAAGTCAATGGTTTTTCCTGCATCGGGGTGTCTTATTATGACATCAAATGTAACTAAATAAATTACATTTTGTAAGTAAATAAATTACATATGGCAGTTGTCCTTTTTAGGGTGCACATACCTTTTTACCTTGGGAAGAAGTAAACCAAAATCCTATGAATCCAATTTATTTAATAATAATCGAAGCTCTTATAAAGATGCTTATCGAGGAATGGAGAAAGAGTAAAATATAAATTAATGCATTTTTACACCACTTATTAATGCATCAGGAAATTCCCATATACTCAGGCTTCCTTTATAAGGTATGGGCTTTTCAAATTCTATAGGGTTCGCCAGCTCCCAGGCATATCTTCCCGGAGTATAATCGCCAAACGCTTTCTCCTGATCAGTAATTTCTTTTTCCTTTTCAAACATATTTGGATGAAGCAATTCACCGGTATGACACGTTCTGATCAATTCTACTTTTCCGATAATGGCGCCATACGGAAGATCATTTACATCTGTAATAAATTTACTGAAGAATGGATCCTTTTTATAAGTGAATGCCTGGTAATTATTCGGCTGCTTTGCAGATGCATGAATAAGTAAAGGTCCACGATATTGGGTATTCCAACTCCTTGTTTCATATTTTTTTGACCCAATAACAACTAAGGTTGCCCAGGGCTGGAGAAGTGATATCGCTTTCATGTTTTTATTTTTCTTAATAATCTTGCTATTACGATAGCTGATTTCCTGTTTTCAAATTTCACTAACATGCTTCCGTTTTTAGCCCGGATACATTTCCCATCTGCTCTTTTTATCGCCTCACATTCCTTTCCTTTCAATAACGGATCAGTTAATCGGTCGCCTAAATATTTATACATCAGAACAGTTTGCTTAATGTCTCAATAAATAATTCCCTGTCAGTAATAATGCTATTCATAGCCGTAATAGCCAATTGTTTTTCCTCAAATTGTGTCGCATTATTCATTAATCCTTCTAAAGAATACTCACGATAGAATCCATTACCTGTAAATCGCAGGTAGTAACTAAACTGCTTCACCTTTGTTGCTATAATATAGACTGTCATAATAAATTCTTCCTTTTCTGTGCCATTGGTTTTTCAGTAAATATTTCAAATACCATACATCCGTTTTTCTCCTGACTTGTTTTATTTATGTAAAACTTCATTAGCCTCTCATACTTTTGAATCGCTTTAGTAAAATATTTCCCCAGGGCAGAATTAGATATCAGGCACCCCCGTTTTTTACCATCTGCTATTAATGGGAAACCATCTTTATCATTATTTGTATAAAAAGAAAAATCTTTACCCTCATTTATGAAATGCATATACTTCCCGGGCGTCAATTCGCATAAGTCACATGCAGCTCCGGTGAAATAAAATCTTTCACCATCCGTGAAAGATACATAAACTTCTCTTTTATAGTTTTTCTGTAACTCTCTTATAGCAGGAGTTGCTCTGTTTATAATCATCATTTTTTACTTATCCATCAGTTTATTAAGATCCTGTAATACATTTTTATAATTCACAACTGTATATCGGTATATTTTCCATCCATCAGCTGCAGCTGCGTTTAATTTCTCTGTGTCATCGGTAAAGCCTACCAATGTTGTATGGCCGCTTTTTTCTGAATTCAATCCGTCGTATTCAATCCCGATCATAAGAGAAGGAATAGCAAAATCAAATCGCCAGCGCCTTTCTTTTTTAAATCGGAATTCTTTTTTCATCTCCAATTGATTCTCCTTGCACCATTGCAGGATATTCCAATGCATCCATATCACCTGTTTGCAGTCTGACCGGGGAATTGAAATTTTATTTTCCTTTGCCGGCCTGTTATCAATGATCTTTAACCCTTTCTCTCTAAGGTTATTTATATCCGCGTCTGTAACCCGTCTGCTCATTGACTATTTCGGTTTAAATGCATGCGGTTAATCGTACTTTTTAGCGACTGTATTTTCTCATAATTCTCAGGATCATTTACTTTCATCCATTCATCATGCGCTAATGACTCTTTTTTTAAAGCTTCGGTATCATAAATGGTTTGCCATTTATCTTCCGGTAGTTCCTCTTTAATAATTGGATCATCCACGCTTTTATGTCCGCACCATGGTGATCCTTGTCCTTTGGTAACTTTATAATATCCATCTCCATGTTCATTATCGATATACCAGGTTTGACCACTATAATTAATCTTCACCGCCTGCCGGATATTTCCCACAAACATATTTTGCCAGTGATTCGGATTTGATGACCTGGTCACTTCATATAATACACATGTGATAACAGCTGTATATTCTCCATTCCAATAAGCTTTTTTCATATAATTAATTTTATTATTTTTCTTCTAATAGCTTTAGTAGTTTCCTGCAATTATTTCCTTCTTCAGTTATAAAAAAATGATACTCTACATATTTAATAAATGCTTCTTCTCCTTTAGTTGCCAGTATTTCAATCGCTTTAATAAAAATTAATTTGTACAAGGAGTTTTTATGCTTAATCCATAAATCGATATCCTCATTAAATTTTTCAGCATTTTTTTCATCCTCTTCTATTCCTTCCGCAGTGTTATGTCTTGCGGCCCATATATCTGATACCGGATGTTTAAATAATGGATGCTTTTCATGATATACATTATTGCTAAAAGTTGAGAACAGTCGTCCGTCTACTTTAAAATATATTCGGTTGTTTTTACTTTCAACGTCAGTTATTACTGACTTCTCTTGCAACACGGATTGTAGTTCTAAATAATCAGACATAACTTTTTTTAAAATGGTGTTTCTTCATCAAACTCCCCGTCATTCATTTTGCTTCCCTTCTGTTTATATAATTTCCCCTGATCAGTATTCGCCTGGGCCACTGATGTATAATTGGAAGGAGTAGCGAATGAATTCACAGCTCCTTTCTCGGTCCATTGTTGCACAGAATTATTAACTCTAAAAACAAAATCCTTTAATTCACCATCCCTATGCTTTGCTATTCTTGCTAATGCTGTATTGGCCAACTCTGCATCTTCCTTTACTTCATCATCAGAAGGCCTATATAAAAACATCACTAAGTCTGCGTCCTGTTCTATTGCACCTGACTCCCGGAGATCAGACAGTTGCGGTATTTTTTGGCCTTTACCACGTTCTTCTACTTTTCTACTTAATTGCGAAAGTGCAATTACCGGTATATTTAAATCCTTAGCCAGCGCTTTCAGGTCCCGGGATATCTTGCTAATTTCCTGCTCCCTGTTTCCGTTTTTATTCCTGTCATTATTTCCACTCATCAGCTGCAGGTAATCTATAATGATCAATCCAACTTTAAATTTGTTAACCATTCGCCGGGCCTTTGCTCTTAATTCAAACATGTTCAGTGCGGCTGTATCATCAATATAAATCGGGGCATCTGATAATGGCTGTATACCCTTTTTATAAAGAGTTACCATTTGATCTTCATCCAGCCTTCCTATGCTCAGCTGGCTTAACCATATTGATGTTTCTGATGATAGCATCCTTGTTATTAATTGCTGGGTGCTCATCTCCATGGAAAAGAATCCAACAGGTGTTGGTTTTTTAAAATGATTTGATGCATTGCGGGCCAGCTGCAGGGCAAAACTTGTTTTACCAACCGATGGTCTGGCAGCAAGAATTATTAAATTCGCCGGCTGCCAGCCATGAGTTATTTTGTCAAGCTCAGGATAATTAGATGGAACACCTGTTACGCTTTCATCCATCTGACGTA
>JAYVEA010000155.1:0-4339 GCA_043749085.1 Chitinophagales bacterium
CTTGTGTTTCGGGATTAAATTGTGTTATCCCATTAGAAGTTGCAATCCAGAAATTGCCCTTTTTATCTTCTTCAATTCCTTTAATAAATTCTTTTGATAAACCTGCCTTATCTGTGTAAAGAGAAAATGAGTTTTGTTTTTCGTTAAACAAATAAAGTCCTTCCTGGCCAATCCATATTCTTCCTGTACGGTCAATAAATATTACCCGCAAATCAGGAAGTTTTTCTTCATTGTTGAAATAGTGATTAAATTTTTTTTCACTTACATTATAACGGTTTAGGCCGCCATCATCCGTACCTATCCAGATATTGCCATTTCTATCTTCATTTACGGAAACAATATTATTCCCTGATAATTTTATTTTCTTTTCAGGGTCATCAACAATGCGTATAAATTTTTTTGTGTATCTGTCAAAAAGATTTAAGCCGCCATAATAAGTAGCTACCCATAAATTTTTGTTACTGTCTTCAAATATTTTTTGTACATAATTTGAACTAATAGAATTTTTGTTAGCAGGATTATTTAAATAGCGTGTAAATTTTCTATTGCTGCGGTTGAACATATTCAATCCTCCGCCCCAGGTGGCAATCCATAAAATACCTTTGCTATCCTCCATTACATGCAATATCTCGTTAGAACCAATGCCTGTTGCATCAAAGGCATTGAATTTATAATGAGTAAAAGATTTTGTTTGCCTGTTGAATTGATTAAGCCCTCCGCCATCTGTTCCTATCCAGATATTCCCTTCACTATCTTCACAAAAAGTTCTTACATCATTATAGCTTAAACTATTTTTGTCAGGTTGCTGCCGGTAGAGCGAAAATTTTTCTCTTGTGGGTGTATATAAATTAACGCCGCCACGATGAGTACCTACCCAAAGATTTCCCTGGCCATCTTCAAATATCGAAGAAACAGTTCTTTGTGATAAACTGAAAATATTTTCGGGCATATTCTGATAATGAAAAAAAGAATTGGAAGATGAATTGAACAGATCAAGACCTCCGTTTACTGTACCTATCCATGTATTTCCTTTTCTGTCACAAAGAATACTTCTAACCTGGTTGCTTCCGGGGGAAGAAGGATCTTTTTCATTATGACGATATCCGATAAAAGTTTTTTCCGTGGTATTAAATAAGAAGAGTCCATTATCTTCTGTACCCAGCCATAAATTTCCCTGCTGATCCTCTTCTATTACCCGTATTACATTATCAGCTATGTTATTGGGAGAACCATTTATAAAAGAGGTAAAAATATTTTTCTCAGTATTAAACAGATTTAGCCCGCTTTGAGTTGCTAACCATATGTTGGCTCTTTTATCTTTTTTAATATAATTAATTTGGTTATCGCTAAGGCTGTTAGTCGTACCGTCATGATGGTAATACCGCGTAAAACTTTTTTGGGATGGATTAAATATATTTAAGCCGCCAAATGTGCTTACCAGCAAATTCCCTTTTGAGTCTTCATCAATACAGGTAACCAGGTTATTGCTGAGACTTCCGGGATTATCAGGATTATGTTTAAACCGAACAAAATTATTTTTAGCCCGGTCAAATTGGTTTAACCCATTAATGGTAGCTATCCAAAGTGTTTTATTATGGTCCTCATATATATAGCGTATGTAACTATCACTTATGCTGCTGCTGTCTTTTGCATTATACCGATATACTGCCATTTGATAACCATCATACCTGTTGAGACCGTCACGGGTGCCAAACCAAATAAATCCTTTGCTATCCTGAAAAATTGTTTCAATAGTGCTATTAGATAGTCCCTGCTCAATTGTAATATGTTTAAAAGTAAGTTTAGGAGCTTGTGCTTGGCAAAGAATTGGAGAAAAAAAAATAATCCACGTAAAGACTCTGTAATATTTAAGATAAAAACGCATGCGAGCCTGAAGCAATCAATAAGTATAAAATAAAAATCATTTTAAGTCTCTGAAAAGTTCTCTACCCAAACTTAGTCAATTTGAACCAAAAATATGAACGTTTGAATAAGCCTATAATATGCATATGCTCTATCTTTTAAATTATTATAAACATTCGGAATGAAAAAGAAAATCTTTTTAGTTATGAAAGGATATTACAATGAAATAAAAAAAGTAATAAAGGAATAATGAATATATTGAATTCTTAAAACTGAAATAAAAATTATATAGCTATATGAGAACATTTATTTTCAATTTACTGTTTCTTTTTGTAACACAAATTCATGCACAGAATACAATTGTGTTACAGGCAGACTCCTCAAAAATTATTATTAGTAAATACATTTATGGCCACTTTGCTGAGCATTTAGGACGTTGTATTTACGGCGGTTTTTATGTAGGAGAAGGCAATAAAAAAATACCAAATACTAATGGAGTTCGTAATGATATAATTGCTGCCCTGAAAAAATTAAAGGTTCCATTACTTCGCTGGCCGGGTGGTTGTTTTGCTGATACATATCATTGGAAGGATGGAGTGGGACCTAAAAATAAACGACCATCTATTGTAAATACAAACTGGGGCGGTGTTACAGAAGATAACAGCTTTGGTACGAATGAATTTTTAAATATGTGCAAACTGTTAGGCGCTCAACCTTATTTATCAGGAAATGTGGGAAGTGGTACTGTACAGGAACTATCTGATTGGGTACAATACACAAATTTTGAAACCAAAAGTCCAATGTCTGATCTGCGTAAACAGAACAGTCAGCAAAACCCATGGGGTGTAAAATTCTGGGGAATAGGAAATGAAGCATGGGGCTGTGGCGGCAACATGAAGCCGGATTATTATGCTAACGTATATCGCCAATACACAACCTTTATGAGCAACACTTCAAATGCCGGATTATTTAAAATTGCTTCCGGTGCCAGTGATGCAGATTACAACTGGACGGAAACTTTAATGAAAAATATTCCTGTCTATATGCTCGGCGGTGTGGCAATGCATCATTATTCAATAATAGATTGGAATCGTAAAGGGCCATCTGTTGATTTTACAGAAGAACAATATTTCACCATTCTGAAAAGTGCATTATTAATGGATACTCTGGTAACAAGGCATGCAGCAATTATGGATAAGTATGATCCTCAAAAAAAAGTGGCTTTGGTAGTAGATGAATGGGGTGGCTGGTATGATGTGGAACCCAATACCAATCCGGGGTTTTTATATCAGCAAAATACAATGAGAGATGCAATGATCGCCGGAGTAACGCTCAACATATTTAACAATCATGCCGATCGTGTACGTATTGCTAACCTGGCGCAGGCTATTAATGTATTGCAGGCAGTTATCTTAACCAATGAAGAAAAGATGATACTTACCCCTACTTATCACGTTATGGAAATGTACAATGTGCACCAGGATGCCAGGTTAATACCGCTGAATATTAGATGTAATGATTATATTTTTGGTAAGGAAGAATTACCTGCAGTTTCTGCTTCTGCGTCAATAGATTCATTAGGATTAACTCATATTTCTATAGTTAATATAGATTCAAAAAAAAACCAAGAGGTTTCAGTAAATCTCAATGGAAGAAAATATAGTTCTGTGAAAGGCAGGATACTTTCCTCTTTGCAACTTCAGGATCATAATACCTTTGAAATTCCTGATAAAATAAAACCATCCGTTTTTAATAATGTAAGTTTGAAGGGAGACAATCTTCAGATGAAACTACCGCCATTTTCCGTGGTGGTGCTGGAATTAAAATAAAATTTAAAGCTTCCTGTTTTTAAATAATAAGCTGAATAGAACAAAAGAAATGAACGTATAGATAAGTTTGTAATGCAGCTTAATCCTACTTTGTGCTCTCTTATAATAAAGGTGTTTTTGCCCTATTTTTTTCTAACATTAAAGCCGGGCTAAAAATTTTAAAAAATTATCAACAACTTAATTTAAGATAAAAAGATTCTCTATATTGTGTAATATTTACACATTTAATTTTAGATTGCGTAATAAACTAAAACGATTGCATATGCGAAGAACAATTAAAAGGTTTTCAAAACAACTGTTCATTCTTCCGATCTTACTGTTAACATTTCTTGCGGGTTTTTCTCAAACCACTATTACAGGCAGAGTTACAGATGCAAATGGATCTGCAGTGCCGGGAGCTACCGTAACTGCAAAAGGAACCAGAACCGCTACACAAACTTCTGGTGATGGAAGCTTTACTATTAATGTTCCTGTGGGCACATCAACATTGGTATTCACATCCGTGGGCTATGCGGCACAACAGGTAAATATTTCCGGAAGATCTTCAGCAAATATAATTTTACAACCAACTTCTACTGATCTTAATACAGTTGTTGTAATTGGTTATGGAACTGCCCGTAAAAAAGATCTAACCGGATCAGTTTCCA
>JAYVEA010000156.1:0-4328 GCA_043749085.1 Chitinophagales bacterium
TGATGCTGATATCCAGGGAGCTATTAATGCAGGCATGGACAGCATCTTTGTAAATCATATAAATGCCCCTGTTACATTAACGCCAACGTATACTATCTATCATTTGAAAGAATTGGAGAATATCCTATAAAATAAAATCCCGCAATTGCGGGATAATCTTTTTGTTCAGAGCAAGCTAGATCTTTGCTGTCTTATCTTTTTTCTCTGTTTTAGCATTTGCTTTGTCTTTGGAGGTTGCACTTCCTTTCTTGCAACAGCTTTTTGAGCATTTTTTATCCTGAGCAAATGACGCCCCGCTTACTAATAAAGCAGCAGTAGCTAACACGAAAATCTTCTTCATAATAATTTGTTTTTGTGATTTAGAGTATAAATATAGAACGTAATATTAATATACTATAACTCCTGATTGTTAAACATTATTGCGACGCTATTAAATAGTTGCCAACACTGTAACGCCGCCTTTCACCAGTTGGTTAAGTCTTACATCAATTGTTGCATCGGTTGGTAAAAGTACATCTACCCGGCTGCCAAATTTTATAAATCCCATTTCTGCGCCTTGCGTAACCTGCTGCCCAACTTTTAAATAATTCACAATACGTTTTGCAAGGGCCCCGGCAATTTGCTTAACTAAAATTGCTGCCCCTTCATTTTTTATTACTACTGAATGTCTTTCATTTTGTGTGGAAGATTTTGGGTTCCATGCCACTAAATATTTTCCCTTGTGATACTTACTGTATTGCACTTCGCCACTCATAGGGATCCGGTTAATATGCACATTGGCAGGACTCATAAAAATGGATACCTGTAAACGCTTATCGTTAAAATATTCTGTATCAAAAATTTCTTCTATCACTACTACTTTACCATCTGCAGGGCAAATTATCTGTGGGTGACTTATGGTAAAATCTCTTTTAGGAGAACGGAAAAATGAAACAATGAATAAGAAGATGATAATGCTGGCGATCAAAATTATCCAGACTGTAACCGGCATCAATGCACTTAAATAATAAAAAAAACTTGTGTTGATAATCCCCAACAGGATCGCCACTATAATAATGGTGCTGTATCCTTCTTTATGAATGTTCATTAAAAAAACTTGAACCGCAAATATAAAACAGTGCAGGCAGAGATTATTATCTCATAAAAAAATAAACATACAACCAAACAAATGGAGTGGCAACTAATAATGAATCGAACCTGTCTAAAAACCCACCATGGCCGGGCATTATAGAGCCGCTGTCTTTTACGCCGGCAAGTCTTTTAATTTTACTTTCTAAAAGATCTCCGAGCGTTCCGAAAATGACACAAATAGCAGGAATTATTAAGGTGATTGTTCCGCCGATTGGTAACAACTTAGATAATAATCCAATTGCCAAAACGCATAACATTCCACCCCCAATAGTCCCTTCCCATGTTTTTTTAGGAGATATTTTTGACATAGAAGTTTTGCCGATTATCGACCCTATAATATAAGCCATCGTATCATTTATCCAGATAGAAAATATTATTATGCACGGAAGAATTTTTAGTAAGGTATCAGAGATAAAACCGCCTGAATAAAAAAAACCTATCCTGATATAGATCATCATTAACACCGGCATCGTTATATAGATCAAACCAAGTGGCAGATAAAATCTAAATCTTTCAGGATTTATTTTCTTTAATAATTTAATAAACTCATACCAGCAACCAAAATGAATAATGGTAAAGAGTACAATAAAGCTCCACTGATTCCAAAGCAATCCAATAACCATAACCATTGCAAAAACAATTGCAGTTAATGTTCTTGTTTTAAAAGTTTGCAGGTTAAATGCCATGGAGTATTATGAATTGTTTGCAGTCCAGTTATGAAACTCATCATCAAGTGTAATTTCTTCAACATACTTCGATTGTTTAATGGCAGAAGTTTGTTTGAAAATCTTAAATAAATAAAGCAATAAAAGCAAAGCAATTGCTCCCATCCATAATGGAAAGTTGTCTTCTATATTTTTATTGTTAACACCTTTCATCGTCATTATGTACAAGGCTGTAACCTGTATGCCATTAAAAAGAAAATGAAACAGGATATTTAACCATAAGCTTCCACTGTAATAAAAAACAAACCCCAATACAACTCCCAGTGCAAATCTCACCAGGAATCCATAGAATGATAAATGTATCAGGCTAAAAATTATACTAGTTAATATTATGGCGGCCCATGGACCTTTAAACCACCTTGATAAAAAATTCTGCAACCCGCCACGAAAAAAAGTTTCCTCAAAAAGCGCAGGTAAAAATGCAATAACAACCAATGAAATAATATATCGTGAAAATGAATTGATGTTTATTAAAGCTGCTTCCTGCGCTTCTCTTGCCAGTTCCATGGCCTTAAATTTTGTTGCCCAATATTGTGATATGGGTAAAATTTTATTTAAGGTACTTAAGGCGCCGGACATTGGGAATGTGAGAATTAAAATCCCGATCAGCAATAAAACCTGTTTGTAATTAAAACGAAAATTAAAACCCAGGTACGTAAAAGGCTTCCTGTAACAGGTAAGCGCAAAAAAATGAACAGGAACAAAAAAAATAAAAAAAGTTGACACGGCCTGCATCACCATATTAACCTTGTAATACTTTGGCTGCAAAATATCCTCCGGCTTAAGGGGAAAAGGCTGACCTGTCATCATTGTCCAAACTGCCAGGGTTGCTAATGATCCGATCACAAGCCCGCCACCTGTTAGCCCCAGGAAAATTGCCAGTTGTGAAGGGTATCTTATATTCTTAGAGTTGTAGTCAGGCCTCATTATCATTTAAATTATAAGTGCGTAAATTTACAGCCATTTTTTATTTATGATGTAGGATGTAAGAAGTACGATGTAAATATATGTGGATTGACAATCCGCATTCACTTTTCACGTTTAGAAAAAAATAATGCTAAAGATCGGCAACATATCACTACCTGATTTTCCATTGTTGTTAGCACCAATGGAAGATGTAAGCGATCCGCCATTCAGGGCGGTGTGTAAAGATAATGGCGCAGACCTGATGTACACTGAATTTATCAGCAGTGAAGGATTAATAAGAGACGCTATAAAGAGCCGCAAAAAACTTGACATATTTGATTATGAGAAACCTGTGGGCATACAAATTTTTGGAGGCGATGAAGACAGCCTTGCTATGGCTGCTAAAATTGTTGATGCAACAAATCCTGATCTTCTCGATATTAATTTTGGATGCCCTGTTAAAAAAGTGGCGTGCAAAGGCGCCGGTGCAGGTGTATTAAAAGATGTTCCTTTGATGATACGTTTAACTGATGCAGTTATTAAAAGCACCAATCTTCCGGTAACTGTAAAAACAAGATTGGGCTGGGATGATAACACAAAAAATATTGAAGAAGTTGCAGAGCGATTGCAGGATATTGGGATAAAAGCGCTTGCCATTCATGGAAGAACAAGAACACAAATGTATAAAGGAGAAGCAGACTGGGCACTGATTGCAAGGGTTAAAGAAAATCCAAGGATCACGATTCCAATTTTTGGAAATGGCGATATTGATTCACCACAAAAAGCATTGGAATATAAAAACAGGTATGGTGTAGATGGCATTATGATAGGACGTGCAGCCATTGGTTATCCATGGATATTTAATGAGATAAAGTATTATTTAACAACCGGAGATTTATTAACACCACCTACCATTGAAGAAAGAGTAGAAGTTTGTAAAAAGCATTTAAGAAGATCAGTTGAATGGAAAGGGCCAATTGTTGGCATTAATGAAATGCGAAGGCATTATGCAAATTATCTTAAAGGAATGCCAAACATAAAAGAGTTCAGAGGTAAACTTGTAACCTTAAAAGAGAGCGTAGAAATTGAAGCAGTACTGGATGAAATTATACACCAATATGCAGGTTTTGATTTTGAAAGAGCACCTATCGTTTTACATAATTATCATGAGCACTGCCCGGTGTAACTATCTACAAATTGCTAAACCGTATTCCAATATTATAGGGCATTACATTTAAACCATTTTTAAATATGGATTTTGGAGCATAGGATCCGTATAATTGAATAAAACCAAGACCAAGCTCACCTATGTAAGAGAACTTCCATTTTTCAAGATCATAATCACCGCGGTTTTTTACTTTACCACGTTCGTCACTTTTTTGCTTGTTGCGGCTATTGTATAAATAGCCCATACTAACACCGGCACTAAAGCTTAATCCTTTCTTAGGATAATTAGGATCAGTTCGAAAGTTTAACATGAAAGGTAATGTAATATAATCCGCTGCCAGCTTGTTTTTGGAGAAAGAAATCGAGTCTCTGATAATAAATGCATGATTTATATTTTGA
>JAYVEA010000157.1:0-4292 GCA_043749085.1 Chitinophagales bacterium
TTAGTAATTTTATACTAAATTATTTAGTATATGGATACAAAATCATTAGTTCAAATTCCAGGTTATCAATATAACGAATACCTTTTAATATTGAATCCACACGAGGAATTAAGGAATAAAATCATTTATATAAAAAATGCTTTTGCAGATAAATACAAATCGACCTATGCAAAATTTGGCCAGCCTCATATTACGCTTATAAATTTTGTTCAGTTTGAAATAGCTGAAGAGCGAATTCTCAATCGGCTTAATACAATTGCAATGGGCTATCACCCATTCAAAGTTGAATTGAAAGATTTTGGAAGTTTCCCCAGTCACACCATATTTATTAATGTAAATACACAACTCCAGGTAAAAAATTTAGTGAAAGAATTAAAACCTGCACAGCAATTAATGACACTAAATAAAGATCACAAGCCTCATTTTATTGATATGCCTTATATATCCATAGCAAGAAAATTAGTGCCCTGGCAATATGAGAAGGCATGGCAGGAGTATAGCCACTTACAATTTACAGGAAGATTTATTGCTGATAGTATGTTACTCATCAAACGAAAAGTGGGTGATACAAGATACCAGATCGTTCAGCGGTTTGAATTTATGAATCTTCCGGTTACAACAAAACAAGGTGAATTATGTATGTAGAACATTAAAAATATTTTTATGTCAACCCAATTAAAACAAGATCATTATAAAGTAAACCCAAAAAATCATGGAGCCACGCAAGTCTCTCCTGAGGGGGGAGATTTAGAGGGGGCTTATTTAGCAGGCCGTGGTGCTCAGTTCAACACAAAGAACAGGTTTCTTAAAAATCAACAGGTAAAAGAACATGCTGAAGGTATTGATGACTGGGAAGTGCCCAATTCCAATACAATATACATAGAGCAGGAAGTAAAAAGTATTGTAAATAAAGTGGAAAGCCCTGACCTGAGCATGATGTACAGCATGAACCCTTATGCCGGTTGTGAACATGGATGCATTTATTGCTATGCCCGTAATGTGCATGAGTACTGGGGTTACAGTGCAGGCCTTGATTTTGAAAGAAAGATAATCGTAAAGATGAATGCCCCCCAAATGTTGAGGAAAACTTTAATGAATAAAAACTGGGACGGATCACATCCAATAATGCTTAGCGGCAATACTGATTGTTACCAGCCTGCCGAACAAAAATATAGGTTAACAAGAGGCTTGCTGGAAGTATGTAATGAATTCAACCAGCCGGTAGGAATCCTTACAAAGAATTCATGGATAATAAAAGACAAGGATATATTGCAGGAGATGGCTAAAAAGAACCTTGTATCAGCGATGGTTTCTGTTACATCCTTTAATGAGGATCTGCGGAGAGTAATGGAGCCAAGAACAACAACAGCAAAGCAAAGATTAAAAGTAATTGAAGAACTAAGCAATGCAGGTATACACATGGGTGTAATGATGGGGCCGATGATACCGGGATTAAATGAACATGAAATGCAACGGATAATGAAAGAAGCAAGGGATGCCGGGGCAAAATTTACAGCCTATACTTTCATCCGTTTAAATGGCGCAATCAAATTTTTATTTCACGACTGGCTGTACAAAAATTTTCCTGACAGGGCAGACAAAGTTTGGCATTTAATAGAAAGCAGCCATGATCGAAAAGTAAATGATACTCGTTGGGGCATTCGTATGCGTGGCGAAGGAAACATTGCAGAAATGGTAAGGCAGCAATATAAAAAATACGGTAAGCTGTATGGAATGAATGAAGACAGGTGGGAGCTTGACACAACAAATTTCAGAAGACCGGGGGCGCAGGGGAGGTTGTTTTGAGGATTTTATAACTTTAGAAAAGAATAATTAAAATGATAAATTGGTCACATATTGAAAATACGGAGAGAGGGTTCGCTAATGAGTTAAGTAGGTACATTTATTATTTAGAAAATAAGGCAAAAATTTATTTACCTGATTTAAGACAAAGCAAAAATCTTTATTTGTTTTCAGATTATAGCAGTAATAAATACCAACCGCTTATCTCTTATTCCATCTTAATAATAGACGAAGCAAGTTTAGAATCATTCACAGATTTACAAAAAATTTTTTGGGAACAACATTTCCCAGACTTAAGGATTCTTGATTACAAAGGATTAAATGATAATATTCAGAAAAAAGCACTTGTGCCATTCCTTCAATTATGTAATGATCTTAATGGATTAATAATTACAATACTTTTTCACAGAAATACGAAGAGTGTTTTTCAAGATGAAATACCCGAAAATTTAAAAAATCAAATTAGAGTTTGGAAAAATAAAATGGTTCGGGAAAAATTCTTAAGATTACGAGAATTCATTCTTTTTATCTTAAATGGAGTTGGAACAAATTCACAAAACGTTCTATGGATAACAGATAATGACGACATCGTTGCAAACCATTTGCAGATGGCTACAGCAAATACTATTTTAAATGATACTCTAAATAAGTATTTAGATTTTAAGATAAATAATTTTCAATTAAAAGCACTTGATGTTGATTTACCCAATAGATGTTTTGAAAAATTGTGTTCTTTAACAGATTTGGTAGCAGGGACATTAGTTGATTTTTTAGGCACTTATCATAATGAGGATATTGTACCAAGGGAAGGAGATATTTCAAAGCCTATTCCCCAGGGAAAACCTAAAGTAAATCCAATCACGAATTGGCTGTCAAAAAATGAAAGTGAAAATCCTCTGAAAAAAATCAATATCAAAATAATTGAAACTGAAGAAAATAATTTAAGAGTAGAATATTATCGTTTCCCAGAATTTTTCCCAAATGGCACAATCAAGTATTGAATGGACAGAAATGACATGGAACCCAACTACAGGTTGCGATAAGGTTTCTGCAGGTTGCAAATATTGTTATGCGGAAGTAATGACAAAGCGTTTACATGCTATGGGCATAGAGAAATATAAAGATGGATTTAAAGTTAGAGTTCATGAAGATGCACTGAACATTCCGTATTCATGGAAAGGTTCAAAAGTTGTGTTTGTAAATTCTATGAGTGATCTTTTTCATCCTGAAGTTCCACTTGAATTTATTCAGAAAGTTTTTGGGGTAATGAACAATACCCCACAACACACTTACCAGGTATTGACCAAGAGAGCAGAAAGATTATTTGAACTGCATGATAAATTAAACTGGACAAACAATATTTGGATGGGAGTATCAGTTGAGAATGAAAAAGTAAAAAACAGGATTGATTTTTTAAGAGACATAAATGCTAAAACAAAGTTTCTTTCCTGTGAACCTTTAATTGGTCCGTTGCCTAATATGGATCTTTCAAATATTGATTGGGTAATTGTTGGTGGGGAAAGCGGAAGAAAGGCAAGGCCAATAGAAGAATTGTGGGTGTGGGATATTAAAGACCAGTGCAGGGAAGAGGAAGTAGCTTTTTTCTTTAAACAATGGGGTGGTGTAAATAAAAAGAAATCAGGAAGAGAGTTAGCAGGCATGACTTACGATGAAATGCCATCAAGGACTGCAGTAATTAATTAGAATGCTTTCCCAATAATAAAATCTTTTGGTCTGCAATTTCATATCTTAAAAAAGATATTTTTCTTATAAAGAAAATAACAAAGCCCCCACTCAAGAGCAAAAATGCAAAGTGATGTGATAATCAGGCTTATCATTTCCGGAGTATGTACTATTGCCATAACCCCATTTGTAATTGCAGACACATAATTATTGAACCATCTGGCGCCAACGATCTCAAAAAATAAATAAATAAAAAGTGAGTTCATTCCAACAATTGTAAAAAACATAAGATTTTTTTTGTGGTTTAAAAGATCGATCCACCAGTAACAAAATGATAATCCTGATAAGCACCATCCTAACGACACAAGTGTAAAAGAAGTAGTGGCAATACGTTTTATAATTGGAGTAATATTCAACAGATCAAGACTATAACCTATAGCCAGGGCAATTGCTGACCACGTCAACAGCATTTTTAATTTATCTTTTTTAGCACTAAGTAAAAGCTTCCCTGCCATTGCACCTGCAATAGTATGCACAGCAGTTGGTATGCAATTAATCGCTACCCATCCATCGTGATTTATTTTATTCATTAATACCAGGTCCACAAAATTTCCAAAATTGTGCTGATCAGTAAAAGGCTGATCAAAGCCGGGAACATAGGTAAACCTGTAAAGCATTTCTGTGAGTAACAATAAAAAAGCACATACCAATATTTGTACAATTGCAGACCATCTAAAGATTAAGAAAGCAACTAATGTAGTGAAGGATAATTGTGTAAGCACATCCCATAATTCAAAAGATAAACC
>JAYVEA010000158.1:0-4280 GCA_043749085.1 Chitinophagales bacterium
ACTTCACTGTCCGCAAAATTCATAGCACAACCATAACTTTCTATATAAAATTTTTTTTGAGACCTATCTGCCACAGATACGGATGCAAAGGCTTCACCCTGCCTTTTCTCATCATGAACTCTTTCCTGTGTTAATTCAAACATTTTATATTAAAAAATTTGGATTGCAAAGATATGAAATAAAAAATTTGGTGACAGGATGGCAGAAAAATTACTTTGATTTAATATTATAAGGGAGCGAAGGAAAATCGTTTAGCGAGCCAGCTTTCTTTTACAGGAATTATCCAGCGGTTCAATAACTCCTCTTTTGTTTGAACTGTATTATTGAAATACAAAGTATCGGCGTTGATGAAATTATTTTCAATAGCATAATTTAATTGTTCCATTGGCAGCAGTTGTATTCTTTCTTTTACCACGAATGCAAGCGTTTGCCTGTCAAATAAATTTACATTATGATCCTGCTCAATACTTTTTATTAATCGTACAGATGAATCAGTGCTGCATCCGCTAACACCTGTTGCAGTTTCATCAGCCATTAAAATAATGAATTGCCCAAAAAATAAATTAGCGTACCCTGTTACTTTAGCGCCATGACTTAACCATGTTTTTGTAAACTCTTCAAGCAGTTCTTCAATTTCTAATGCCTCACTAATGGTAAATAACCTGTTGGATTGGTATATCCAAACTCTTGAGTTATCATTAAAATCTTCGGGAATTAAATCCTGGAAATGAAGGTTCATAACGCAAAGGTAATACGTCTCCGTTAAACCATCGAAGCCGCTATCATCTCTGCAATATCAAGTACTTTAACCTGATCTTCTTTTTCATTTGTTTTTACCCCATCACTTAACATCGTCATGCAAAACGGGCAATTGGATGCAATGATAGAAGCACCTGTTTCAATTGCTTCTTTTGTTCTCTCAGTATTGATTCGGATTTCACCTTTTTCTTCTTCTTTAAACATTTGTGCGCCCCCTGCTCCACAACATAATCCATTACTCCTGCATCTTTTCATCTCTACCAGTTCTACATCTAATGCTTCTAAAACTTTCCTCGGCGCTTCATAAATATTATTGGCTCTTCCCAAATAACAACTGTCGTGGTATGTAATTTTCTTTCCTTTGAAAGATCCGTCATCTTTCATTTTTATTTTACCTTCATCTATCAGTTGCTGCAAAAAAGTTGCATGATGTATCACCTCATAATTGCCGCCTAATTCAGGGTATTCATTTTTTAAAATATTAAAACAATGAGGGCATGCAGTTACTATCTTTTTAATTCCATATCCATTCAATACCTGGATATTTTGGTATGCCATCATCTGGAACATAAATTCATTTCCTGCACGCCTTGCAGGATCACCTGTGCACATTTCTTCTTTACCAAGAATGGCATATTTAATTCCAACCTTATGTAAAATGGTAGCAAATGCTTTGGTTATCTTTTGTGCCCGCTGATCAAAGCTACCTGCACAACCAACCCAAAATAAAACTTCAGGAGTATCATTCTTAACCATCATTTCAGCCATTGTAGGTACCTGCATAATATTTTCTGTCTGGCTAAAATACAACAAACAATTTTGTTTGTTGTGGTAAGGGTAGTTGTCTTTAAAACTTATTTTTGCTGTTTTTAAAAAAGAAAGTGAAGCGATTGTTTAAACGAATATCTGATTGGGAACATTGGCCGTTTAAAATATTATATGCACCCATTTCTCCTGTGTGGCTGTGGTATATTATTCGCTCGGGCGCAGTATGGTTCTTTACACCCAGCAATCCCAAACTAACATTTGGCGGTATGGAAGGTGAGCCAAAAAAAGAGATGCATGACCTGTTGCCACACCAATTTGCTCCGGCAACTTTTAATGTTTTGCCATCCGATGACTTTGAAGCCGTAAAAAAAAAGTTAGAGCAATACAAAATTGATTTTCCTTTAATTGTAAAGCCGGAAGTAGGAGGGCAGGGAATTTTATTCAGGAAAATAGATACAGCAGAGCAGTTAAAAAATTATCACTCCAAAGTCCCTGTTGAATATATCATCCAGGAGATGATCACTTACCCAATGGAAGTAAGTGTATTTTATTATCGTTTTCCTGATCAGCCAAAAGGCGTTGTCACAGGCTTTCTTCATAAAATTCCATTGCATGTAATTGGTGATGGAGAACATACCCTGCAGCAATTAATAATGCAACACCCCAAGGCTTATAAAAGAGAAGTGGAACTGCAAATTAAACATAGATCAAAATTTAAAAAGGTTTTGCAGCCCGGTGAAAAATATATGTTAAGTTATGCAGCTAATCATAACCGTGGCGCTCAATTTATTAATTTACATAATGAGATCGATGGCAGGCTGGTAAGCATCTTTGATAAGATCAGCATTAAGATCAATGATTTTTTTTATGGCCGTTACGATATAATGTGCAGCTCTGTTGAAGATCTGAAACAGGAAAAGAATTTTTCTATCCTCGAATATAATGGCTGTGGGGCGGAACCAAACCATTTTTATGATACAGGCTATACATTGATGGGCGCTTATAAAGAAATTTTAATGCATTGGAAAGTTCTTTGTAAAATAAGCAGGTATAATTATAAGCAAGGCATTAAATATTGGCCAATGATAAAAGGGTTTAGATTTTTAAGAGCAACCAAAAAACATTATCGCCGTATAAAAGAAGCAGACAAATTGATCTGATAACCAAATTTCTGATAAAATCATCTAAATAAAACTTCTAATGTTACGTTTACTTTTAGCTTTTTCATTTTTCATTTTATCTTTTTTTACAACCGCACAAAAATATAAACCTGTTGATGCAGGAAGTAAAGTGCATTTTATAATTAAGAATTTTGGAATAAATACAAGCGGCGATCTTTCAGGTCTTGCAGGGGAAATAAATTTTGTTCCTTCCAATGCTGCAACCGGCACTTTTAATGTTTCAGTTAGTGTAAATACTATTGATACTGATAATGACTCAAGAGATAATGATTTAAAAAGCAAAAAATATTTTGATGCAGAAAAGTATCCTGTAATAACGATCCGGTCCACAAAGATCAACAGGACCAATAAATCTTCTTCAGGATGGTACCAATTTACCGGCACACTCACTATGCACGGGGTTACAAAGCCGATTGCATTTCTTTTTATGGCAACACCAAAAGAAAAGGATTTTTTATTTGTTGGCGGATTTACCATTAACCGTTTGGATTTTGGCGTAGGTGGCAACAGCAGTGTTCTCAGCAATTCAGTAAAAATTTCACTCTCTGTTTTAGCTAAGAAAAGCTAATTTAGTTTCTCAATATGAAACTGGCTCGTGTCTTTTTTTGGGGAATGATGGTAAGCTTTCTCGGCTCATTGCCATTGGGTACACTCAATGTACTTGCCATGAAAATAAGTGTGGAAGAAGGAATTAAAAATGCCATCTGGTTTTCCTGTGGCTCTTTGTTAACTGAGATGATCTACGTACGTATTTCTTTGGTGGGGATAAACTGGATACGAAAACAAAAGAAATTATTTCAATGGCTTGAATGGATAACATTATTTATTGTGGTGGCATTAGCTGTAGGTAGTTTTATGACCGCAATGAAACATCATTCTTCAGGTGAGCCGGTTGAAAATAATTTGCCTGATATGCATCGCTTTTTATTAGGAATTTCTTTAAGCGCTGTAAGTCCAATGCAAATTCCCTTTTGGTTTGGATGGAGTACCGTTTTGTTTACCAAGAAAGTTTTACAGACAAATAATTGGAATTATAATTTATATATCGTTGGCATTGGTCTTGGAACCTTGATGGGCAATTGCGTATTTATTTTTGGAGGTAAATGGATGTATGAAAAAATGAATGCCAATCAAAATATATTGAATTATGTTTTAGGAGGAATATTTGCGCTTACTGCCATCATTCAACTGGTTAAAATATTAATGCATAAAGATGCTGCTGAAAAATTAGAAAAACTTGGGCAGCCTGTACCTGATGCATCTAATCCACAATAAAAAGCTTACACCCTTTTTACTGGAAGAACGATGAGCATCACTATCATCGCCAACATGGTAGGTCATGCTTTTTTTCATTTTCATTTTTCTGCCATCCTGTAATTCAGTTTTCATTTTGCCTTTAATGCAATAAATAACATGTCCTTTGTTGCACCAGTGGTCAGCAACATAGCCTGCAGAGTATTCAACCATTCTTATTCTTATGTCACCCATCATAATTGTTTGCCAAAAGGAAAAACCTTTTTCTCCGGGAGACTTAATCTTCTCAATTGTACGCCAGTTAAGGGTTTGGAAAGG
>JAYVEA010000159.1:0-13382 GCA_043749085.1 Chitinophagales bacterium
TGCCTTGGCAATGATCCACATTTTGGCAATTGAATTCAATGCCTCCTGATCAGCGCCATCCGGTTCTTTATAGGGCAATGATTTTTCAGCATCTAATCCTAATACTTTACAAGCGTCATCATAGGACTTTACACGATCGGTTATTTTCTGATTAAAAAGTTCAATGCCGAATGTATCCTCAAGCATCTGCTTAAATGCAACATCTGCGGATGGATATAGTTTGAGAGCATTCTTACGATCAATTTTTAAGGTTTCCATTATAAAAGATTTATTTATTAAGTATTGATTGATTGAATAAAAAAGAGTTGATATATATTTTAATTCCTAATGATTCTAAGAATCGGATATGCTTTTCTTTTGTATCCAATAACTGCAGGGTATCATAAGTTCTATAACACATTTCAGTCTGGTCATATACTAAATGCTTATGAGCGATATAGTGACCTTCTTTGGATACCTCAATTAAAGCTTTAGCATTTTCAATTTTATAACTCCAATGATGTAATTGGTTCCCTGGAATATCTGCTACTAAGTATTGGGATATAATTCTTGCTTTGTATTTTTCAGGATATTTATCCTGATGATTTCTCCAGGTTTCGTCATGCACTTTTGGAAGCATTACACGAAGAGGCTTTTTTGATGTTCTGTAAAGCCTTCTATTTTTATCCCTGATTCGTAATTTCTCTTTTTCGGCAAATAGTGGATCCTCCATTTTCTTATTATATAAATCAGAGGCTTCCTTTTTGCAACAGTCCTTACATTTATTTACATGACCATCCGGCATTTGAGGATGTTTATAAAACTCACTCAATTCCTTAGCTATGTTACATTTTATACAGGTCTTCATCAGAATGGGGATTTATTAAAGTTTTCAATTACCATCCCTGCAGAAGCTACATGCACCTGCTTCCCTGTTTGTTCTTCTACTTCTTTTTTAAATCGCCTTGCATCGCTGTTACTGTCAGACAAATGGATAAGAACAATATTGTTTACTGATGTTAGATCATTAGCCTGCAGCGTTTCTTTACACGTATTCAAACTCATATGCGATTCAATTACACGATCACGGAGGAAGCTTGGTGACACACCATCATTCCTTCTTTGATCTAAAATTGATTGGCAATAATTTGCCTCGATGATCACATTATTCATTCCCGGAAACTTGTATTCAGAGTAGTAGCTGTCAGTAAGAAAAAGAACATTACCACAGTCCGGATGATGCAGGAAGAAACCAAGTGGCTCAGCACAATCATGATTTATTGTAAATGGCTTTACCTTAAAATTTCCTACAGTAAACTGAACACCTGATTGAATGATATGTGACCGGTGGCTGTCCTGCGTTTGCATTTCAAAATGAGTGCCTTGTGAAGCATACACATTTATGCCGGCAGCAACAACATCTTTAACAGCCTTGCAGTGATCCAGGTGTTCGTGTGTAATTAAACAGCCCAATACTTTAGAGAGATTAAAGTTCAGCGCCTGTTTTATAAAGCGGAACTGAACGCCACACTCCAGCAGCAATGCCTCCTGATCGTTTTCCAGGATATAGGCATTTCCGGAGGAGTTGCTATTTATAATTTTTAATCTCATTAAAATGGAGCTGTTGTTGCCTGTCCGTTTTGATTAGAATTTTCATTTACAACTTGTGCATCATCGAACTTCATATCAGTTCTGTTCGCATTGCCCCTTATCTCTTCCAATACTTTATCAGCCGTATCTTCTTCCTCAGTTATTACATTCACCATTTCAACTGATAGGTATCCCCATTTGCGAAGAAGTATTGCCAACACAGTTTTAAGGGCCATAGAATCGAACTCGCTTTTCCATGCAGAACCATTAGTATTATAAGACGGGCTGTATTTCTGAGCATATGCCGTTACTCTTTCCTTTGTCATGTAAAATGTTTTTGAAAAACCATTTTTTAATTCAAAGTGTGCGAAGTACCCTGTTACTTCATCACCGGTAGGGTTGCCTGTTAAATCAAATTCACCTGTTAATTTGTTAGCTGATTTGTATTCTCCTTTAAGAACAACATCCGCATTGATTGTTCTGTATTGACCGGTACGTATGGCCAGCTGTACAAGACCTTTGTAACCTATTTGAAATTGTGGAACACCTTTATATTTTACTATCCATGCATAACCCAAGCTCTTTATTACCGGTAGCTTTAATACTGCTGCTTTAATTGCCTGCATTATTACAAGTTTTGGATCACATTCCTGAAGGCCTTTATCGCCTGAATACAATTCAATAATGGATGCTGCAAACGCATCACTGTTTTCTGCAAGAGAAGATTTTAATTGTTTTTGAACAAAGTCTTCGCCCATTGCTACTTTTAGCTTTTCTACTCTTTCAACAGCTAAATTTTTATTGCCGTTATTATTTTCGTTACTCATGTTTTAAATATTTTGTAGGTTATTAAATAATTGTTATGCTACTGCAGACATTGCAGGTGTTACAGAATCAATGCGTAATTTTTTATCCGGTGCCGAAACAATAAGGCTTATGATCTGTGATTTTGATTCAGGAAGTGTTACAACACTTTCACGGTTATCAATAAATACCGGAGCTGTTACCTGGAAGTGATCTGATAATGTATTTATGATATCTAAGCCAGCCTGAATTTTACTAGCATTATTTGCATCTTGATATGGAACACCTTTTATCAATGTCTCGCAGCAAGGAACTTCGCCGCCATTGATCTGCTCTGCAGATAATTTAAATGTTACAATTTGAAAGCGGCCATTAATACGGCTTTCCAGCATATCCATTTTAGTCTTTTCAAATTGTAATATTGAAAATTCTATCCCCTCCTGGTTGGCAAGTTCCTGTCCCAAATCCTTCTCCTGCTTTTTCAGTTCTTCAATTCTTTTCTCTATCCTTTCACGCTGCTCCTTAGTTGACAGTTCTTTTTTAACAGCATCAATTTTTACAGCCAGCTCATTTTTATTTTGTAATAAAATAGGTTGCTGATTATCGGAAGGCTGTGGTGTATTGATATCTTCATTGAGCAGCTTTATCTTATCAGTAATAGCTTTATGGTCAGCGTTATTTGCTACATACCTAACAACTTCCAGGCTTTCGTTTTGAGATAGCTTTGCATTCTTTTCTTCTGCATCAGCTATTTTTTGTTTTAGATCAACAATCTCAGTACGGATCGTTTCATCGGTGTTGTTAAGCTTAATAAGTACTTCATCGATTGCAGCAACTTCTGCTGTTAATTGTTTACCATCCCGTGTAACGGACTCCAGCCTTAAAGATTTGGACTGGTTGAAATTGCTGATCAGTTCTTTTTTCTTAACCTCGATATCTGTAGCCTCATAAGCACGTTTGCAAGCCGGGCAACTAAATTCATCATCTTTAAAATCCAGCGCCTCATTATTTATAGTTGTCCATTTTGCACGTAATGTTTCCTGCTGCTGTAGTAAAGATTTCTTTCGGGAATTATTATTTGCTATCTCAATAGCATTGCGTGAAGATTCATCAAGCTTATTGCGCAGATCTCTTTTCAGATCAATAATAGTTTGCTCCCGGGTTCTTTTATTATTCTGTACTTTATTCTTCTCATTAAATTCTATCTGCATTGCCTCTGATCTCAGCTTCTGTACCTCCGCTATTTTGTTATTGATATTTTGCTGCCACTGCTTTTGCGCTTCTGTCTTGTTCAGCAGCTGTCCTTCTACTTCTGCGAATTCTGTTTGCAGTGATTTCAAAGAATTTTCTAACTCATCATAATTAAGCAGATCAGGCAAACTGCGGTTGGCTTCATCGATACGGGATGGAATTTGGTCCAGCTCATCTTTTATTTTCTTTTTCTTAGCTGATACCTCTCTTTTAAATTGCTCGATAGTTTTATCAGCATTTAACGCATTCATTAACGGAATGATATCCCCCTGGGCGCCTTTATCATTCAGGATAGTATCAAAAATTTCCTGAGTATTTATATCACCGGCAAATTGCAGTAATACATTGCGGCGCTCCTGCCATGGACGTGAATTGAAATAACCTGTATTGGTTATCAGTTTAAATATATTCTCATCAACCAACCCGCTGATCTTTGATTGATACTCTTCCTGCTTCATTGGAACATCATTCCAATAATAGCTTGTTTCATGACCGGTAAAAACATGTTCCAGGTCTCCACGCTTCTTTGTCCATTTTTCTTTGAATACTCTTTTCAAATTGATCTCAATTCCATCAACAGTTATCACAGCTGATACTTCATGATCCATGCGATGGAATGGCTTGTTATCCGGCCCAAGAGTTTTTATTTCAAAATCTTTTCTGTCAGTGGAATCTTTACCAAACAGCAGCCAAAGAAAACCATCAAACACTGTGGTTTTTCCCGTTGCATTGTCACCAAATATATTGGTAACATCATTGAAATCTACATCAAGAGATCTTACACCTTTAAAATTTAAGAGCGTAAGTTTTAATAGTTTAATTTTCATACTTTTGCTTTTTATACTTTTGAAATTTTTAAAGCAGGATGTTGATCGCATTCTGCTTTTTTATTAGTAGCGGTGACAGGATTCGAACCTGCGACCTTCGGGTTATGAGCCCAACGAGCTGACCTCTGCTCTACACCGCAATACCATCAATGCCTTTACTGCGCAACATTAGCCTGATCAGCACTTGCGGTGTCACCACCGGTTTGTGTTGTATCGGTAGCTGCTGTATCGGTAGCTGCTGTCGCACCTGTTGCTGTTCCGGCATCTGCGGCAGTAGCCGTAGCTGCTGCAGGAGTGTTAGCTGTAATAGCACCAGACAATGATTTTGCATTAGCTTCCATTTGATCAGTAATAGCACTTAATGCGGCCTGATCAGTGCCGGCATCTTTAATTTGCTGAGCCAATTGAGTCAGTAATGTTTCAACTGATTGGTCAATGGTTGTTTCTGCGGCAACAGCGGCCTGCAGTCTTGTTAAATCAATCATGATTTTTTTGAGTTTTGAATGGTTAGAAATAGAAATACAGAGATTACGGTATTGCAGCCAAAGCGATATGCCGACGGCAGTGCCTATTAATAATTTTACCATGATTTGTTATTTGAGTTAATGAAACTGTTGCAGTAAATTGATGTTGTTCTTTTGACTGATCCGGCTTTGTTACTTCTTTACTGCAACTGCAGAAGATGAATAATAAAATAATAAGTCGGCCAACCTGGGGGATAACTGAAACGGGCTTTGATGGCATTTGCATCAATGCATTTTTCGCCTTCGCTCTTCTCACCAAATCATTAAATGATTTTTTCTCCTGCCTCGTTTCCCGCTTTTCTTCTTTTGATATTTTCTGTTTCATCAAAAATTATTTATAGGGTTAACATTGTGCAGGTAAAAACAAATAAGATCTACATTCTTTGGTTCCGCTTTATACTCATGCACATCTGGAAATGGAATGTGGCCCCATATTCTGATCATGATCTTGTTTGCTACTCTTTTAAACAACTTTTTCATAAATGCTTTTTAAGGATTTAAAAAAATAATATGTTTCAAGCACTACTATTAGTATGGTTGCTGTTGGTATTGCTACCAATAGAAAGTAAGTCATGTTCAATAGCAGTTTCATTATTTTATATTTAAGCCAAACCTTACCAGCGCCTGCTTTTGAGCTTTGTAATAATTAATCCTTTGATCTGCCGGCATAGCTTCCTTTTCTTTCATCCCGTAAAGGATCCACCATAACCGGGGAGTCATTTTAGTTATCATACTAATTCAGATTTTAGTTCTTCAATGGTTTCATATTCCACTGCTTCCAGTAGCTCTTCTTTTAATCTGTGCCTTAAATGTTCTGATGAACCCGGGCCAATAAAAATGTCATCAGCTTCAACAGCAACCGCATCAAACACTTTAATTTTTACTGAATGGATCTTTGTCACATCTCTCTGTTCATCATCGCCTTCATTTTCAGGAGGAGTTATTTCCATATCCCAAACAATTGTCATTGGGTTCAGTTCTTCTTTTCCAAGGACGGTATGAATGTTTTCTACGATCATGCGGTTTTTATTTTTTGATTTTTACGTTTACGAGCTATCAGATTTGCTTTGAATGTCGGAGACAAGCCTTTTTTATTTTTACTCTTACCATCCTTAATTATAAGTCTGTCGGCCTTATCCATAAGTAATTGAGCGTGTGTTCTTATTGCCATAAGTTCATTGTATGTCTGAGCATCAAGCATTGTAATATTTTAAGGATGTTTTATTTTTTCTTCTACCGGATAAAGAATGAGTGAGCTGCTGACGTGATGTATTATTTGCATTTGCTGCTTCCTGAACTGTATCATATATTTTCCCGGAGATAGTATCAATTACTTTCTGAGACTTACCATTTTTAGAACCACTTACTCTTGCTACAAGGTTGTTTTCAATTGCATGATCTATATTCTCCCTTCCAGTTGCCCAAATCAAATTCGTAAATTTGTTATTCTTTGTATCCCCATCTTTGTGGTTTACCTCTGGTTTATAGTCCGGATTTTGAATAAAGGCCTTTGCTACTAATCGATGAACTTTGAATGGTTTTGTTTTCCCGTTTTTGCATAGAATTACTAATTTGTAATTCCTTCCGGTAATGCCTTGTTTTAATATTCTACCTTTCCTGTGAGACGATTTTACTTCTCCTGTATTGCTTACCTTATACAATCCTTCATATTCGTAAACATCCGCCCAAACTGCATTTTCAGAAGAAAAGTAAGCAGGGGTAGACACCCCCACCGTTTTGTGCTTTATCCGGGCAGCTACTTTTAAAGTTTCTCCTGAGAGAGACTCAAATAATTCGATATCATTTATAATGGCTTCGCTGATCATCAGATGTACTGTTTTATTACTTCAGCCTTATTTTCGTAATATGCCGCCATGCATTTAAAAACTTCATCAGAACATTTACCCCAGTTAAATGCATTTCTTATTGTTTGAGAAGTAGTCTTTGCGTCCTCAGCAATTTTCTCAGTATCATCTTGGCTTCTTAAGGCTTTCCACTTGCTTAGTAGTTCTTCGGGAATTTGCATTTTTGTTTAATTTGGTTTACATTTGGAATAACAAAACAAAGATAACAAAAATATTTTGTGAAAAACAAAATAAAGTTATTAACAATTACAAATATTTTTTGTGAATATCGGAGAAGAATTAAAAAAATATAGAAGTGTGCATAATCTGAGTCAACACAAAATGGCTTTGAAATTAGGGCTTAAAACACAGCAGACATACGCCTATTATGAGAATCAGAAAAGCTTTGATGCAGATACAGTTCTTAGCTATAATGAGATTGTAAAAATTTATGGAGTAAATAAAAATGAATTATTCAGCAGGTCAAGGAAATGGTTTGACAATTCTTTCAAAGACTATAAGGCAGTAATCAATATTAATGATAAGGAGAGTGGAGAGCTTTCCGGAAAAGGAATTATGCATTTTGATATTCTATGGCAGTATATGGGAAAGAATTATCTACCCATAGATGTGGAATTTTATACTACTATTAAAGTTAAGGATGGAAAATACAGATATGAATTTACAAATTTCAAAGTGATTTATTTCTGGACCGCAAAAAGAAAATTTTCTCCGTTTACCTCCGCGATGGATCCTTCGCCAGAAATTGTTGACCAATGGTATAATGATCTTGGCTATTATAGAAGAAAGAAAATTAGGTAACTATATACTTATTAACCCTTACAAAAATAATTTAAAAATGTGGATAACTTCTTTTAAAACTATTTGGTTTTAAAACTAAATGGTTGTAGATTGCATCATCAATTAACCGAGAGAAATCTCACAAAACTTAGCAAAATGAAATACAATGTATCAAAGGTTTTTTCAACAGCAACTAACACAGATTACGATGTAGTTTTTGAATCAGAAAATTTACAAGAAGCTGAAGAAATGTTTAAAAAAGAATGTAATCAAAATGGCTCTATGCCACGCTACGAACTTGGTGTAAAAGAAAAAGGCGAATACCTTTCTTACTATGTCAGCCTTCAAGAATGGGACGAAGAAAATGAAATGTACGAAGATTTAAAAACATTTGACCTTTACGAACAGGGACCAATAGATAGAATGAACTACAAAGGAAAAGAAGCAGTAATGTATTGGTTTGAGGCAAGATTTAATGTAGAAAAAGGACAAAAAGTATATACATTTTTCTTTCATGGCGAAGAAGAGGAAGGTGAAGTTTTAGAAGCAGATTTAGAAAAATGGTACTTTTAAAAGAGCCTGTTTTACCTGCTAAGTTTTGCAGGTCGCTGCCCCGCAACCGTAAATGGTGCGGGGATTTGCGGTAGAAAAAAGTTATGATACAATTACAAAAATTTAAAACACTTGTTGACTTGCTTCTCTATTTTAAAGAAGAACAAATTTGCAGGGATTATTTGGAGTTAATTAGATGGAACGGAAATTTAGAATGCCCTTATAATGATTGTACAGGCATTCGCATTTTTAAATATGCAGACGGTAAGCGTTATAAATGTTCGGCTTGTCAAAGGCAATATAGCGTTAGAGTAGGAACTATTTTTGAAGATAGCAAAATACCATTGCAAAAATGGTTCGCTGCAATCTATCTTATCACATCACACAAAAAAGGAATTTCATCTTTACAACTTCATAGAGACTTAGGAGTTACGCAAAAATCTGCATGGTACTTATTGCATCGTGTAAGGCATTCTTTAGGCTTAAAGCCAGAGAATAAATTAACAGGAACTATTGAAGCTGATGAAACATTTATCGGCGGATTAGAGGCTAATAAACATGCAAGCAAACGAATAAAAGATACACAAGGAAGAAGCGTTAAGACTAAGACACCTGTTGCGGGAATTGTTGAGCGTGGCGGCGAAGTAAGAGTAAAAAAAGTAAAGGACACAAGCGGTTCTAACCTTCGCAAATTTGTTACAGAAAATGTTGAAAGGGGAAGTGAACTACATACGGATGAATGGTTTGGATATTATGGATTAGAAAAACTTTATCAGCGTTCAATTATTAAGCACCAGGATAAGCAGTATGTTGACGGCAATTGCCACACTAACACAATGGAAGGTTTTTGGTCGCTGTTAAAACGTGGCGTGGTAGGCATTTATCATTCAGTTAGCAGTAAGCATTTACAAAAATATTTGGATGAATTTTCTTTCAGATATAATACTCGCAGTCTTAGCGAATGTAATCGCTTCAACTTTATGCTCACGACTGTTGCCACTCAATTATCTTACAAAAAACTTACGGAAAATGAAATCAAAAAAGAAACAATCTGGTTCAATGACATATCAAAAGCTAATATCGGAATGGAATTTAAGCAGGGTGATTTTGGCTTCTAAAATGGGGATGCCATTAGGAACATTTAAGACAAAGTTTTCCGAAAATCAACCTGCCTATCGCTTCACAGAAGTGGAGGAACAAAAGTTAATTGAGGTATTGCGTGAATTGGCAGCAGATATTGAAATCGTTGCAGGCATCAGCTTTAACAATGCTCTTGCCTCAATGGTAAAAAAGAAACTTTAAAAAATTACACTCTATGAGCAACAGGAAAAATATAGGCAGTAGGGTTAATAAGTATATAGTTACCGAAAATTATAGTAAAAGAAAAGCCCGGGTAGAAACCACGGGCCTTAAAACAAACAAAATATAGAGAAAAGTAAACCGAATTAAGCTGCCGTTCCACGTTTGTCAAAACTTACTGCTAACCCATGAGCAAAATGTTTTTATAAACCGGCAGCTATAATGTTATCCGGGGATCCACCGGGAGATATATGTAATTGTTTTTCGTGGCCGCTTCTTCCTGAATGTGCCTTCGCCTTCTCTGTCTACAATATCACTGAAGCCGGATGTATTAAATTCTACGGTATAAACAACTGTCCCATTCAGCTCACCATCATAAAAACCTGTGTGGCCAACTCTTCCAAGGTAGGGATAGTAAAACGAGACCACATCAGCAAAATGTGGCTTCTTAAATTCCTTGCCATGACTATAAACAAGATTTTTAAAATTTACAGACGAAGGAGAATAACCAGTGATTGTTGTGCGTATCCCAACTGTTTGAAACGTCCATGCAACACCGGCAGAACAATAAGCAAAACCTTCTGGCAGTCCAACAGCTGCTAGCCACTTCTTTGGGCCGGGGCCGTCATTATGGCCAGTCTTTTCCATTATGCCAATCTGGGAGGAATAAACTTTTCTTACCTGAAGACACAGTTGCTCAAATGACCTTGCAGTTTTAGAAATTGCAACTCTCTTAATTGTGTCACGCTTCACAGCACCTCCGGGCTTAGCCGGTGTAACAATAATTGTATAAGCACTATCTAATTGTCCTGCAGGTACGTAAGCAGCTTTGCTTTGTGCTTCATCTTGTGGCGTATCTGTTACTACATCAGTTTTAGGGAGACAGCCAGAAAGCCACCAAACACAACCGCAAACAATAGAAATGATATAAGTATTTTTTGCCATGCTGATAATTCTTTAAAATCTTTTTTTGAATAATTTATAGTGATACCATTCTCACCTTGCTTTGGCCTATGCTTGCCCCAGATATAACGGTGAAGCGTACGGAAGTAAAACCATAGTACCCATTGCCATATAGCCATTGCAGCTAACACATAACAGCCGGCCAGGAATACTGGCTGAATGAATGAAGGGTCATAAACACCTACACTACCGCCAAATAAATAATGATTTACTACTGCGGATTCATAATAAAAGAAAAACCATAATGGAATACTCCACCAAGCATCTCTTAACTGAAGAAAAAATTTTATCTTACTCCATGCTGAAATAAAACCACGTCTTGCAATAGCTGCTGCATCATAGCATTCGGGAACGGGCTCTGATTTTTGTTGAGTATCTATTGTTACTTCTTTTTCTTCCGGCGGGATGTCAGCAGCTGGAGGAAGTGTATCTGTCAGTGGAAGATCTTCTTTCTTTTTCTTTAAAACGAATATTGTAATTCCAATAGTTACAAGAACTAACCAAAGCGAAACAATTATTTCAAACGTGCTCATAAATATTTATTTAAAAATGAAAATTTTTATTGCAGCTGCTACTATAACAAGGAATTCAATTTTATTAACAACCTTTAATCTCTCCACTTGTTTCACCGATTGATTGTATTGCTGTATCAATTGATTATAGCTTTCATTCAGGTTCCTTATATTCTCTGCATCCACAACACTTTTTACCCCAAACAGTGATGCCTCAGTTCGCATGTTTTTGATAACTGTTTTTAGATTATCAAGTTCTTTATTTGTTTTATTCAGGATGCTATCCTGGCCACGTATAACGGCTTCATAAAGATTTACAGTGTTGTAAAGCTTTATGCTTTCGGAATCACATTCCTCGCCCTTGAGAATATCTTTGATCATATTCCGCATTACCGGCAAAGGCACATGGCTTCCTTCTTTATTTGTGGAGATACCTGTTTGACAAAAAACTGTCAATGTCAGCAGGATTGTACCTGTCAACAGCAGAAATTTTTTCATTGTAATATTTTTGAATTAAACCGATTGAATTATTGGATCTGATCACCTGTGCTCTTAATTCAGAATTCCTTTGCTGAATGCCGATGTATAAATGATGCAGGCTATCGTTCTCTCTTAGCAGGCTGTCATTATCTCTTTTAAGTGGCGCAATAGCACTATCTATCGCCTCCTTAATAATATCATCTGATGACGGTTTATGTTCCGGCGGCCTTGGATGATGAAATAATAATACCAGCAACAGCGGTATAATTATACTTGCTGCAATGGCTATTATTATAACTTTATTTTTTGTCATACTTGATTAAGAAATTATTTTAAAACGGGTAACACTATTTTAATTTAATTGTAAAACACCTATTGCCTCTACAGGCTCATTTTTTGCATTTCTGATTATTCGTGTCATTGTATTTACATTAATTTCCTTGCCTGTTATTATATTTATTTTTTTGTAACTGCTTACGAACATATTTCCTGTTCTTAATGTTTCTAAAAAATCTTTCTTTATACGTTCTCTATCATCCGGATGTACTGACCGGTAAACACCTGTACCTTTAGCCTCCTCAAATGAGCTAAAGCCAAACGTTCTTAAATAAGCAATATTTGCAAACGTGCATTCGCCCTGCATATTAGTTTTAATAACGGGAGTGCTATCTAAATACAAAACAGCTTCGCTCTGTTCCTTTAATACACTTTGATTATCTAATATCTTTTCTACTTTATCAAACAATGAAGAACCACCATTGGGGTATAATTGCATGGTAATTTTATTTATCCCTGTACGCATTTCGTTTTGATTTGCAATTTGCTCTTTTTGCACATCCATTAAACCACTCCATCTTTGATTACGATTATTCTTATAATGTACATACCATTTATTCCATTCTTTTTTAAGCCACCATTTCCAGTTAAGAATAAAAAAAGTTGTTATGGCGGTTAAAAACCCAAACACTTTAATTCCAATATCCAAAGTTGAACCCAAGTCTATTTTTTGCCAATCTATTTTCAATAATTCCATTCCTAATATTTATGTCACTTTTAATAATTACTTGTAAAATCATTGCCGCATTCATACTCACAATTCCTGCGATCGTTTTTATAAATTCCGGTGATCCATGGTGACTTTCTTTTTACATCAACCACCTCATTATTATTCCAGTCAGCATAATTTTTAAAAAGAGGAAATTGGCCCCGGTTGGCATACATCCATGCATCAAATGCTGTAATCAATGGATTGATGCGGTCCATAAGCATCTTATCCATCTTCCACTTCATCTTATTTAGATCTACCGTTGCAGAGCCCTGGCCTTCATTAGTAATACTCTTTGGATTATTTTCCATTTCACCGGAAGAAGTGAACCGGCTATAATTTGTAGGCGAGGCAATGTATATAACGCACTCTGCAGTAAGCTTCCATAAATGCTCAATCCATAATTCTTTGTACCAGGTATTATCTACCAGCTCGAGTGCATTTACAATATCACCTTCATTTAATACCACAGCTTCCGATGTATTGCCTTCATTTATCAGGCCTTCTAAAAAAGCTTTATTGATAGAGTTAACTACAACATTTTTTTTATTTCTGAAATCATAATACATATCCCTGCCGATCATGGGAAGAATGAACCTCTCCTCAGCTATCTGGATAGCAGCAAGTAATTGCCTTACACCTGGATTTTCATCCGCAGCGCACTGGGCAATAACCTCATCCGTTGTTATCAGCACCTTCCGTGGCAGCTGGCTGCGTCTGTACATTTGTTTTAGATTTCATTTCTGATAAAAATTTCTTTCCCTGTTCGCCTCCTAATGGAGCCATCCCGGCAAGGCCCCTTGCTTCATCCACCGTCATAAATGTTTCAGGATTTATATCCCCCATAAATGAATATGGCATTGCAGTTTCAAAATGAAAATTATAATCGAGTACCTCTTTTATCCCCACCC
>JAYVEA010000160.1:0-4247 GCA_043749085.1 Chitinophagales bacterium
CTATCACATTATTTTCCTGAAATGCGGACTTTAATAAATAATTGCCGGTTTAATAATTGCATGCACATTAATGAGCCAGGTTGTGCAGTAAAGGAAGCGGTTAATTCAGGAGGTATAGCAACGGACCGTTACGTTAGTTATTTAACTATTCTGGAAAGTATACAGGAAAAAGCGTGGTAGAATAAATGTCTATAATTTTTAATTTTCGTGAGACGTGAAAGGTGAAACGTCAAATCTCACGTTTGCCGTCTGCCGTTTCACGTTTAATATGCCCTGCTTTCTAAAAAACTTGCAATTTCAAGCACTGCATTATTTTCTTTCTTTTTCCCCTTATGGCTTTGCGGCATAATAGAAACGCCATTAAAAATATTGTAATGCAAAGTGAGATAATGATTCTTGTACTGGAAATCCCAGTCTAAAGTATCAGCATCATCTACCTGGTTTAAAAAAGTTACCTGTAATTCATCCGTGAGGGTATTGGCAATCAAATAAAATTTTGAAATGCCGCAATTGTCATCAATTACAGCTTCGGTGCCGCCATAATTGGTTTTTAAATGATAACACATTGTTATTGGTTTTGTGGTTTTAATTATTGGATATCTGAAAATTAATAAACTGACTTCACTGCACTTCCTCCTTTGTACTTTGCTTTTCTTGATGCCTTTACTGATTTAGGGTCTCCCGATAAAAGTTTCTCTGCACCTACGTTCCGTCCATCTGTCGGACAACCGTATTTTACATTCTTCCTAAAAAGAGAACAACCTGAAAAAGCAAAAGCAATCAATACAACTAAAAGGATTTGTCTCATATTTTAAAGATAGCTTCATTACAAAATTCGTTGCCTCAATAATTTGTTAAGTCTTTTACTCACTACTCACAACTGGCAACTCACTTCTTGAACCACTCCGCATACATCACATAGTTATTGGCGATCCTGTTTATTTCTCCGCTTATCATTTCTTCCGGAATATCTTTTACTTTTTTTGCAGGTACCCCTGCATAAATGCTTCCCGGTTCCACTATCGTATTTTCAAGAACAACCGCACCCGCCGCAATTATCGAATTACTTCCCACATGCGCATTATCCATCACAATTGCACCCATCCCCACCAATACGTTATCATCTATAACGCATCCATGCACAATCGCATTGTGTCCAATGCTCACATTATTTCCCACTACTGTCTTTGCTCTTTCATAAGTGCAGTGAATGATCGCTCCATCCTGCACATTTACTTTATTGCCAAGCCGTATACTGTTCACATCACCTCTTATCACTGCATTAAACCAAACGCTGCAGTCATCACCCATTACAACATCTCCGGCTATTGTAGCATTAGGCGCAATAAAACAGTTATTCCCAAACTTTGGCAGCACATTTTTTACAGGAAGTATAAAACTCATTTTTTATTTTTTTTTGGTAGCCATCTTTAGTGCTGCTATTATGCTTCATTGGCGTCGCACTCTTGTACAGTATACCTTTACTCCACATATTTTTAGTAACGCAAAACACGCAAAGAATGCGCTAAGAGACACAAAGAAACTTTGCTTTTTCTTTGTGCTCTTTGCGTTACAATTTCTGTATTTACATTTACAAATATCCTGCTTTCTTCACGACATTTGCACTTATGACCAATCGCCAGCTCTTTCTTAACCATATAGGCCAAACATCAGATTCTCCTCTATGCCTGGAAATTGTAAAAGCCGAAGGCTGTAAAATGTGGGATGTAAATGGCAAAGAATATATTGATCTGATTGGAGGAATTAGTGTTTGCAATGTTGGCCACCGTCATCCAAAAGTTATTGAAGCAATAAAAGAGCAGCTGGATAAATACCTGCACGTTATGGTAAATGGCGAATTGATCCTTTCATCGCAAACAGAATATGCAAAACTGTTGACAGATAATTTACCTGCTTCTCTAAATTCAGTTTTCTTTACAGCATCCGGAACAGAAGCAACAGAAGGCGCAATGAAACTCGCAAAACGTTCTACAGGAAGAGCACAAATAGTTGCTTTTAAAAATTCATATCATGGAAGCACCCAGGGCTCTTTAAGCATAATGGGAGATGAGTATTGGAGAAATGCTTTCAGACCCTTATTACCCGATGTGCTGCATTTAGATTTTAATTCTTTCGAAGAACTGGAATTAATAACCGAACAAACCGCATGTGTAATTGCAGAAACTATTCAGGCTGAAGCCGGAGTAATTATTCCGAAAAACAATTGGCTGAAAGCTTTAAGAAAAAAATGTGATGAAACAGGAACACTTTTAATTCTTGATGAAATTCAATGCGGCTTTGGCCGCAATGGAACCCTTTGGGCATTTGAACAATTTGATGTTATACCCGATATTTTATTGGCAGGAAAAGCTTTAGGTGGTGGAATGCCTCTTGGCGCTTTTATCGCAGATAAAAAATTAATGGATTGTTTAACTAATAATCCTGTACTAGGGCATATCAATACATTTGGCGGTCACCCGGTTTGTTGTGCTGCAGGCTTAGCAGCAATGAATGTTTTGCTAAATGAAAAATTAATTGATTCAATAAAAGAAAAGGAGCAGTTATTTATTTCTCTTCTTACTCACTCCAAAATAAGAAGTTTTCGCAGCCGGGGTTTAATGATAGCTCTTGAATTTGAAAATGCAGAAGAAAATAGAAAAATAATAAATGCTATGATTGATAACGGAGTTTTTACCGATTGGTTTTTATTTGCGCCTCAGTGTTTAAGAATAGTACCGCCATTAATAATTTCGGCTGATGAAATAAAAATAGCATGTAATATTATTATTACATGCCTAAATAATTTATAACCTACTCCTTCCCGAACTCGTAGTTTTTTAGATTACGATTTTCAAACTCCTGCTTATTACCATAAGGACCCAAATATTTGGCACTCCCAAAACCAAGGATGGCGAAGAAGACAAAACCTAATAATACCAAACCAACCGTAAATGCCTCATCCTTTCCAAAACTTTTAGAAAGCATGTTATATGTCCAGACAATAAACACAAAATTTAAAATAGGGATAAGTATTAAAATAAGCCACCATCCTGGTTTGCCTACTATTTTTAAAAGTATATAGAAATTATAAATCGGAATAATCGCTTTCCAGCCAGGCTGCCCTGCTTTTTCGAATATTTTCCACCATGAGATAACAACAATTAAAAAAATGACACACCACACGGCCCATACACCGGTGGGAATGGTATTAAAAGGATTTTCGTACATACAGTTAGTTTTAAATGGTTAATAAATTATACTAAACATAAAAAATAATCTTTGAAATATCAATTTCATTTATTTACTTTGTAATTCAAAGTACTTTTATGGATGCAAAACAACAATCTTTACAGGAGCTGCAGCAGATAAAAAAGATGATGGAACGCAGCAGTAAATTTATTAGTCTTAGTGGGCTTAGCGGAATTTCTGCAGGTATTTGTGCATTAGTGGGTGCATGGTTTGCTTCACAAAAAATTAATTGCTGGCTTAAAGGTGATTGTAGGGGCAGACTTGCTAATGAAAGTCCTGCTGACTTACAAAACTACCTCTTGGTAATTGCTCTTCTAACTTTTGGAAGTGCTTTCATTACATCATTTCTGTTTACCTACCTGAGAAGTAAAAAAACAGGTACGCCACTTTGGGGCACTACAGCTTATCGTCTATTCTGGAATACAGTTATTCCCTTAGCAGCCGGCGGATTATTTTTAATAAGAAGTATGCAGCTGGAACAATATGAATTAATTGCTCCCGGCTGCCTGATTTTTTATGGCCTTGCATTGGTGAATGCAAGTAAATACACATTGGGAGAGGTACGGTATTTAGGATATGGACAAATTATTCTTGGTATAGTTAACCTTTGGATGATCGGATATGGATTATATTTTTGGGCTGCAGGTTTTGGCTTGCTTCATATCATTTATGGAATATTGATGTGGTATAAATATGAACGTGTTAGCAGAACAAATGAGGAACAATGAATAACCCTATAGAAAACTTAAATAAAACATTTGACAGCCGTGTGCGGCTTGGGATAATGAGTACACTTATGGTAAACGATCAAATAAATTTTAATGATCTTAAACAACTTATAGGTGTAACGGATGGGAATCTTGCATCTCACATCAAAGCCCTGGAAGAGATTGGGTATTTAAAAGTGAATAAAGGATTTGTGGGCAAGAAAACAAATACAATTTATACAATAACCAAATTGGGTGAAAGATCATTTCAGCAACATTTGACGGCACTGG
>JAYVEA010000161.1:0-13316 GCA_043749085.1 Chitinophagales bacterium
TAAAAGTATATCTCAGCTTACCGTTTTGCAATTTAAGGTTGCTCAATTAGCGTATTTTATTCCTGAATGGGAAAATACAGGGTTTGTAAAGCCACGCAAGGCGGTTAACATTGCATCATACCTGGCTATAATAAACAAATAAAAATGCCACCTATTCAGATGGCATTTAAAAATCTTTTGTTCAGAGGTTCAAGGTTTTAGCCTTAAGATTGTTGGCTTTCTTTGGTGGTTTTTCGCTGGATCTGGATAAATCGGTTTTTATTAGTCTACTGGATTCCTGGCTTCGGTGGATATGGATAATTGATATAGTAAAAGTATACACCACTATCCCGTTTCGCAATTTAAAGTTACCAAACCGGTTAAAAAGGCTGCTGAATAAGAAAAATAAAGATTAATAGGTAAAGCTTGGGCAGATATACGATTTAAATAAAAATGCCGCACATAACTGTGCGGCATTTGATATTTTTTGGTTCAGGGGCTTTAGGGCTTTTAAGCCGTAAAGATTTTCAGCGTGTTCCTGGTGGTATTTTTCATGGATTGGATAAAGCGTTTATCCTGGATCGTCGGAATTTGGCCCTTATAAGATCTGGATAATTTTTTTGACTTTGGGGGTTTTAGAACTACCGGATCTTATAGCGTTTCTTAATAATATAAAAGTATACTACAACACATCATTCTGCAATCTAAGCTTGCTAAAAGCGTCATAATTATTACTGAACGGGAATTTATTTGGTATCTCATCACTTGAATAATAATTTTCATCCTATTACGTTTATACTCTACACTGAAATGTAAATCCTAAAATCCCTACTATGATCGTAAAAGAAATTGTTTTCGAGCTTCTTATTGCAGCCCATCTTATACTTTTTATACATTCCCGTAAAAAGATTAAAATATAATTAGAGAGACCTATAAGATATCGCATTGATGTTTGGATGAACTTGCTTTACGGAAAAAGTATTAGAACTATAGAAATAGCATAAATTAATTATTTTTATTGATCTTCCTTTAACAAAGCTTTTACCTTTTGTTGTTTTTTCCAATGCTCACCCTTTTTATATAAAAAGAACTTTCCCAGTGGATATTTTACTTTCAGATGTCCATTATAATCCGTTCCCAAAAGCCGGTAAGGAATTGCAGGATTCTCCTTTAAACATTCATTGATTGCCTCAGTATAAACGCTGGGACCAGTCATCCGATGCACATCATTGGGGTATTTATTAAGAGAGATATTTTCAACTATTTTCTCTAGTGTTCTTTTTAAAAATGGATGTCTTGCTTCATAGATCAATGCCCATTGAGCATAAAAGCCGGGATGGCCTTCGTAAGTGATGATTGCTTTATCATCTGGTTTAATAAAACTATCCAACTTACCATTAATGCCGCTGTCTATATCGAGATATACACCACCTCTTTTATACAGAACAGCATAACGAAACATATCTGCTTTGGCTGCGCCAATATTTAATTTTTTATAACTGCTAAAAACATTCGGCTCAAATTCTTCAGAAAAAAAAGATTCTACTTTTTCATCATCATAAAATTCATACTTGTACTCAGGATTTTTTTTTCTGAAATTATTAATATGCCAGCGGGAAATAAAAGGTAATGCGGATGTTTTAAAAGTTTGATGAATAACTTTAGGAATTGCCATTTCACTAAGATAAGTACAGATATAAAAATACGCTTACTAAAATAAACGAATTTACATGAATCCATAATCAAGAACACGGCGTACAAATTTCTTATCATAGATCACCCACGTTACTTCATAGCTACCTGTATTGTCTTTGCTAAAAAGATATAAATAAATTCTGTGGGGATTAGCAGACCGGTAAATACCATTTGTTGTTCGTTCAGTGCCTTTATCGGAATAAGCAAAATTTAAATTATAAAGATCAGCATAAGCGGCAGGAGGAATTACTACAGTGTCTTTGCCCATTACAATTATAACGTTACTTATATATTTTTTTGGCATAGTTCCAAACCCGCCATAATAGGGCTTTCGGTCAATTCTTATGGGGTAGCCTTCATCATAATCAATTCTATGTTTAGTTGCACTAAATGGTACTGTGGTAATAGTTGCTTTTATATCGCTGGCTTCAAACGTAATAAAATCAGGGCCAATAGATGTATATGAAATTTTAGTAAGAGGATCTCTTTTAATTCCCACATCAATACCACTAAAAGTAAAAGTAGAAAGTTCTGATTTCAGGTCAGCAGGCAGCTTGGCAAATGATTCTGTTTTTTTTCTTGTATCCTGGTACTCATAATTTTTCTTAGGTTTTTGTATTTGGGCAATTGTGCTAAAACTATAGAGAAGGAATACTGCAGATAAAATCTTTTTCATAGTGTATTTATCAATTGATAAAAATAAAATAATCAAGGTTAAGGAAAAGAGAAAAAATAGAAACTTAAAACCAGGAAAGACTAGGATTCTCCATCAACCCAAACTGTTTTAAATGATGGGTAACATGCTTATTATGTAATTGAACCCATTCATCAAAATTCAATTCCCCAAAAGCCGGATGTAACGTGGTTTTTAAAGGTTCGTCTTTAAAGAATTCAAAAAAATCGTTTACATTTTTTTCTAGATCGTCCATTGCTTCCTGCATGGTGGAATATTGCAATGGCATTGGCTCTTGGGGTAATACAGGTGCTTTGGTATTTTCCCGAAATTCCTTTTCGCTCATTAAAAATTCTTTGTATTTAGGCAGATGTTCTAAAGGGGTTGTAAGATCGAAATGTATTTTTTCAGTAGATACTTTAAAAAAGGCTGATACATGTTCAACCATTTGCTGTGCATTCATTTTTCCCCATTTCCCTTTTTCATTACCTTTTAAATTTTTTAATAAAGAGAGAAATTTATTTTTTAAGAAAGACTTTTTTTCTTCAGTCATGCAGTAGCATTTTTGCGGCTGTCAATTTCTTTACATAGTGCAGTAAATATTTCATCAACACTTCCTTCTCCTTTTACCATTACAACCTTTCCCGCTTTTTTATAATGATCTGCTACAGGAGCAGTTTTCCTATGATACTCATCAATTCTTTCCCGGATAACCATATCATTGTTATCATCCGATCTTCCACTCGTTTCTCCTCTTTTTAATAATCTTTTTACCAACTCCTCTTCACTAACTTCCAATGCAAGCATTGCTGCAAGAGGAGCTTTTTTAAGCTCCAGTAATTTATCAAGCGCTTCCGCCTGTGCTGACGTTCTGGGGAAACCGTCGAATAAAAAACCATCACATTTTGGATTGCTGTCCAATGCAGTACTGATCATTCCTACCACAACTTCGTCAGGAACCAAATGCCCTTTGTCCATAAGTTTTTTAGCCTCATTTCCTAAAGGTGTTTGTTTTTGTATCTCACTTCTCAGAATATCTCCTGTACTAAGATGCTTAAGGTTATACTTAGCAGTCAGCTTTTCTGATTGCGTACCTTTGCCACTGCCCGGCGGGCCAAATAAAATTAGATTGAACATGCTTAGTAAACCTTGTGAAGTTCAAATATAATGGATGGATTTTAAAATACCTTATCTTCTGTAATTTTAAGCTGTAATGTAATCCCTGTTATAATTTCTTAAATAAATTAATTAATAGATATGAAGACTGAAAAAAATAACCCTGTTTATTCAACAAATGATAGTAGTAAAGTTGACATAAGTAATGAAGAGTGGAAAAAAATTTTACCTGAAGATGTTTATCATATTGCAAGAGAAAAGGGCACAGAAAGACCATTCACTGGAAAATATAATTCACATTTTGAAGGCGGAACTTACTACTGTGCAGCTTGTGGAAATTCTTTATTTAAAAGTGATGCCAAGTTTGAAAGCAGTTGCGGCTGGCCAAGCTTTTTTGACCCCATTACAAAAGGAAGTATTATTTATACGCCTGATAACGCTTATGGAATGCAACGAACCGAAGTGCAATGCGGCCGCTGTAAAGCACACTTAGGCCATGTATTTGAAGATGGACCGCCACCTACCGGTTTACGCTATTGTATAAACTCTGTAATTCTTGATTTTCAAGAAGCGCAGGATGCCGAAAAAGATTATAAAGAAGGAAAATCCTGACTTAAAAATCGCGGCGACCGCCAATAAATAATCTTCGCAACAATGCCATTATCAAAGTAAAGACTGTAGCACCAATTACTGCCCATATCACAGGAAATGGTTTTCCTTCAATATTGATCTCAAAAAGATGGGGCCATCCCATTTTTGCTGCCAGCCATAAACCAATATAAGCACCAATAAAACCAACGACGGTTGATACAAGACAACCTCCAAGATCATATCCTGCAAGCGATTGGCCGATTCCGCCGCATATTGCAGCTATTAGCAAAAGAACTAAAAATCCGAATAGTGTCATAGCTTAATTTTTTTTTGAAAAAATAAATTTATAGTTTATTTCTAAAAGTATACAATTCTTTTTGTAGCCTGTTTTTTAAAATTAAACATGCACTAAACAATTACTGATAACTAGCTGTTTGTCTTTGAAGGGATTAAATATTTTGCCGCCGCTTCATCCACAAACCAATGCAGTTCACCATTTGAAGGCTGTATCAATTGAGCAGGATAATTTTTTAATAAATTATTCTCAATAACATCCTTTAAAACCATTGCTTTGTTTTCTCCTGTAATTAAAAAAATAACCGTTGAAGATCTGTTTACAACCGATGGCATTAAAGTAATTCTTTCTCCTTTTTCTTTTGAATAAACTTCATTAACCCATGAGTTATCATCGGGTAAAATTTCGTTACCCAGGAATAAAGAAAGCGTATGTCCATCATCACCCATGCCAAGTAAAGTGAGATCAAATGTTGCTTGCTTATCATCAAAATATTTATGAAGAATATTTTCATATTGCTTCGCAGATTCTTCAGGAGTAATGTCGGTCCACATTTTATGGATTTGGCCAGGTGGGATATCTACTTTACTTAAAAGGTCATCATAAGCCATCTTTGCATTGTTGCGTTCATCATCAAACGGAACCACTCTTTCATCACCCCAAAATATATGAATCCTATCCCATTTTATTTTTTCATTGTAAGGTTTTGCTGCTAATTTTTGATATAATTTTTGGGGGGTTTCTCCACCTGATAATGCCCATGTAAATTTTTCTTTAACCAGCATAGTTTTATCAATAAGATCTGTAATCCACGCTGCTAAGGCATTACAGACATCTTCTGCATCTTTGTAAACATGTAATTGCATTATTTCTTTTTTCTTTTTGCCGGCAACGTAATCCAATTGTGGCCATCCCTCGCTATCAGGGCTTCAGCATCTTCCGGTCCCCAGGAATCGGGCGCATAGTTAGGAAAATCTGTTGGCTTTCTTTCCTGCCACACTTCAATTATCGGCATCACCACTTTCCACGCTGCTTCCACCTGGTCTGCCCGCATAAATAAAGTAGCATCCCCTTCCATTACATCATACAATAAAGTTTCATAGGCTTCCGGTTCGTTGCCATCATATTCGTCTTTATAATTAAATACCATATCAACCGGAGTTAGAACCATATCCTGTCCCGGTCGCTTTGCCTGGAAGCGTAAACAAATATCCATTTCCGGCTGTATGCTTATTGAAAGGCGATTGGGCCGCCATGTTTCAGCTGCTTCTGCAGGAAAAGAATAATTTGGCGCCGGCTTAAATTGTATGGTAAGTGTTGTAGTTTTTTCATGAAGATGTTTGCCTGTTCGAACATAAAATGGTACACCCTGCCAGCGCCAGTTATCGATATAAAACTTTACTGCGGCAAAAGTTTCTGTTATTGAATTTTGATCTACATCTTTTTCCTGCCGGTAACCCATAACTTTTTCTGCCTGCATCCAACCCTCGCCATATTGCCCTCTTACTGCATAATCGTATACTTCTTCTTTGGGAATTTTTCTCAACGCATTAAGCACATCCACCTTTTTATTTCTTATTTCATCAGCGTTAAATGAGATTGGTGCTTCCATTCCGATCATGCAAACTAATTGGAGAATATGATTTTGAACCATATCTCTTAATGCACCTGAACTTTCATAATAACCACCTCTCCCTTCAACTCCAACAGTTTCTGCAGAGGTTATCTGTACATGATCAATATAATTTTTATTCCAGATCGGTTCGAACAATGCATTGGCAAAACGCAAGGCCAAAATATTTTGAACAGTTTCTTTGCCGAGATAATGATCAATGCGATATATCTGTTCTTCTTCAAAAATATTAGCCAGTAATTTGTTCATTTCTTTTGCGCTTTCAAGATCATGGCCAAAAGGCTTTTCAACAACGATCCTTGAATGTTTTACATCTAAGCAAACATGTACTGAGCCAAGGTTTTTTACTATAACCGGCACCAGTTGCGGTGCCACTGCCATATAGAAGATGAATGTAGGATGTTCGCCGAATTCCTGTTCTTTTTGCTTTACTATTTCTGATATTTGATTGTATTCTTTTTCGTCAGACACATCCATTCTTAAATAGCTTAATCGTTTGGAAAAGTCTGTCCATTTTTTGTCATCATCTTTTCGTCTTGAGAAGTTTATTACACCATCCAGTAAGTGTTCTTTGTAAGCAGTTTCATCATACTCAGTTCTTGCAATACCAATAATGCTGAACTTTTCTGGCATTGAATTATCAAGAAATAAATTATACAACGCAGGAGTAAGTTTGCGGTAATTAAGATCACCGCTTCCTCCAAAGATGAAAATAACTGTAGGTGGTAATGTTTTTTTGTTGTCTGAATTAGGATTCATAGGATTAATTGATTTTAGGATTGCCTTTTACGAATTCTTTATTTATAGGATGATTTAGATTATAGACCCTTTTAAATTCCATGCTTTTTGCACCAAAGTTTAGAAGTAACCCAACAGGTAAATTATATGCTTGTAAATAATTCATAGCCTGGGCAAGATGTACATCTTCAAGATTTGATATCGCTTTCAATTCTACCATTATATTACTTTCCACAAAAAAATCAACTCTCCTTGTTCCAATCTCTTCTTCCCTGTAATATATCTGCATTTCATGTTCACGTGTAAATTCTACTTCTTGATATCTGCATTCTATTGCCAATGCTCTCTGGTAAATTACTTCCTGAAATCCATTTCCGATTGCACTGTGAACTTTCATGGCGCAACCAATAATCTTATGTGTTAGGTCCTCATATATCATTTTCAAATTTAATTTATCCTACTCTTTTAATCCTACAAATCTTAGTTCAGACTAATGGTGAGAAGGATGATCAATTGTTTTATCATCTGGTTGCCACTCTGTATGAAAACTTCCCGGAATGTCAACCCGCTCATAAGTATGTGAACCGAAATAATCTCTTTGAGCCTGTATCAAATTAGTTGGTAATTTTTCTCTGCAATAAGCATTAAAATAATTTAAAGAGGCTGATAAGCTACTCACCGGATAATCACTTGAAAGTGCTGTTGTTACTACATTCTGCAAATTTTGTAATTTATTTTTTAAAAGATCTGCGATCTCTTCATCCAGCAATAAGTTTGGTAATTGGGCATTTTTTTGAAATGCTTTGCCAAAGAGATTTAATAATTCAGATCGTATAATACAGCCGCCGGTCCATACTCTTATTACTTCGGGTAATGGTATTTCCATTTTTAATAACATAGATGCTTTTGCCAGCATAGACAATCCTTGTGCGTAGCTAACAACTGTTGCAAATAATAATGCATCATGTAATTGCGGTATCAATTCTTCTTTTAAAATATTTATTTTTTTCACCGAAGGTTTGTAAATAGCATTCGCAGATATTCTTTCATCTTTTAATGCAGAAATATTTCGCATTGTAACTGCCGAATCAATTGTAGGTATAGGTTCCGGTAAATCCAACGCAGCTTCGGAAGTCCATTTACCTGTTCCTTTTGCACCGGCCTTGTCAAGAATAATATCTACTAATCTGTTATCAGTCTTATCATCTTTTTGTAAAAAAATATCTGCTGTAATTTCTAATAAAAAAGATTTCATTTCTCCTTTGTTCCACTCATTAAAAACCTTATGCAATTCATCATTATTTAATCCTGATCCATTGTGTAAAATATCGTAACATTCACTTATCAATTGCATAATGGCATATTCAATTCCGTTATGTACCATCTTTACATAATGGCCTGCTGCATCATTTCCTAAATAAGCAACACATGGCACATGATTAACCTTTGCCGCAACAGCTTTTAAAATTGGTTCAACTTCTTTATATGCTTCTAAATCACCGCCGGGCATAATACTCGGGCCAAGCCGTGCACCCTGCTCACCACCTGAAATGCCAAAGCCCATAAAATGCAGTTTCTTTTCTTTTAAAAAAGTTATTCTTTTTAAAGTATCAATATAGTGAGAGTTGCCGCCATCAATAATTATGTCTCCTTCTTCCAATAATGGAATTAGTTCCGAGATCACACTATCCACGGGATTACCCGCCGGGACGAGCATCATTAATTTTCTTGGCTTTTGTAATTGAATTATCATTTCCTGCAAAGTATTTACGCCTTTTACGACAGTACCTTTTGTTGCAGACAATTCAAACGTACTGGTCTTGTCAGGATTTTTATCATAGCCAATAACTCTAAATCCATGGTCTGCCATGTTGAGTAAAAGATTACTCCCCATAACTCCGAGACCTATCATTCCAAAATCGTATAATGTTGCTGCCATAGAGTAAAATTAGTATAATTGAAATTGCTTATCCCTTACATATTAACTTTGCCCTTCACATTTAATACCAATAATTATGGCACAGTTAGTAAAAGAGTTTAATGATTATCGTGAAAAGATGAACGAAGTTATTTTAGGCAAGAATAATCTTGTAATAAAACGCCTGTGGAATTTAGATACTAATACTTATGAGGATGGTGCTATTGATAAAAAAACTAAAGAGATGATGGGACTGGTTGCCAGCATGGTTTTACGTTGTGACGATTGCATTAAATATCATTTAGGAAAAAGCCATGAGCTTGGTGTAACAACAGAACAGATGTATGAAATTTTTTCTGTTGCAAATATTGTTGGAGGCACTATTGTAATTCCTCATACAAGAAGAGCAGCTGAATATTGGGAAGAATTAATGAACAATTAAATTTTAAAACTATTGAATGAAAAAAATTCTTCTCATTATATTTACTCTTGTATCTATTAATTCTTTCGCACAAAGTACACAGTCTTTTTTCTATGGGCGAACAACCGGCAGCCTTCCCTTTCTTGAATATGGAATTGGTGATGACAGGCTTGGCGGCGCTAAGATGACCTTTCTTGACAGTAATATTTTACTAAAAGTAGTCGACAGTTTTAAAACTAAATATAAAGTTCAGTTATCTAAATATCATGCCGCATATATTGATAAAAAAAATCTTGTATGGCCCATGCCTGGCACTATAAATCATTTAACAGGTAGCTGGAAAGTATATGGAGACAGCGTTTACGATTACGTAACCATTTTCTTAAATGAAAAGCTGCCCTACACAAGTATTCAGCAAATTGATCCTTCGAGACTGGTGGTAGAAATTTTTGGTGCGGAAAGTAATACCAATTGGATAACACAACTCAACACAACAAAAGAAATAAAGAATGCTTATTACCAGCAAACAGAAGATGATGTAATGAAAGTTATTATTGACCTTAAACATAAACAACATTGGGGGCACACCATCTATTATGAAGGAAATAAATTAATCATAAGAGTTAAACGGCAACCTGAAAAACCCGAACTTAAATATTTAACCATAGCAATTGACGCAGGGCATGGAGGTGATAATCATGGTGCAGATGGAGTTACCAGCAAAGTGTTGGAAAAAAATTATACGCTCTTAATAGCAAAAGAATTACAAACAGCTCTTTTTAAAAAGAAAGCAAATGTTATTATGACAAGAGAAAAGGATACAACACTTAGTATGCCTGAAAGGATTGAATTTTTAAAACAACAATGCCCTGATCTGCTCATCAGCATTCATCTTAATTCTTCTGATATAGATTCCATACAAGGTGTAAGTAGTTATTACCGTTACATTGGATTTCGACCGTTAAGTGTTTCCATTCTCAATCGTATGCTAGATCTTAATTTAAAAGAATATGGAAATGTGGGCGCCTTTAATTTCAGTTTAAGCGGACCAACGGATTATCCTAACTGTCTTTTAGAGGTAGCATTTTTAAGTAATAAAGAAGATGAGAAAAAAATACTTTCTCCCCCATTTCATAAAGCTGTGGCAAAAAAATAGTGGAAGGGATTGAAGAATTTTTAAAAAATTTATAAATACTACTTTTACTTTTTAAATATCAGTTATCAATATATATAACACTATAAAAAGGGCTTTCGGAAGATTAAGCCACCTTGCTGAAACATTAATTGGTTCAGAGATAGTGCGCCTGGGCGCAGATATAAAAGAAAAAATAATTAAAGGAGAAAAGATATACAACTTCACGATCGGTGATTTTGATTCTTCCATTTTTCCAATTCCCAAAAAGTTGGAACAGGAAATAATAGATGCGTATAAAAATCATTATACTACATATCCCCCTGCTGAAGGCATTCTTACATTAAGAGAATCGGTATCAAAATTTATTAGTGATAGAGAAGGTATTGATTATGGAGCCAATGAAATATTAATTGCTGCCGGCGGCCGTCCTCTTATTTATGCATTATACAGGGCATTGGTTGATAAAGGGGATAAAGTGATTTACTCTGTTCCCAGCTGGAACAATAATCATTATGTACATTTCGTGGAAGGTGTACACGAAGTAATTGAAGCAGGTGCTGAAAATAATTTTATGCCCACGGCAGAACAAATAAGACCGCATATAAAAGGTGCAGCGCTTATTGCATTGTGCTCGCCGCTAAATCCAACAGGCACTATATTTAAAAAGAAAGAGCTGGAAGACATATGTGATCTTGTTCTGGAGGAAAATATGGAGAGAGGAGAGGAAGAGAAAAAGTTATACGTGATGTATGATCAAATGTACTGGACATTAACCTTTGGAGATTCTGTACATTATAATCCTGTTTCATTACGGCCTGAGATGAAAGATTACACCATATTTATTGATGGTATAAGTAAATCATTTGCTGCTACAGGAGTTAGGGTGGGATGGGCTCTGGGCCCTCAGCATGTTTTAAGTAAAATGAAGGCAATAAATAGTCATGTGGGTGCCTGGAGCCCAATGGCTGAACAACATGCCACTGCTAAATATCTTTTACAGTCAGAAGCAATTGATAAACATTTTGAGCAATATAAAAAGCAATTGGAAGACAGACTTCGACTGATACATGAGGGATTTCAGAAGTTGAAGGAAGAAGGATTTAGTGTTGATTCAATTGCTCCGCAAGCGGCTATTTATTTAACCATTCAAATTGATCTTGTAGGTAAAAAGACCCAGGCGGAAAAAATTCTGGAGAAACAAAAAGATGTAACTGAATATATTTTAAATGAGGCAAAGCTTGCAGTAGTTCCCTTTTATGCATTTGGGGCTTCGCAAAATTCTAATTGGTACAGGTTGAGTGTTGGAACGTGTAAAAAGGAAGAGATAAGTGAAATGCTTTCGACCCTGCAACAGGCGCTTGAGAAACTGCAGTAATTAATTCTTGTTATTTAAAAATATAAAAGGCTTAAGTTCCTTTCTGCAGATAGTATTGCGTATGATGTTAGGTTGAGTTTGTATCTTATAGTTATTAAGATTAATAACTTCATGTGCAATGACAAGATTCTCTATTTTTTCAATTGCGTATAAAAGCTCGTGAAGCATTTCCACTTCATGTTCTATAGACTGGGGGCTCATTAATTCTTCTTTGAACAACACCAGTAAATCCCGGTTAGATTTGTTCATGCTAATTATTAATTTTTAGTAACCTACCAAACCTTTTTTACTAGGGCAACCGCAGCCGCTTTTTTTGGAAGAACTGCATCCTGTAGTCAACAATGTTGCTGCTAATAAAAAGATCAAAAAAATGTTGTGTATTTTCTTCATAGAAATCTGATACAAATTAAACTATTTTCACAGTTATTTATTGCAAAGTTTTGAACAACGGTATTAAAATTAACAATATATCCACTTTTCGCAGAGTGTTAGTAGCCCCGTTAGAGTGGGGACTGGGTCATGCGACCCGCTGTATTCCCATAATAAAAGAATTAATAAACCAAAACTGTAACGTATTTATTGCGGCCGAAGGAGCAACTTATTCACTATTAAAACAGGAGTTTCCGGCGTTAAGTTTTTTACCCTTATCGGGATATAGAATTGAGTACAGCAGGAAAAGATATTTTTTGCCACTGAAGATATTAGCACAATTTCCAAAACTGATCTTCACTATTTATAAAGAACATCAGTGGCTGAAAAAAATGGTAAAGAAATATAAAATTGATGCTGTTATCTCTGATAACAGGTTTGGGTTGTATCATTCTAAAATTCCTTCAATTTACATTACACATCAATTATTAATTAAAACAGGAAATGTATTTACGGAAAAAATTGCCAGGCGACTTCATTTTTATTTCATCAATAAATATGATGAATGCTGGATACCGGATTTTGCAGTAAACGGTTTAGCAGGAAAGTTATCCCATCCCAAAAAATTACCAAAAAAAATAAAATACTTAGGCGGACTTTCAAGATTTGAATTGAATGTTGTTGTGAAAAAAATTGATCTCCTTATAAGTATTTCCGGACCCGAGCCACAAAGAACAATGTTTGAAGATCAGATTTTAAAGGAACTAAAATCCTATTCCGGAAATGTTTTATTTATCAGAGGATTACCAGGAAGTAGTGAGGAGTTAAAATTTCAAAATCCATTAGTAGAAATTAAAAATCATCTATCTACAAAAGAACTTAATGAAGCAATACTTCAATCTGGTATGATCATCAGCAGATGCGGTTATACAACTATTATGGATTTGATCAGGCTGCAAAAAAAAGCTATTCTTATACCAACGCCGGGGCAAACTGAACAGGAATATTTGGCCAGATTTTTAATGGAAAACAAAATATTCTATACCATAAGTCAAAAAGATTTTGTTTTACAAAATGCGCTTCAGCAAGCTCATGTATTTTCTTTCGCTATTCCCAGATATGATATGGAGCAATACAAAAAAGTTATCAATCAATTTGTACGGTCACTGTAATATCGCAACTTTGCACCTTTAATTAAAATTATTTTGAGCCCACAGATCAGAGCACACATAGGCCTTTTAGCAACCAATCTTTTCTTTGCAATAAATATAAGCGCAATTAAATATTTTACCGGACAAAGCCTGGCAGGATCTTATGGGCTTAATGTAATTCGCAGTGGAGTTTGTGTAATACTATTCTGGTTACTGTTTTTTATAAC
>JAYVEA010000162.1:0-4224 GCA_043749085.1 Chitinophagales bacterium
TGCCAACTGACAACTCTTTCCATGGGCATGAGCGCCGATTATAAAATAGCCATTGAAGAAGGAAGTACCATGGTAAGAATTGGAAGCTTAATTTTTGGAGAAAGAAACTATAATGGCTGAAACAAAAAACCAACAGAAAGTAATAATTATTGGAGCAACTTCCGGGATAGGAAAAGAACTTGCAACCATTTATGCCAAAAAAGGATATTTTGTTGGTATAACAGGAAGAAGAAATGAATTGCTTCTTTCTCTCCAAAATAAATTTCCTAAAAATATAGTAACAGAATGTTTCGACGTTACACAAAAAGAAAATATCCCACACCTGCAAACATTAATTCAAAAACTGGATGGACTTGACATCCTTATTTATAACAGCGGCTATGGAGAGGTAAGCAAAGAGCTTGATTGGGATATTGAAAAGCGAACAACTGATGTAAATGTGAATGGTTTTGTAGAAATAATTTGTTATGCATTTAATTATTTGGTGAACCAGGGACACGGACAAATAGCCTGCACATCATCCATTGCATCTATTCGTGGCAATAGCCATGCTCCTGCATATAGCGCCAGCAAAGCATTTGAGAGCAATTATATGGAAGGGCTTTATTACAAGGCAAGGAGGTTAAAAAAGGATATTGCGGTAACAGATATTCAGCCGGGCTTCGTAGATACGGGTTTGGCAAAAGGCGGTAAATTCTGGATAGCTCCACCCCAAAAAGCAGCTATGCAAATGTACCAGGCAATAAAAAAGAAAAAGAAAAGAGCATACATAACAAAGCGCTGGTGGCTCATCGCTAAACTTTTAAAATGGATGCCCGATTTTATTTATAAAAAAATTGCATAAGCCGTTAAATTATTTTAACAGAATTATTATCATCTCATTTATTCAATTGAAGTAAATTGGCATCGTAATTCAATACCGAATAAGCAATAATGACTGACTCTTTCGAAATACAAAAAAATACAAAGGCATTTTCTTATACAGTTCTCATTTGTGGACTATTACTTGCCATTGCATTTTTTTATACATGGCCGTTATCAATACCGCCAATGCCAGCAATACAGGATCTTATTGAAATAAATTTAGGTAATGAACAGGAAGGGATGGGAAATGTACAGCCGCTGGTAAAAGGTGATCCTGCACCTGATGTGCCAAAACCTCAATCTGTAAAATCTGCGGCAGTACACGATGAGCCTTCAAAAGATATACAGGCTGATGAGAATGATGATAAAGAAGCAGCACCTGTTACCAAAGTAATTAAACCAAATAAGGAAGCAAAAGTTATCGCAAAAGAAACAATTACAAAGTCTGTAAAAACAAATAATCCTGTTCCTGTTGTAAATCCAAATCCGGCTCCTCCTAAACCAAAAATTGCTTTATATAAAGGAGGCAATGGTACAGGCGGCAATGGCGCTAATCAGGATAACGGATACAAAAATCAAGGATACAAACCCGGCAACGGTGATAATGGAAGCCCCAATGGCAAACCTGATTCTTATGGAAATTCTCCCGGAGGAAAACCAGGCGGACCAAAGGTTATAGGTGACAGGCATATTGTAAGATATTATTCTTTTACAGGCGATCTTGAAAAAGCAACCATCTATGCCATCGTTAAAGTATCTCCTGAAGGCACAGGAAGTTTTGCAGGCTTTGGAAGAAATTCCAGCACTACAGCAAGAGCATATGCCAACGCAATTGTTGATTACCTGCGTAATGTAAAGTTTGATAAATCAGATCACGAATCAACAGTTACCGTACAATTTAATTTTAATATCCAGTAACATCTTTACCGCAGAGAACTTGAGCGAAAGAGAAAAACGCAGAGAAGCTACTATTTGCCTCTGCGATAACTCTTCTAACTTCTTTCTCTGCGGTTAAAAAAATTACTACAATTTAGATTTGAGCCATTAATTTGCATGAATGACTTATCAGCAAACGCTTGATTATTTGGTAACAAAACTTCCGTTATTCAGCAAGATCGGTGCAGCTGCTTATAAAAAAGATATCACCAATACGGTTTTACTCTGCGAAGCTGCTGGTAATCCTCAAAATAAAATAAAGACCATTCATGTGGCCGGCACTAATGGCAAAGGTTCTGTAAGCCATATGCTGGCAACCATTCTTCAGCAGTGCGGCTATAAAACAGGATTATACACCTCACCACATTTAAAAGATTTTAGAGAGAGAATAAAAGTTAATGGTGAAATGATAAAAAAAGATTTCATTGTTTCTTTTGTGGAGAAAATGAAAGATATAACTGAAGAGATCAGTCCTTCTTTTTTTGAACTTACTGTTGTAATGGCGTTACAATATTTCGCAGAACAAAAAGTAGATATAGCTATCATTGAAACAGGCCTTGGCGGCAGGTTAGACAGCACAAATGTTATCACACCCTTGTTAAGTATTATAACAAATATTGGATATGACCATATGAACATTCTAGGTGATACACTTGAAAAAATTGCGTTCGAGAAAGCAGGCATCATAAAACCAAATGTGCCGGTTGTAATCGGCGAATCACTCCCCGAAACAAAAAATATTTTTTTAGAAAAGGCAAAACAATGTAATGCACCAATCATTTTTGTAGAAGATAAATTCAGTGTTAAAAATTTAATTTTAAGGAACAGTGAATTAGAAGTTGAAGTTTCTGAAATCACTAAAGATGAAAAACGAAATTATAAACTTGATTTGAATGGAATTTACCAGCAAAAAAATTTATTGACAGTTTTAGCGGCTATTGATGAATTAAATAAAGCCGGATTTAATTTAGAAAAAGAAAATACCAGATCAGCATTAGCATCAGTAAAAAAAATAACAGGCTTACATGGAAGATGGGATGTTATACAACAGGAGCCAATGATAGCGTTGGATGTAGCGCATAACGAAGATGGTATTAAACAATTATTACATCAAATATCTTTATGTAATTATAAAAATCTTCATATCGTTTTTGGAATTGTAAAAGATAAAGATGCAAATAAAATACTATCACTCCTTCCAAAAAATGCATTGTATTATTTTACAAAGGCACAAATACCAAGAGCTTTACCTGAAGATGAACTGGCTGAAAAAGCAAAAGAATACAATTTACAGGGAGAAAAATATATTGAAGTAAATGAAGCTCTGAAAGCTGCACTCAGAAAGGCGATCAAAGAAGATCTTATTGTTGTATGCGGAAGTGTATTTGTTGTAGGTGAAGTAGACGAAAAGCGTCTAACAAAGTTTCAATCTTCCCATCTTTATTAATGAATAAAAGATACAGGTAACATGCAGGGCCTGCTCTATTTTATTTTGCAATAACATTTCTATAAGATCATTAAGCGGAATTAATTCAACTTTAATTTCTTCATTGGCATCAAGTTTCTGTTCGGCAACTTTTCTGCCACCTGTTGCCAGGTAAAGCTTTGTATAATTATCAAGCACACCGGGGTTTGCAGCAATTTCTGACACCAATTCAAACTTATCAAATTCATACCCTGTTTCTTCAAGCATTTCACGGGCAATTGCCTTTTCAGGAGCTTCATTCTTATCTGCAAAGCCCCCGGGAATTTCAAGTAATGTTTTACTAACCGGATGGCGATATTGCCTAACCATCACTGCCTGGTTATCTATTGTAATTCCTAATGCACACAATGTAAGGTCAAGTTCAACAACATAGTATTCGGGAATAATTTTGCCGGATGGCGTTATACACTTATCCTTTCTTGCTCTGAAAAAAGGCTTATCAGTAAGGTATTCAGAAGATAATATTTTCCACTCCATTTTAAAAATGTTTATCCGTTTAATTGTTTATTCGTTTATCCGGGTTAACTCACTAACGGATCAACGTTACCACCCCATTCTTTCGCGTAATGAAGTAATATGTGCTGCATGATGCTTTCCATGCCAGGCATAGGTTCCCAGCATATTCCATAAAGTAATCGTACGTTTTTGTTCGGGATGATATATTGTTTTTTGCCAATCTGTTTCCTTCATATTTTTCATTAACTCAACCCATCTTAAATGCAACGCATGTAATAAAGTAAGAGAAATATTAACAGGAAGATTTGTGGTATCGCTTAATGCTGCCCAGGCTGCCTCATCATAAGGTTTAATGGTAGGATTATCTTCAGTAAGCGCAAGTTTAAATCTTATATATGCATTCATGTGGCTGTCTGCAACATGATGTATTACCTGCTTTGACGTCCAACCTCCATCGCGGTAGGGAACATTTAAATGTTGTT
>JAYVEA010000163.1:0-4177 GCA_043749085.1 Chitinophagales bacterium
ATAATTGTTGCCGCAGATTCATAATATAAATGCTCTGATCCTAAATTCGTTAAGGTTGCGATCAGGCTATAAACAAATGCAGCAGCAGCTCCCATAGCAATCAATACATTCATATTAGGCACTCCGTTGCGGATACTTTTTACAGCACTTGTTCCAAAATAATTCATACCAACAATAAATACCGGCAGGCATAAACCAAACTGTATCCATGGATCCATTAAAAAATGAATATGCCATGGCAACATGTGTAACATTAATACCAATGTGAATGGAAGACAAAACCAAAATTTTTGAAGAGGAGTTTTTAAGAAGCGTTGTTGGTTGTTCGTGGTTTGTTGCCCGTCAACAACCTTATATCCTAAACCTTCAATTCCGTTTTTAATTTTTTCCTTTTCCCCATTTTCCCCATTTTCACCATTTTCAAAGCTAACATCACCATCAATAAGATTTACTGAAACATCTTTTAGCCCTTCTTTTTGTAAATATTTTGATATGGTTAAGGCGCAGTTGGAACAGGTCATTCCTTCAACTTTCCATTCAACTTTTTCTTTTGTCTGAATCACTATTTGGATAGAATTAATTTAATTAACAGGAGTGTCATTACTATAATACAAAGTTACTATCGCAAAAAATTATTCATTTGCTAATAGTGGAAATTATCTTTGCAACATGGAGTTAATTTATAGTTTAAGTGAGATTGAAATTGTAGCGAAAGATTTTATCCAATTTTTAGATGAACATAAGGTTGTTGCATTTCACGGTAACCTCGGTGCCGGCAAAACAACGTTTATACAGGCTGTATGCAGGCAGCTGGGTGTAAAAGAAAATATTACCAGTCCTACTTTTTCTATCATTAATCAATATCGAACAGAAAAAAATAAAACGATTTTTCATATTGATCTGTATCGTGTAAAGGATAATGAAGAAGCCATAAATGCAGGTGTTGAAGAATGTATTTACAGCGGTGATACCTGTTTTATAGAATGGCCTGAAAGGATTTCTATTTTACCTTCAGATAGTGTAAATCTATTTATTGAGCCTATAAGTGATACCGAAAGAAAGCTGGTTTGTAAATTTCCATCATAACAATTCACATATAATTCTTAATTTCATTAGTAATCATTTCTCATGTCTGCATCAAAACCATTTGTATCCCCTTCCTTTACTTACGAAACGCTGGAGGAAACGCTTGATGTAAAACCAAAGGGCGCAGAATTATTTATTGGCATTCCCAAGGAAACTTCTTTCCAGGAAAACCGTGTTGCATTGTCGCCTGATTCTGTAGCAGTGTTAACCAATAACGGGCACCGGGTTGTGATGGAAACCAATGCAGGCGAGGGAGCCAGCTATTCTGATCATGATTACAGCGAGGCAGGTGCAAAAATAGTTCATAATAAAAAAGAAGTCTTTGAATGTGATATATTAGTAAAGAGCGCTCCTGTAAGCGAGCATGAAGTTCCGCTGCTAAAGCATAACCAATTCATAATTTCTCCCATACACCTTGCAGTAATGAAGCAGGAAATTTTAGAGAAAATGATGGAGAAAAAAATTACTGCTTTAAGTTTTGAAAATCTAAAAGATGACAGCGGGCATAATCCCATTGTAAGAAGCATGAGTGAGATTGCAGGGAGTGCAGTAATGCTTATTGCCGGCCAGTATTTAAGTAATGCAAATAATGGCAAGGGAGTTTTGGTAGGTGGTATTTCCGGTATCCCTCCAACAAAAGTAATTATTATAGGCGCCGGGATTGTTGGCGAATATGCAGCAAGAACTGCATTGGCAATGGGAGCCAGCGTAAAAATTTTTGACAACAGCATATACCGTTTAAAAAGACTGCAGAATAATATCGGCGTTCGTTTATACACGTCTGTTATTGAACCTACCATTTTAAGCAAGCAGTTAAAAACGTGTGATGTTGCTGTTGGTGCTTTGTCCTCTTCAGGTGGAAGAACCCCTGTTGTTGTTACAGAACATATGGTAAGCCGTATGCGGCCGGGTACTGTAATAGTTGATGTTAGCATTGACCATGGAGGCTGCTTTGAAACATCTGAAGTTACCACGCATGAAAAACCTGTATTTCGTAAATATGATGTTATTCATTATTGCGTACCCAATATTCCAAGTGGTTTTGCCAGAACCGCCTCTCAATCTATCAGCAATGTATTAATGCCACTAATGCTGGAAATGGCTGATGACGGCGGTTTTGAGAATATGGTTTGGCATAAGATAAATATTCGCAGCGGCATTTATTTATTCAAAGGGGCACTCACTAATTTTCATTTAAGCCAGCGTTTCGATCTAAAATATACTGATCTGAATTTGCTTATTGCGAGCAGGCGATAAGCTAAGAAATTTAAGCTGAAAAAGAACCGATGCCAACTTACGGAGCCAGTATTTTATTTTCAGAATAACGATCAGGTATTTTCTGTCCCGGCGGGGTTATCATTTCCAGTAATTACAAGAGAACCATTTGTTAGTTTGACACGTCCTGAAACAGAAATATTATTTTGGACGTCTGAAAGTTCAAGTAATGGCAAACTCAGTTTGTTGCTTTGGAAATTAGTCATAGCGATAACTTCTTGACAAGCTCTTTTAAAATCTGCGTATAAATCTTCACAACGTAAATTTATTTTTGTCGGTGTTATCGCAACTAAATGTCCTGTTTCGTTTTTGCTTGATAAAGTCAAGGTATTTTTAGGAACGAAGGAATGTAAAAAGCCATTTCTTAAACTCGTCCAAAGATTGTGGCTAGCAAGTAATGGTCTGTATCTGTGAAATGAGTTTAGTGAATTTATTGCTAATTCAAAATCTTCCTTTGAGCGACCACCTTGATTCCAGTCCTCATAACTATTCAATGATTTACCAAGAAATTCAATTCCTATAGCCATCATAGCAAAAGTTATGTATGGATATTGTAAATGAATAGCTCCAACTTCATTAATTAGAACTGTGTCAATAAATTCTTTTGGTGTCATTGTGTTCATGTGTCTGTTGATATTTTAGGGTTTGTCATCATACAAAGTAGCAGCCAACGAACAGGGCTTGGCGTTGTTGGGATATTTGAAAAACGTCTGCCGACAACTGAAGCCCAATAGCAATTATATATATCAGAGAATACGCCGAACAGATCAAGCGTTTTAATAACCAGTTGCATAGCTTAAGGTTGCTTCCTGTACCCAGTAAAGACATGATAAAATCACTGGAAAAAATGAATGTGCACTTAGAAAAAGAAATCAAATTGTTAGAGGTGAAATTAGAAGCATTGTTACAAAGCTGGCAGCCTGCGCAACTCAAAAGCGTGAGCAGCATCAAGGGCATAGGCAAACGGGCAATAGCGATGCTGATTGTATTTACACAAGGATTTAAGTACACCCAAAATCACCGGCAATTAATAAGTTTTGCGGGCTTAAGTCCATGCGAATACAGCAGCGGCAGCAGCATACAAGGCAAGCCCAGGATAAATAAGCGAGGCGGAAAAAACCTTCGTGATGTGCTGTACATGTGTGCCTTGCAAATGTGCCTGACTTGGTGCGTCGGCTCACTGAAGTATGCAACTTTTATGGTTTACAGCAAACTTTTCATGGTTTACATCATTTTCAAAATTTGCCGGGTTCTTCAAAATAAATTTGTGTCGTAAAAAAAAATAAAACATGAAAAAGTTACTAATAGTTTTTATAACATTTGTCCTTGCTATTAAAAGTATGGCTCTAACAAATGAAACCATTGTGTCCGGCAGCGCTGTGGATACAAAGAATGCACCAGTTGAATCAGCAACCATCTCATTAATGAAGTCGAAAGATTCTTCGATAATCAAAATTGCTGTATCAAATAAAGCAGGAAAATTTTCATTTACTGGTATTACTTACGGAAATTATTTTATTACAATAAGCTCTGTAAATTTTAATACAGTAAATTCTGCCATATTTCCTATTTCGGAAAACAATACGACCGTTTTACTTGACACCTTGATTTTACAGCCCGTGACTAAAAATCTTTCTGCTGTTGTTGTTACCAGCAAAAAACCACTTATTGAACAAAAGATTGACCGCATGGTAGTGAATGTGGATGCATCTGTAACGAATGTGGGTTCAACCGCTTTGGAAGTATTGGAAAAATCACCAGGTGTAACTGTTGATAAAGATGGTAACATCAGTTTAAAAGGTAAGTCATCAGTAAT
>JAYVEA010000164.1:0-13052 GCA_043749085.1 Chitinophagales bacterium
ACCCGTTAGGTTAAAAGGATAATCAACATTAAGATGAATCCAGAATAAAGGTTTTTCGCCAAAAGGATAAAGCTCTTTATAAAAATTCTCGTAATCTTCAGCGGTTAGTTCACTTGGTTTTCTTGTCCATGCAGGATTTGTATTGTTTATCTGTTTATTTTCTTCTCCTTCTTTCTTCTCTTTTTTGTCTTCATTTTCATCAATAAATAAAATTGGAACAGGTAAGAATTTGCAGAATTTTTCAAGAATACCTTTCACTCTGTATGCTTCTAAAAATTCATTGCTGTCTTCGTTTATATGAAGAATAATATCTGTTCCTCTTTGATCTTTTTCTGTTTCTTCCAAAGTATATGCAGGGCTGCCATCACATTCCCAACGCACCGGTTTTGCATCTTCTTTAAAGCTTTTTGTAACAACTTCCACTTTATCACTCACCATAAAAGAAGAATAAAAACCCAAACCAAAATGCCCGATAATATTTGCTTCATTCTTTCCTTTATATTTTTCTAAAAATTCTTCAGCCCCACTAAAGGCGACCTGGTTAAGGTATTTATCAACTTCCTCGCCTGTCATTCCAACACCTTTGTCGGAAATGGTCAATGTCTTTTTTTCTTTGTTTAATTTGATCTTAATATTTACATCTCCGATCTCGCCCTTTGCCTCGCCAATAGAAGAAAGTGTTCTTAGCTTCTGCGTAGCATCAACAGCATTACTAACCAGCTCACGAATAAATATTTCATGATCGCTGTAAAGAAATTTCTTGATTATAGGGAAAATGTTCTCGGTCTGTACACGGATACTGCCTTTTTGCATATAAATATTTTTGCAGTGCAAATTTCAAATAAAGTGCCATATTAATTTTGCTGACAGGTTGACAACAAAATAAAAATTATTTACCCCAAATTATGTAAAGCTTCCTTTTGTAGTATAATTTATTAACAACAATAGTAGGAGTTAATAAAAAAATTGCTTAGATTTACAGTCACACTAACATAACTATATAAATATGAAAAAACTACTGATTCTAAGCTTATTTATTGCAGTTTTGTTTTGTAACAGGAGTTACGCTCAAAATTCCCAGGGACAAAATCAAAATAATCAACACGATCAAAAGGATCAAGATGAATGGTTGAATGATCATCAGGATCAATTAAATGATCAGTTTGATTTTGATGATGATCATCAGGACATGCTAAATGATCAATCAGACATGAATGATGATCATCAGGATTTTGATAATGATCACCAAGAAGACCTTGATAATGATCATCAGGATCAATTGAATGACATTGAGGACTTTAATAATGATCATGAGGATATGCTCAATGATCAAAATGATATGGATGATTCAAATATAGACGACATTGAAAACGATGGTGAATTCAATGGTTAGGAAACGAAATAAAATTTAGAATTTCTCAATATAAAAAGATGGAGGTATTTCTCCATCTTTTTATATTATTATATTATCCCTAATTCAATACCTATGTTTTGCAGAAATATTCGTTTTTATAAGCTATGGAACAGAATAATCCCTGTTTTACTTTCTTTTCTTTTCTATTTTCCTACTTATGCGCAAAATAATTTAATTGGAACTAAAGATAGTTCAAACATACAAAGAGTCATATACTGGATAAAAAAGGGGCAAAATTCAAAGGCTAAAAATATATGTCAATCTATACTAAATAGAAATCCACATAATTTACAAGCTGAAATTTTATTAGGCAGATTGTATTCGTGGGATAGTAAGTTTGATTCAGCAAGAATATTTTTAAATAATGCTCTCAAACAAAGCCCTAATAATGAAGAAGCTTTACTCTCAATAGTTAATGTTGAGCTTTGGTCGCATCATTTAGACCAGGCTTTAATGTACAGTGACAGAGCACTTAAAACATATCCTAATTCAGAAAGCTTATTGATAAGGAAAGCCAGGATATATGCAAAACAATTAAAAAATGATAAGGCTATTGCAGTATTAGACCAAATTTTGCACCTAAACCCCGGCAATCAGGAAGCTTTGAACTTTAAAGAATATCTAAAAAAAAAAATAACTAATCAATCCCCTAAAAATGGGGTAGGTATCAATTACTACTACGATTATTTTAAAAATTCCTACTCTCCCTGGAATTTCGGTTCATTCTATTTTTTTCACAAAGGGAAGAAGGGAAGTATAAATACCAAACTTAATTATGCAAACCGGTTCAATGTATCAGGTATTCAATTAGAATTAAATGTATATCCCAAAATTACTTCTTCTCTGAGGGGGTATATTGGAGGATCTTATTCGGCAAGCAATATATTTCCGTCTTATAGTCTGGCAATTGGATTATATTATAGACTCTTCAAAAACTCCGAACTGGAAGGTGGAGTTAGATACCTTAATTTTAAAGCCTTGAATGATCCAATAACTATTTATACTGCTGCTTATAGTGCATCTTTTCACAGGTTTTTTACTTCGGCCCGAACATATTTAGCACCTCAGTCAAAAGGCCTGAATCAATCATATTACCTAACTGGTATTTATTACCTTTCTAATCAAAACAAATATATATCACTAACTCTTAATACGGGTGTGGCTCCTCATGATTATACCGATCTTATAACGAATGAAACAAACAATTATCCCACACATTCTAAAAGAATCAGAATTGGTTACCAAACTCACTTTTTATCGAATGATAATATTATCAGGTTTTCCCTTGGGTATGAAAAAAGAATTTATTTAACAAGCAATAGAGAAAGATTTTCTGCTGGAATTGGTTTTGAGAGATTATTTTAATTGATTTTATTATTTGCTACTCTATCATCTAGTTTTCTGCTTCCACCGAGCCACTACCCGTTCTATGAATTTCAACAGTCGGGCTACCACTATAATAAATATCGCCGCTGCCGGTTACTTTTCCAATTACATGCACACTTGCATAAACGTGTGCGGTTCCGCTTCCTGTGATACTTGCGGTGGTATTTTCGCTTAATAAATTCCTGCATTTTATATCGCCGCTGCCACTGATACTGCAATCAAAACTTTTTGTTCTGCCCTGTAATGCTATAGTTCCTGATCCACCAATGTCTGCCGTAATGGAAGGAGCATCTGCTAATGCATCAATATCACCAGATCCTGAAACCCTGAATTCGATGTGATCATTATCCATTAAGGTATCTTTTGAATTAATTGTTCCCGAGCCTGAAACAACCAGCCTTGATAATACAGGCGCACTTACATACACTTTTACATGAGTATCGTTAAATGACATATTTGATTTGTAATGCACATTAAGAAGCCCGTCTTCTATTGTTGTTATTACATAAGGCAAAACATTATCGTCTCCTTCAACTTTTACTAACTGGCTGGCATCATTCATAACCTCTATATCTATTGAGCCCGATGTTTTAACGCCGCTGAATTGATTTACATGCCTTGCCTGTGTTATAATATTACCGCTGCCGGTAATTGATTGGCATGAACAAAAAATAATTGCTGATGCAATTGCAGTTAGTAGTCTCGCCATAAAACAGTTTTAATAAAGCTATGAATTTAACGCTGTAACTTCGCAGCCCATGGCGGAAAAAATTTTGATTCTTGATTTTGGCTCTCAATATACACAACTGATAGCCCGTGCAGTTAGAGAAGCCAATGTGTATTGCGAAATTATCCCTTTCAATAAGAAAATAGAATTTGATGGCTTAAAGGGCATTATACTTTCAGGCTCTCCTTTTTCGGTAAATGAAGAATTTGCACCTGAAGTAGATATAAAAGCAGTGGCAGAAAAATTACCTGTATTAGGACTTTGTTACGGAGCACAACTTACTGCAAAAACCTTTGGGGGCATAGTAGAAAAAAGTGATAAGAGAGAATACGGCCGTGCGGTTTTAAAAATTTTACATTCAGATAATTTATTAAAAGATGTTCCTGAAACATCCAATGTCTGGATGAGCCATTCGGATAGTATAAAAAAACTACCTGAAGGCTTTGAAATATTAGGAACAACAGAAAGTATTCCTGTAGCAGCTTTCAAAAGAATTTCTTTTTCAGAAAAAATAATTTATGGCCTGCAGTTTCACCCCGAAGTTTATCATTCTGCCGAAGGCAAAAAAATAATAAAGAATTTTTTAGTTGGTATATGCGGATGCCAACAGGATTGGACGCCTGCACATTTTATTACAGATACTGTTGAGGCAATAAAGAAACAGGTTGACAATGGAAAAGTTATCATGGCATTTAGTGGTGGTGTTGATTCAACAGTTGCAGCTACATTAATTCATAAAGCAATTGGCAAAAATCTTTTTGGAATTTTTGTTGATAATGGCCTCTTAAGAAAAGATGAATTTGAACAGGTTTTATCCAGCTGCAAAACTTTAGGCTTAAATATTAAAGGCGTAGATGCCAAAGATCATTTTTATGCAAAGCTTGCTGGCAAAATTTTGCCTGAAGAAAAAAGAAAAGCGATCGGCAAAAGCTTCATAGATATTTTTGATGAGGAGGCACATAAAATTACCGGTATAGATTTTTTAGCACAGGGAACTATTTATCCTGATGTGATAGAATCTGTTTCTGTACATGGACCATCAGTTACAATAAAGTCACATCATAATGTTGGCGGGCTTCCTGCCGCAATGAATTTACAATTGGTAGAGCCTCTTCGATCTCTTTTTAAAGATGAAGTAAGAAAAGTTGGAAAGGAATTAGGCATTCCTGATGAATTATTGTCCCGGCATCCCTTTCCGGGCCCAGGGTTAGGAATAAGAATTTTAGGAGAGGTAACAGAGGAAAAGGTACGATTGTTGCAACTGGCAGATGCGATATATATTAATGGTTTGCGAAAACATAATTTATATGCAACTGTTTGGCAGGCGGGTACAATCTTACTCCCGGTAAAAAGTGTAGGTGTAATGGGTGATGAAAGAACATATGAATTTACGGTGGCACTAAGGGCTGTAACATCAGTAGATGGAATGACTGCAGACTGGGCACATCTGCCTTATGAGTTTCTCGCAGAAATATCAAATGAAATAATTAATAATGTACGGGGAATAAATCGTGTGGTGTACGATATCAGCAGTAAGCCACCAGCAACTATTGAATGGGAATAAGGCCAGTCCTCGAAAGGAAAATAAAATTGAATTGTAGATTGGATAGCTGATGATTATTATTAGATGATGTGGAAGAAACAATGTTGATTAGAGAGACGCTGTACCGCTCCCTCTCTATAGGAGAGGGAGTTGGAGGGTGAGGCCGAATGGGAATAAAATTTGTAATTAATCAACAATTAGATTGGTAAATATGAAGAAGTTACTTGTTTGTTTTTTATTTCTCGTATTTCTTACAGGCTTTCAAAATTTATTTGCACAGAATAATTATAATGCCCCTCAAAAGGTTTATAAAGTGGGCATTTTTGCCCCGCTATACCTTGACTCAGTATTTACAAACTCCCAGTTACGTAACGACAAAAGCTTACCCAAATTTATAATGCCCCCAGTTGATTTTGTACAGGGAGCACAAATTGCATTAGATAGCTTAGGATTATACAATGAACATGTTGAAGCTTTTATTTACGATACAAAATCCTTTTATCAGCCGCTGCCATGGCTTATACAAAGCAAATTAATGGACAGTCTTGACATGATAATCGGTTCCGTGAAGGATGTTGATTTTAAACAGCTGTCTGATTTTTCTCAAAAGAAAAATATTCCTTTTATCTCTGCAACGTACCCAAACGATGGAGGTGTAACAGGCAATCCCAACCTCGTTATTATGAACTCTACATTAAAAGCACATTGCGAAGGAATACATAGCTATATCTTACAAAGTCATGGAACGGATAAGATAATTCTTTTAAAACGATCAGGCGCCCAGGAAGATAAAATTGCAGCATTTTTTAAAACAATAAATGAGCAGGAAGGAAGACCACCGTTATTAGATATTCAAACAATAAATGTTGATAGCACCATTTCACCTTATTTTTTAAGAAGCCGGTTAGACAGCACAAAACATACAGTTATCATTGCAGGTAGCCTTGACGAGGCTTTTGCAAAAAGTATAACGGATGCCTGCTATGCGATCCGAAAAAATTATCCCATTACTTTAATAGGCATGCCGAATTGGGATGGCTTTAAAATATTCCAGGTAAAAAATGCTTACAAAGATTTTGCTGTTCATTTTACCACACCTTACTACAATTCAAAAAGCAATTTGTTCAATACATTATTAACGAATGAACATTCCAGGCGCTATAAATCGAAGCCATCGGATATGGCATACAAAGGTTTTGAAACAACTTATTTATTTACAAAGCTCCTGCTAAAATATCCCAAAGATCTTTTATCACATCTTAATGATAAATCGCTTACCATCTTTAATGAATACAATTTCCGTCCTGTATATTTAAAAAAGAATGCCCGCAATCCCGATTACCATGAGAACAAGCATTTGTATGTTATGAAGATCCTCAATGGCGCTATAACACGTGAGTGGTAAGATATCTAAGAAGAAATGTTTTGGGGCTGTGAGCAGTATTAATTCTATTGAGCATTTGTTCGGGCTATACATTACAAGCCCCGAAAAATCGGGGGCTTTTCATTTCTATCCCGCAGCCGCCGAACATTTATTTTTCAATCAGCAAGGTTTGTTACAACTAAAACATTTTCTGCTTTGCTTCTTGGCTTGACATATTTAGCACATTTGCAGGCACACAAAGCAGGGCACAACGCAAACCTGCAAGAGAACTAAAATTCTGCTAACGCTTCTTTAAAGAACATCATTCGAATTCAATATCTGCATTAGCTAACTTACTAAGCTCTTCAGTTATATTTTTTTTAATTTGTTCTACCATTTGATATTCTTTAGTTATTTGAACTTGCATTTCTAAATCAATTTCATTCATCTCATTTACAGGAATTGGAATTTTTATCGTTTTCACTATTGTTTGCGGTAAGCTTTTATGGCTATCTCCTTTAGCATGAAATTTAAAAATTGGTTCTGCAACAAATCGTATGTAGTCTAAATCAATATTTTTATTTAAGGATTTTAGACCGCAATTATTTCTTCCTATACTAAACTTACCAGTTCTTTTGAATATAGTACCAGCATGTACACCATAAGTAGCCCAAGTTAATAATTCATAATCGTATTTATAGGAACTAATGAAGCCAAAAAGTCCATTGCTTTCTGTTTGCCCAGAGAAAACAGGAAATTCACCTCTATTTGAATTAATATACTTTTTTGTAAGATTTTCCTCTCCAAGTATTTCAAAAATGTCTTGGATTTCAAATAACTGACAGGAATACTTGTTTGGTATATCAATATTTATATTTTTTAATCTTCTTGTATAATCTAAAACTTTTGCTTTGAGTTCAGTTATATATTCATATTTAGCAATTATTTCATTTTGCTTGCTGATGTTTATTTTACCATTTTTATCAAATGGTATTTCAACTGACACCACCTCCATATTTTTTAAAGAAGCCCTTAGCCCCCTGTCAAATCCATATTTATGTTTTACTTTTTCAAGTTGTATCATTAAATATTCAGGAAGAATGTCATCATTTTTTATTCGGATAGTGCCACAATGGTCGGTAGAAACAAAAGGTGTATTTTTTTTGACAGCATTAAATTCAAAATCCCCATCAATACCCCAAAGGACAAAATTATTTGAAAAGTCACTAATGTTGCTTTGGTTATGAAAACCTACAGGTTCATATACGTTAGCACTATAAATTGGAATTGAGCCAGCTATATTAATAATGTTCCTTTTAACTATCCTTTTCCCAATTGATAATTCAAAATAGTCAGTATCAGTTAGGGTAATTTTCTTTAAATCACTTATTTCCTTTTTTTTTTCAGCAACTTCTTTTATCAAACTTGAAAAGTTGCCAAGAGTTTCAGAAACATCGTTAATCAAGTCACTAAATCCTATTAAATCAATGGTATTGTCTTCCTCCAAAATACCAAGTTCTATTTTTTCAGCTTTACTCCACCATCTATCTACAGACCAATGATTTTCCGGCTTAAATTTTTCAAAGGATTGAACCATGCATCTCTTATCAGTATTAATCTTTGCAAAGCCTGACTTGTTACCTTTGAAAAATGAATATAAAGTGACTGCTTCACTCAAATCATCTTGTAGAATATCAAACCGATAAATGTCTCTACTTTCGCCTACTTCACTAACTAAGTAGGTAAATACTGGGTCTTTTTGCACGATTTTTTTATCAGCCTTTTTAGTTATGCAGAGTATGTAAGTTTTTTTAGGAGTAGTGAAAAAAGTTTTAATTGGCAAAGAAATAATGCCATCTATGAAACATTCGTCAATCAAAAACTGACGGAGATTTTTATCATTTTGCCTATTTAATATTCCATCGGGAACAACAACAAATGCTTTTCCATTCGGCTTCAAGGCCCTTATTATCCATTCCATAAACAAGCCCTCTACACCCATTGCATTAATCTTGTAATGATTAACTAAGTCACCATCTTTTTTTATTTCATCTTTAAGATTACTACTACCACTCGTAACATAGGGCGGGTTTGTCAAAATCAAATCATATTCATTTTCCAGAGGTTCGGAAAGTGTACCTAATATTGAATTTGTCTTTAAAGTAAAGCTGTCATTGAATAATTGTGAAAACTGTTCCGTAATTCCTGAGTTCTCTTTTAGAATATCAGAGAAATAAATAAGCATGTTTGCTTTCGCCAGAATGATTGTTTTCTGTTCATCCTTATCAAAGCCCTTATCAAAACCATGAATTGTAATCTTTGGAATTAGCTTATTCTTTTTAACCTCATAGAATTGTTCAAGTTTTGTAACTATTGGTTCAAGTAAAAACTTTCCAACACCACATGCAGGGTCGCAAATTTTTATGCCCGGTTTTATATCATCCTTTGCCATTTCAACTACAGCCCGAACAACTTTTAAAGGAGTAAAAAACTGCCCCCAATTTTTCTTACTTATGCTTTCCTTTAAAAAACTTTCAAACAACTGACTTTTAAAATCGTAATCAATGTGCTCAAGTTTGCCGTAATCCTTAAACCGTTGTAATACTTTTTTGAAAACAGTGCTGTAGCCCTTTACGGCTTTCTGGTCTTTGCTAACGAAAATAGTTCCATTGATAATTGTTGTTTTATCAAGTGGATTTTCGGGGAAAAGGTCTTTGATTTTAGGACGAATTGACTTTGCGTAATCTTCCAATAAATCTTCGGGATTGTTATCCTTAAAATCTTCAAGCAGCCTGTAGAAATTGTTTCTGCCCTTTAGTACATCTAAATCACTTAAGTATTTAAAAATAAAAAGCTCAACAAATGTGTACAAACAATTTTCAGGAGTTGCGCCACTAACAGACCATATATCCTGCCAAATCTGCTTCGCTAATCCGGTTGGGTTTACAAGTTGTTTTGGTTTTAAATTGTTATTCAGTTCATTAACTGAATAGTTTATCTTTTCAATTAACGCTACAATTTTTTCATCTTTTATATCAAACGGAGCTTTTATTTCTTTCCCGTTTTCATCACATATCCTTTTGCCAGTTAAAGCATTCACCCAAACAGTATCTTTCGTATCTGTTGCAATAAGGATTTTAGTGTCAAGAATTTTTGCTACTTCCAATTCTTGTTTAATAGCTTTTTCCTGTTGCGCCTTAGTTTTGAATTCAGAAGGCTTTTTATACTCAATAACCGCAATAACCTTTTTTTGCTGGACAATTATGCCGTCAACCTTCTTCTTTCCAATTTCGCCATATTCTACGTTTCTGATAATTCCATATTCTTTCAATGCCTTGATAGACGTAGCACCAATATTATAAAAATCCCAGACACCTATCTTTTCAGGACTTTTTAACAGATTTCTTTGTAACAGTTCTTCACTCATTTACGGTAGTTGGTTTGGACAAAAATAGACACAAAAAAGTACAATTTGCTAACATAAACCCCACACATTTACAAGAGTTACACAGACGCATGACACAGGAGCAAACCCTTGCAAAAGAGTATTGCTTGCCGACGCTTTTCCTACGCTGATGTTATTTTTTACAAACACATTCGCTAATATAAAAGCTGCACAAAGAACAAATCGTACAAGTGAGTGACCCTTCGATAAACTCAGGATAAACTCCACGATGATACCATGAAAACCTAAAGCCGGCTACCAAAAAAATTCTTCTTCAATCTTCACAGCCGCACAAAATAAATACCTTTAATCATCTCTATGAATCTTATTCAATTTACAGACAAGGGACTTTGTTGCCCGCAGGGAGATTTTTATATTGATCCGTGGAAGCCTGTGAACAAAGCCATCATAACGCATGCACACAGCGACCATGCATACTTTGGTCATAAATATTATCTCTGTCATCATCATACAAAACCTTTATTGCAGCTGCGCCTCAGCGATAACAATTATGAAAGCATTGAGTGGGGAGAAACAATAATGATGAATGGAGTAAAAGTATCGTTGCATCCTGCAGGCCACATCATTGGTTCATCACAAATAAGAGTTGAATACAATGGAGAAGTTTGGGTTATCAGTGGTGATTATAAAACAGAAGATGATGGGTTGAGCGGAAAATTTGAACCAATAAAATGCAACACATTTATTACAGAATCAACATTTGGTTTACCCATTTACAAATGGAAACCACAGCAGGAAATTTTTGAAAATATAATTAACTGGATCAGCAAAAATAAAGAGAATGGAAAAACCAGTGTGTTGCTGGCATACAGTCTGGGAAAGGCGCAGCGTGTATTGCAGCACATAAAAGAAACCACGCAGGATATTTATGTTCATGGTGCGATATGGAATACACATGAAGCATTATTGAATGCTGGATGGAAATTACCTGTTGTAAAAAGAATTACGCCTCATACACCAAAGGAAGCATTGAAAGGTACTGTTGTTATCGCACCATCCAGCGCAGATTCATCGCCATGGATGAAAAAATTTCATCCTTACTCTGTTGGTGTGTGCAGCGGCTGGATGCAGGTAAGAGGTAATGCACGAAGAAGAAATGTAGATGCTGGCTTTGCCTTAAGCGATCATGCAGATTGGGAAGGATTATTGCAAAGCATAAAAGCCACAGAAGCCGAAAGGGTTTTTGTAACACATGGATTTCAATCTGCATTCAGCAGGTATTTAAATGAAGAAGGGATTGCTGTTGCGGCGGAAGTAAAAACAGAATATGGAAGTGAAGATGAGGATGCGCCTCCAATACCCGACGAAGAAAAAGCCCCTCCTATCCTCCCCGAAGGGGAGGGAAATGGAGGAGATGGAAGCGAAGAATAAAATTTATAAAATTATAATGCAAAGAAAAGACTTACAAAACAGTGTGCTTATCCCTTCCCCTTCGGGGAAGGATAGAATGGGGCCTGGCGGCCTGGCTATGTTTGCTGCATTGGTTATACAAATAAGTTCATCAACAAAAACAAATGATAAGCTGGATGCGCTGGCAGAATATTTTACACTTGCAGAAGATAAAGACAAGGTTTGGGTGATAGCAATTTTTTCCGGAAGAAGACCAAGGCGCATAGTAAGCTCAACGTTACTTGCAGAATGGTGTACAGCATTGGCAAATATTCCTTCATGGTTGTTTTTAGAAAGCTATAGCACAGTTGGTGATCTTGGTGAAACGATTGTATTATTACTTCCGGATCCAATTACGAAAAAAGGCCAGGGAGAAAATCTTTCTTTTTATTTAGAAAAATTTATTGAAATAGAAAAAGAAGCCGAAGATGTTAGAAAACAATTTATTCTTAACAGCTGGCAGCACATGAACCATGCAGAACGGTTTGTTTTTAATAAACTTATTACAGGAAGTTTCCGCATTGGTGTTTCGCAAAAGATGATGGTGAATGCATTGGAGAAAGTTGTTGATCTGTCATCATCGGTTATTGCACATCGCATCAGCGGAAACTGGGATCCATCTACGATGTCATTTACCAATATGTTAGGTGATGAAGTTGTTGATGTGGATCATTCAAAGCCTTACCCCTTCTATCTTGCATACGCTTTGGAAGATGAGCCTTCGTCACTTGGCGATCCTGCAGAATGGCAGGCAGAATGGAAATGGGATGGCATCCGCGGACAAATGATCAAAAGAAATAATGAATTATTTGTCTGGAGCAGAGGGGAAGAATTAATGACTGATAAATTTCCTGAGTACATCATTTTAAAAGACCTCTTACCTGATGGAATTGTTTTAGATGGTGATTCATTCCAGCAGAAAATGGGAAACCTCTACCCTTTGCTGTTTTACAAACCAGGATCGGAAGAAAAAATATTACCAGGAAACAATTGACAGAAGCGCCTATAAGTTTTTTTGTTTACGATCTTTTAGAATTTAATTACGAAGACTGGAGAGAGAAATCGCTTGAGGAAAGAAGAAATAAAATGGAAGAGATACTGCGAAACATTAATAACAACTCAATCCGGTTATCACCTGTGATAAATTTTACCCACTGGGATGATCTTGCAGAACTGAGAAAAATTTCAAGAGAAATGAACAGTGAAGGGATAATGCTTAAACGAAAAAATTCTATTTACCAGGTGGGCAGAAAAAGAGGCGATTGGTGGAAGTGGAAAATTGATGCACTCACTATTGACTGTGTAATGATCTATGCACAAAAAGGCGCCGGCCGCAGAAGCAATTTATACACTGCTTATACCTTTGCTGTAAAAGATGGTGACCAACTGGTGCCCTTTACAAGAGCATATTCAGGATTAACAGATAAGGAGTTTGCACAGGTTGATAATTTTGTAAAAAGAAATTCTTTGGAAAAATTCGGGCCTGTAAGAACCGTAAAACCGGAACTTGTTTTTGAAATCGCATTTGAAGGCATTGCAGCAAGCAACCGCCACAAAAGCGGCGTAGCGCTGCGCTTTCCCAGGATGAGCCGGTGGAGAAAAGATAAAAAACCTGACGAAATAAATACTCTTGACGATTTAAAAGCAATGCTGAATATGTATGGTAAATGACTGATTGTTTACAAAATTTTAGAATCGTAACTTTGAAAATAAACAAAGGTATTTTATAATACAATCGTCAAATCTTTTGGATCTGATTTTAAA
>JAYVEA010000165.1:0-13010 GCA_043749085.1 Chitinophagales bacterium
CCGTTTAAGCCTGCTTTTCTCATTATTTTATCTGTAAGAAAACTTATCCTTGCCATATAGCCCGTATCTTCAAGTAAGGTTATCAACCCAAATAGTATCATTATCTGCGGAATAAAGATCATTATACCACTAAGCCCGGCCAGCACGCCATTTATTAAAACATCACTTAACCATCCTTGTGAAAGTATACTTCCAAGATATCCTCCCAGTTTTGCGAAGCTCCATTCAATTGCATCCATAGGATATTGTGCCACCCAGAATATGCTTTGAAACAATAAAAAAAGCACTGTTATTAAAATAAGATATCCCCATACACGATGCAATAAAATATTATCAAGCTTTTCTGTGAACAAAGCTTTTTGCAGCGGATCGGCCTCAACAACAGTTTGCTGCATGATGTGTTTTATACGTCCATACCGTTGTACAATTTCTTCTGCCTGCGTTTTAGTTGGGTTAAACTTATTTTTGATCTCTATATTTTCAATTGTATCCTGTGTTGCTTCATCAAGATCAAAATTTTCATGATTAATTAAGTAATGAATAGCACGATAATCACTAAAGCCCTGGAAGCGATTCTGAATTTCACTAATTGCTTCGGGTGCAAATGAATTGCTGTCAATAAAATCCCGGGCCGGCGTTTTATATAAATTTTCAGCAGTTTGTTCAATTGCTTTTTTTAATTCTTTTAACCCTTTATTCTTCCGTGGATTAACCGGTATCACCGGAACACCTAATTCTCTTTCAAGCCCCGGAATATCTATCTGTATATTTTTTTTCCTGGCAATATCCATCATGGTTAAGGCAACCACAACCGGTTTTTTAAGATCAATAAGCTGTGAGCAGAATAAAAGGTTTCTCCTTAAGTTAGAGGCATCGGCTATAAGAAGAAATATATCAGCCGTTACATCTTTATCCTGATTGATAAGTACTTTATAAGACACCCATTCATCATGCCTCTTTGGATACAAACTGTAAGCGCCGGGAAGATCAATGATATATGCCTTTAAAGATTCGGAAATATTAGATAGCCCGGTTTTTTTATCAACTGTAACTCCCGGGAAATTTCCGATCTTTTGATTTAATCCTGTAAGAGAATTAAAAATTGAGCTTTTTCCGCTATTGGGATTTCCTACTAAAGCGATATGTATGGGAGAAGACAATTTTTTTTGACCTATTGGTAAAATTAAACTGAACAATTAATTCTACCTTACGATTTAGGAAAAGAGATGTGGTTGTAAATGATTTAACAGCTTATTTTATAAATTGTTTCCCGAATTTTTTTTGAACTTTATATTTTTAAAGGTTTATCGCTAACGGAGTTTATGAAATTAAGAATAGATAACCAGGTTTTAGTTGATGAGTTCTTCCAGGATACAAGACTGTTGGGTATTGTAGCTCCAATTAAACATTATCAGTTTTGCTGGCATCTTAATCAGATTTTACGATTTGATTTCAGGATAAACAATAGTATAGAAATACAGCTTAATAAAAGACAGCGCAATTATTTTTTTTCTGTGTACGAATATGCTGAGAATAACGGCACGATCAGGCATTATTTATACAATAATCAATTTGATGGCGAATACTTGTTGCCCGAGTTTAAACACCTTGATTTTTTATGGCTGATAAAAGATGATATAATCCGGGATGATGAAGTTGCAGCATTGATGGGGTCTATCAAAACCATTCCTGCAGTACAGCTTATTTCGGAACTAACAAATGAAAAGATCAAGAATAAACAACACCTTATTTTTTAGCCCCTAACCCCTGAAGGGGAATAAAAATCCTAATTTCGTTAGTGAATTAAAATATTTTTTATGTGGAAAGAAGAAAATAATAAACTCTATAAAAAATTTGATTTCAAAGATTTTTCAGAAGCGTTTGCTTTTATGACAAAGGTTGCACTTGCTGCGGAAAAAATGGATCACCATCCGTTATGGACAAACGTTTATAATAAAGTTGAGATATGGCTAAACACACATGATGCCGGCGATGTTATAACGGAGAAAGACAGAAAATTATCAAAGCTAATTGACGGTTTTTACGGTACGATAAAATAACTATTTGTAATATTTCAACAAAGCAAATAACTAAACCAGCGTCCATACTGTTTCTAAAATAATGAATGGAACATAATGTATGAGACAGGATGCATAACAGGCTAACCCACCGCCAATAAATCTTTCGAAATCTTAATACAAAAGCAAGAAGTAGGATAAATACTCCAACGCTCCCGATTATATCGCTCTAGAAAATATCCATTATTATTTTACAATTATTCTTATCTCAGAAGTTGAAGTAAGCACCCCGATCGGTTCTGTAAATTCAATATGATGATCTTTAAATATTTGTTTTAGATCAATTACTGCAGAAGGATCAACAGCTATTAATAATCCGCCACTGGTTTGCGGGTCTGCAAGAATTGCTTTTTGGTAATTACTTATCTCGCTTATTTTATTTCCATAACTATCCCAATTACGGTTAGTGCCTCCCGGTATTGATTTGTTGTCAATATAATATTTAATATCAGGAATAATTAAAGGAACATTTGCAAAATCAATAACAGCGCTTACTCCGCTGCCTTCTGCCATTTCCGTAAGGTGACCTAATAATCCAAAACCGGTAACATCCGTCATGGCAGTTACTCCATTTAATTTTCCTAATGATTCTCCTGCTTTATTCAATTGCATCATTTGGTTGGCAGCAATTTGTTTATGCTCTTCTTTTAATAATTCTTTTTTTTCTGCAGTAGTTAAAATACCTACGCCTAAGGGTTTTGTAAGAAATAAAATATCTCCTTCTTTGGCTGTATTATTTTTTTTAAGATGATCAACAGAAATCAATCCATTAACTGCCAAACCAAATATTGGTTCAGCAGTATCAATACTGTGCCCTCCTGCTAAGGGTATACCAGCATCTGAGCAAATGGCACGGCCTCCTTCCATAACTTTTTGAGCCAATTCGGGTGATAATTTATCAATAGGCCACCCAAGTATGGCAATTGCTAATATTGGCTTTCCTCCCATTGCATATACATCACTAATTGCATTTGCAGATGCTATTCTGCCAAAATCAAAAGCATCATCAACAATTGGTGTAAAAAAATCTGTTGTAGAAATGAGAGCCATTCCGTTTTCCAGATCATACACTGCTGCATCATCTTTACTACTGTTACCTACTAAAAGTTTTTTATTATCGGGAAGAGCAAAATTGCTTTTTAAAATTTTATCCAGAACCTGCGGAGATATTTTGCAGCCACATCCTGCACCATGAGAAAATTGGGTAAGCCTTATTATATCATTCGTCATTAAACGAAATTATAAAACCATATTGATTTATAATTTTTTAACTGTAAAAAGGTGAGGTTATAAATTCTTTTTTCTTCTTAGAATAATTGCAGAGTTTTTTTGAAGATCGCCTGCAAACCTTATCTGGTAACTATCTTCACCATCTTTTATTATTAGTAACCCTGTATTGGGTGGAATGCTTCCCAGGTTTTCTGCATACATAATTAACTGGAGAGAATCCCCAAGGTCAGGAGTTATATAAATGGTTTTTGTTATAGCCTTTGTACTTAAGCCTTCCTTAGGCATAATTATTTTACCATTCATTATAACACTTACTGTATCGCCATCCACTACGCCATTATCATATAACGTTAGCACAAGACTGTCAGATTTAAAATCAACCGTTCTTATTGTTTCGATTTTTCTTTTTGATAATTCTTCAGAAGAAATTATTGTACCTGGTACAGGTGTTGATTTTTGTATAGGTTGCGGAATGTTAGCAATCACTTGCTCTTTGGTTTTTACTTTTGAAGACTTTTCTTCTGCTTTTTTTGCTGCAGGTTGTGGTAGACTTATAGCTTTTGCTTTAGTCGATTGATCGGTAGTTACAGGAGTAGTAACTTTTGGCGGCGCAGAAATAACAACTGGTTTTTCTTTTGAAGAATTATACTCTACTTTTTTTTTAGCCGGTGGTGGTATAATATTTTTTGCTATAACATTCGGCTGATCATTGGTTACAGGATTAATAACCTTCAGCGGTATAGAAGTATCAATTACTTTTTGAGTTGGCTGAGGAAGTGTCCGTGATTTTTTTTCATCCTTGATTGAATTTACTGCTACGTCTTTATTTGGCTGCGCTACAGGCGGCGTTTTTATTTCTACAATGATAGTCTTTGATTGTGTTGTAGTAATTTCTGCCTTCTTAGCTAATACAGTCTTACTTTTCTCTAATTGCTTTTTTTGTTTTTCGCGAACAATATCTTCCGTTCCGATAACATCCACTTTATAATCTATTGTATCTTCATTAATACCTATTAATTTTTCATCTTTTTCTACTTTTACAATCGAATTGGATTCCTTTTTTGTTTTAGTAAGATTAGTTATCTCCTTTTCCTGTTGTTTAAATTGAGAAAAATGCTGATTATTTTTTTCATTTACAACAACAACGTCATGATTTTCTTTTTGCTTTTGAATAAAAGAAAGTGAGTTTGAAAGTTTCAATTCATCCAGCTTAGGAATTATTTTTGTTTCTGTTATCTTTTCTTTTTTTTGAAGATGAATGGTTCCGGTTGCTGATGCATATTCTTTGGTTCTGTTTGTATTAAATGCCCCAACAAGATATTCACCTGATGGCCCCGATGTAATATTTAATATACTGTATTGCCTGACGCCTTTTGGCGGTGGATCTATATAATTATTATAAATTAATTCGTCATCTTCTATTAATAATTTGTCTCCTTTCTTTTTAATTTTTAAAGACTTCACCCCTGTTTCGGGTTTGTTATTTTCACTCGTAAAAATGGTATGGGAAAAGCCACCAAATTTTCCTTTGTTTTCAGTTATAGCAATTTCATAAGGAATATATTTTCTGGTGGTATCATTATAAATGGTACCTGCCCAAACACCCTCAAGGTCTTGGGAAAAAAGCTTTAAAGGCAGTAATAAAAAAATAAAAAAAAACCTCATGCTTCCTGGAGTGACAGTTTATTAACGTTAACAGAGCTATTAACGCTTGAGCAGGGTATAATATTTAATAAAGACTCATAATTTTTTCTGTTGTGGAGGCCTTTGTAATAAAGCTTGTCGTAATATTTTAATAAAATGCTGAAACAATCCCTGATATTGTTTTCTGCCAGGAAGTTTTTTGCGGTTTTTGTTTCAAGGCCACCCAGCCGTTTTTGAATGCGTTCGATAGCTTCCCCCAATTTCTCTTTTTCAAAATTTCCATAGGTTGTAATTAGGTAATTCAATCTTTCTTCAAAAGGTATATCTAAAAAATAAACCGGGCTGGTTCTCATCTTCTCCCAAAATGAATTTGGTATGATCATTTTTCCAATTCGCTGGCTTTCGTCCTCCAGCCATATTTCTGCCAAAGATGATTTTTTAAATAATTCAGCCGCTAAAAAATTTTCAAACATTTCCTGTGAAGGTTGTGGCTTTTCCCCAATGGCACCAAATGCGGAGCCTTTATGATTTGCAAGTTTTTCGAGATCGATAACAGGATAATTTTTACTTGTTAATTCCTGAAGCACTACCGTCTTTCCTGAGCCGGTATAACCCCCTAAAATTTTTAAATTATATGCTGCATCAAATTGCTTTAATACCCAATTACGAAAAGCTTTATATCCTCCCGATAATGTGTAAACCTTAAAGCCATACATATCTAATAACCATGCAATGGCTCCACTTCGCATTCCGCCCCGCCAGCAATGTACAAGGACGGTTTTATTTTTTAAACTCTCTGCTTCTTCCACCATCTTCTTCATCTTTATACCAAAAAAATCTAATCCAATTTTAATGGCTGCTTCCCGGCTTTGCTGTTTGTATGTAGTACCAACTATTTTTCTTTCTTCATCTGTAAATAATGGCAACGAATATGCTCCGGGAATTTGTGCATGATTAAATTCGCCGGGACTGCGAACATCAATAACAGGATATTCTTCTGCAAGTTTTAAAAAATTTTCAATATTAATTTTCTCTGCTGCCATAAAAAAACCACTGTAAGAAACAGTGGTTAAATATACTTTTTATACATTATTTACTTTGCTGCTAAATATAAATTTTATCCATTCATCGAAGTTAAAAACTCCATATTATCTTTTGTTCCTTTCATATTTTTCATTAAAGTATTTATCGCTTCTTCCGGATTCATATCTCCCATATGATTACGCAATACCCACATACGTTTAAGAACATCTTTATCCAGCAATAAATCATCACGCCTTGTAGAAGATGAAACAATATCTATGGCAGGGAAAATTCTGCGGTTTGATAAGCGCCTGTCTAACTGCAATTCCATATTACCGGTACCTTTAAACTCCTCGAAAATTACCTCATCCATTTTACTGCCGGTATCAACCAACGCTGTAGCAATTATTGTAAGTGAGCCGCCAAATTCAATTTTTCTTGCAGCACCAAAAAATTGTTTTGGCTTTTGCATTGCATTGGCTTCAACACCACCTGATAAAACTTTTCCGCTTGCAGGCGCAACTGTATTGTGTGCTCTTGCCAAACGTGTAATGCTATCTAATAATATTACCACATCATGGCCACACTCTACCAGGCGTTTTGCTTTTTGTAAAGCCATTGTACTCACTTTTACATGCTTATCTGCAGGCTCATCAAATGTTGAGGCGATAACTTCTGCTCTCACGCTGCGTTCCATATCAGTAACCTCTTCCGGTCTTTCATCAACCAGCACAATAATTAAATAGATCTCAGGATGGTTAGCTGCAATTGCATTTGCAATTTCCTTCAGCAACATTGTTTTACCCGTTTTAGGCTGGGCAACAATTAATCCCCGCTGGCCTTTACCAATTGGCGTAAACAGATCCATTATTCTTGTAGAAAGATTATTTGAATCTGTAAATAAATTTAATTTCTCAAAGGGAAATAAAGGTGTAAGGTAATCAAATGGTACACGGTCACGAACTTCATCCGGACCTTTGCCATTGATGGTTTCAACTTTTAGTAATGCAAAATATTTTTCGCCTTCTTTTGGCGGGCGAACGGAGCCATAAACGGTATCACCCGTTTTTAATCCAAAAAGTTTTATTTGTGATGGCGAAACATAAATATCATCAGGAGAAGAAAGATAATTATAATCACTGCTTCTTAAAAATCCGTATCCATCGGGCATCATTTCTAAAACACCTTCGCCTAAAATAATACCATCAAATTCAATATTAAATGCAGGCTCCCTGCGTTGCGGAAAATTTCTTTGCTGTACCGGTGCGCCTCCGTTACTTTGTGCTTCACCGCTTTGCGGCACATCATCATTTAATAAACCAACCAGTGCCGGCGCTATGGACATAGGACTGTTCTGTGAATCCTCACTTCCATCCTGTTCTTCTACAAGTTGATCCCCCTCATTTTGTTCTTCTTCTTTTTCTTTTTTAACAGGTTTTGTTTTATGTACTACAGCGGTTTCCGGTTTCTTAATCCTGATCTCAGGCTTTATCTTTTCTTCTGAAGCAGGTGCAGCACTATCTTTGTTGTCAGCAATCGGTTTGATAATTCTTTTACGTTTTGGCTTTTCGCCATCGGTGGCATTATTCATTGTGTTTTGTTTATTCAGGATTTGAGAAATGAGTTCCTGTTTATCTAATTTTTTTGCGTTGAAAATATTTTGTTCTATTGCTATATCCTGCAACTCAGGAACGAGTAAGTCGTTCAGTTGTGAAATGTCATACATAAAATACTTGTGAATTAACTCAAAAACAATCTTAAAGGTGAACTATAAATTTTGATGATTTATATGGAATGGATTCCGTTATTGAACTGAAAAGCTTAGAGAATAGGAGAACCAATCAGCTTATTCCAATGCAATGATAAGATAAATTTATAAAAAAAGAAAATTTTTGTTGCCAACTTTTTATCCCTGATAGAACTTTATTAGTTCTGGATGTTTTTAAACTCCCACAAAATTGAGTACCTCTATCAGCATTTACGCTAAATAGGTTTATGTGTATGCTTATCTTTACGCCTCAAAAGGGTAATATGTTTAACAAGCGAACAAGGATAAAAGAGCTGCTGGCCAACGATAGCGTAAACTACGAAACTACGGTTATGGGCTGGGTGCGTACGTTCAGAAATAATCAATTTATAGCCTTAAACGACGGGAGCACTAATAATAATTTACAGGTATTAGCAGAGCTGGGAAAGTTTGATGAATCGGTTTTGAAAAGGATAACAACAGGGGCTGCGGCAAAAGTTACCGGAGAGATTATTCCATCATTAGGAAAGGGACAGAAGATAGAGCTAAAAGCAACTACAATTGAAATATTAGGAGATAGTGATGCTGAAAAGTTCCCGTTACAACCCAAAAAACATAGTCTTGAATTTTTAAGAGAAATAGCACACCTGCGTTTTAGAACCAACACATTTGCCGCTGTTTTCAGAGTTCGTCATTCGTTGGCTTTTGCTGTTCACAAGTTTTTTAATGATAAAGGATTTGTGTACCTGCATACACCTATCATAACCGCATCGGATGCAGAGGGTGCAGGAGAAATGTTTCATGTTACAAATTTCAATCTAACCAATCCTGCAAAAAATGAAGATGGTTCAATAAATTATAAAGAAGACTTTTTTGGTAAGGCAACCAACCTAACTGTAAGCGGGCAACTAGAAGGAGAGCTTGCAGCTATGGCGCTTGCTGATATTTATACTTTTGGCCCCACCTTTCGTGCAGAGAACTCAAATACGGCACGACATCTTGCAGAGTTCTGGATGATAGAACCTGAAATGGCCTTTTACGATTTGGAAGACAATGTAAACCTTGCTGAAGAGTTTATCAAGTACATAATAAAATATGCCTTAAAAAATAATAAGGAGGATCTTGAGTTTTTATCGCAGAGATTATCAGAAGAGGAAAAACAAAAACCTCAAAATGAACGAAGCGAAATGGGCCTTATTGAAAAACTGGAATTTGTCATCAACAATAATTTTGAAAGATTAACTTATACTGAAGCGGTTCAGATTTTAAAAGAGTCAAATCATAATAAGAAAAAGAAATTTCAATATTTAATTGAAGAGTGGGGGGTGGATCTGCAAAGTGAACACGAGCGTTATCTTGTTGAAAAGCATTTTAAAAAGCCGGTAATACTTACAGATTATCCAAAGCAAATTAAGGCGTTTTATATGCGGCAAAATGAGGATGGAAAAACAGTTGCAGCAATGGATATTTTAGCGCCGGGGATTGGTGAAATCGTTGGCGGATCACAAAGAGAAGAAAGGCTAGATAAACTTACAGAGCGGATGAAAGAAATGCATATTTCCACAGTAGAATTAGACTGGTACTTAGATACAAGGAAATTTGGAACAGTACCGCATGCCGGCTTTGGGCTAGGGTTTGAGCGATTAGTTCAATTTGTAACAGGAATGACAAATATCAGGGATGTAATTCCTTTTCCAAGAACGCCCAAGAGTGCGGAGTTTTAATGTTTGTTATCCAGGTAAGATTTAATCCTTGTTTCTACATTTTGCCTTATGTTCAAATAAAATAGATTGTAATCAATAATGTGATAATTTTTCATCGTTAAAAAAACACTTCCAAAAAACTGCGGCTTGTTTACCCACAACACATTCCCATGTACTTGCGCATGAACTAATCCGGGAATTATTTTATTAAAGTTTTTTAATATTCCACCTCTGTTTAATGAGGCTGGTGCAACATTTTCATCAAGCGTCCATGTTAAAGGGTTTGTTACAAAAGCCTTCTCTTTTTCAATAACTACAAATTCAGGTACATAGTTTTCTTTAAATGTTCTCCAACCAATAAAGCAATCTGTTGCTGTTGAATCTCTACAAGGTTTTAAGTCTTTAAAATAATCTGTAAAAACAGGTAACCCGATAATGTAAGCACAAACCAGTTTTTTCTCCAGCGGTTTATTTTCAAAAAATTCTTTTAATAATCTTCCTGCATGTAATGTACCCTGGCTGTGAGATGCAATTATTATTGGCCTCCCTTTATTATAATTTTTTAAATAATATTCAAAAGCGCTTTTTACATCTTCATAGGCAATATCAAATGCTTTATTGGCTCCGGCTTTATCACCTGTATAAAAAGCTTTTAAATTAGCTTGCCTATAACGTGGGGCAAAAATTCTGCAATGTTCATTAAAAACGCTTGCCTGGTATAATATGGTTCCGTTATTAGTTTTTTTATTCAATGCTGCATTATCTATATCTGCATTCCAGCCCATAGGCATTTTAAAGTCTGTATAGGTTGTAGGATGAATAAAAAACACATCTACCAATGAATCTTTATTTTTATTTTGAATGGATGATGGAATGTTATCTGCAACATCTGCTTTCCATGGATGCGAAGCCCAATAATTTAAGTTTGAATAGTCGGGTTTTCCCGCATTTGTTTTAAACGGATAATTAGTTTGATTGGGATAGTTTTTGCCGGAACATGAAACTATTATGATAATGAAACTTAAATAAGTTAAAAAATATACTGATTTAATAAAGTAATTATTTTGATTTTTTATCATCTGCAAAATTACATTTGTAGAACATAACTTATTGAATAAATACCGTCAGTAAAAAAACTCTTTTTTATTTTTAGTATTTTCAAATAATGCTTCAGCAACATGGGTCTTTTTTAAAAGCGGTTTTTCTTTATAGCATTTCTGCTTTTGGCGGACCACAAGGTCATTTAGGAATGATGATAAAAACTTTTGTTGACAGGAGAAAAGATGTTACTAAAGATGAGTTGATGGATTATGTTTCCTTTTGCCAGCTCTTGCCTGGAGCGTCTTCTACACAAACATTAACTTTAATTGGCTATAAAAGAGGCGGTGTTTCTTTAGCTGTTCTTACATTAATAATTTGGCTCTTCCCGGCATGTTCTTTAATGTCTGCATTTTCATTTGCTGTTCAATATATAGATACAAAGAATGTTGGCTTAAGCATTTTTAAATTTATTCAACCCATGGCCGTTGGGTTTTTAGCTTTTGCAGCATATAGAGTATATAAAACTTCGATCAAAAATTTAATAACATATGTGATAATGCTGTTGTGCGTAATAATCACTTATTTATTATTTAAAACTCCCTGGGTCTTTCCGATTTTAATAATCCTTGGGGGTGTTGTTACTAATTTCAGTAACAAACGTTATCCGAGAAATAAAGCATTAAAACCAAAACTCGTTAAATGGACAAATATCTGGCTGTTTGTTTTAATTTTTATAATTGCAGGAATATTTAGCGAGATATCAAGAACACATAATTGGGAAAACAAAAGAAGCTTTGCTTTATTCGAAAACTTTTATCGGTTTGGAAGTTTGGTTTTTGGGGGAGGAGATGTTTTAATGCCTATGATGTACGATCAATATGTGGTAAGAGATAAGGTAAAATACAATATAACCCGGGAAGAATATTTAACCGGCTGGGGTATAGTTAGAGCGATTCCCGGCCCTGTGTTTTCTGTAGCTTCTTATACAGGCGGTATGGTAATGCGGCCGGAAGGTAAAAAAATGCAGCTGCTTGGATGTATAATTGGAGCCATTGCTATTTTTTTACCCAGCGCATTATTAGTTTTATTTTTTTATCCGGTGTGGTACAACTTAAAAAAATATCCTATTGTTTACCGGGCATTGGAGGGTATAAACGCTGCTGTGGTAGGCATTATGTGGGCAGCAACTTTTTATTTATTGCATGATATTTCTATAGCCAATTTTAAAACAATAAGCTTTATTAATATTGCCGTGATAATTGGAACGTTTTGTTTATTACATTTTACCCATATCAAATCTCCTTATTTAGTGATGGGTTGTTTATTATTAGGTTGGATGTTTTAATTATTATTTATAGTAATGATTTTTTTCTATCTCTTCTTTAACAACATCAGGAACCAGAAACTTAATTGAGTTACCTTTTTTTATCATTTCCCTGATTTTTGTTGAAGAAATATCAATTAATGGGGCTTTCAGGTTAATTACATTTGTTCCGAAATTATTTTCACTTCTAAAACCAGGTCTTTCATAGACCAATAATTGATAATTAGTAATTAGGAGTTCGTAGTTTTTCCACCGGGTAATATTCTGTAAACTATCACTACCCATAATAATTGAAAAAGTATTATCAGGGTAATTTTCTTTTAAATAAGTTAATGTGTCTATAGTATAAGAGGGAATTGGTAACGAAAATTCAATGGTACTGGTTCTTAACTTTTTTTCACCTTCTATTGCAATGTCTATTAAAAATTTTCTATGGTATTTATTTAATATTGTGCCCTTATGTTTTAATGGATTTTGTGGAGAAACAACAAACCAAATCTGTTCCAGTGGGGTATTATTAGCTATATGGTTTGCAATAATTAGATGCCCTACATGAATAGGGTTAAATGTACCAAAGTAAAGCCCTATTTTCATAATCTATTGATATTCAATTGTTTATATTTCTTCTACTAAGATAGTTTCGGCTTCATTTAATCGCAGGCTTAAAGAATACCCCGCCACTTTAATAGATATTGGATCTCCCAAAGGGGCAATTTTCTCCACCCAAACAATTTCTCCGGGTAAACACCCCATTTCCATTAGTTTTAAAAAAAGATCATTTTGGGTAAACGAATTTATTTTAACTGATTTCCCAGATTTTATATCTGATAACTTTTTCAACATACATAAATATATTTCGATAAGAACTTCAATATTTTCGAGTTTAGAAATAATGCCTTTAAAAAAAATAAACTTCCGGGAAACACAGATTAAATCTCATCTAATAAACAGGAGGGCCTTAAAAACATTCCTTATATCTTTATTCGAAAGGGAAGGTTATAAGATAGATGTAGTGGATATAATTTTTTGTACAGATGATTTTTTGCTGTATTTGAACAAGACGTTTTTAAATCATGACTATTATACAGATACTCTTAGTTTTTTGTTGTCCTCTTCACACGAACCGATAAGAGGCGAAATCTATATTAGTATTGATAGGGTTAAGGATAATGCCAACTTACTAAATATTCCATATAAAATAGAGCTTCTTCGGGTTATTA
>JAYVEA010000166.1:0-12939 GCA_043749085.1 Chitinophagales bacterium
GCAGCATACATTAACGAATCTGTAACAGCTTTTGCGGTCTTTAATAAAAACTACAGTGAGCTTAAAGATTGCTATGATATGTTCTTTCCTTCACTTAAAAAATTTTCTTCCCAATATATAAGCAACCTTTTACTTGCCTGAATCGGTTTATATTTGTAAAAAAAATAAGTTCTTATGAAAAGAATTATCACGCTATTATTAGTAACATTTAGTTTAGGCATTTCAGCACAGAAGCTTCCGCCATTAGATAAATCACCAATGGACATGTCATACTACCCTTCTTCTCCTGCGCCATATCCTATTCTTAAAATTCAAAATAAAATAACTGAGCCTTTAGTAATGAGATTAATTTATAGCCGGCCACAATTAAATGGCCGTAAAATTTTCGGAGAACTTGAAAAGTTTGGACAGGTATGGCGGCTTGGCGCTAACGAAGCAACTGAAATTGAATTTTTTAAAGATGTACAGATAAATAATAAAACTATAAAAAAGGGCCGGTATACAATGTATTGCATTCCATATCCTAATAAGTGGACATTGATCTTAAATAAAGACACTGATATTTGGGGAGCTTTTAAATATGACTCTGCAAAAGATGTTGTGCGCATGGATGTGCCGGTAATAAAAAATGAAACAACAGAAGCGCTTACCATTATTTTTGAAAGATCAGATGCAGGTGCAACCATGCAGATTTATTGGGATGATGTAAAGGCAGTTTTGCCAATCGCATTTAAACATTAATTTATGAAACTCGCAACTAAATTAATTCATGCAGGTGTAGAACCTGATCCATCTACCGGTGCAATTATGACACCGATATACCAAACCTCTACGTATGTTCAATCCACTCCGGGAGATCATAAAGGTTATGAATATGCAAGAACACAAAATCCAACAAGAACGGCACTGCAAAACGCTTTGGCAGCCATTGAGAATGGAAAGTTCGCTTTAAGTTTCAGCAGCGGTATGGCGGCAACAGATTCGGTTATCAAACTTTTAAATCCCGGTGATGAGGTGATAGCAGCCAATGATATGTATGGCGGAACCTACCGGCTCTTTACTAAGATTTATGAAAAATATGGTCTTAAGTTTTATTTTGTTGATATGCAGGATGCGAATAATATCAGGCAACATATTAACGCAAATACAAAACTCATCTGGACAGAAACGCCAACTAATCCAATGATGAACATTACTGATATTGCTGCGGTTTCTGCCATTGCAAAACAGCATAATATTTTACTTTGTGTTGATAATACATTTGCTTCTCCTTATTTGCAAACACCATTGGATCTTGGTGCTGATATTGTTTTACATTCTGCAACAAAATATTTAGGCGGTCACAGCGATGTAGTTCATGGCTGTTTAATTATGAATGATGAAACGCTCGAAGAAAAACTTAGTTTTATTCAAAACAGTTGTGGTGCGGTACCCGGCCCACAGGATTGCTTTTTGGTTTTGCGTGGATTAAAAACATTACACATCCGTATGCAGCGGCATTGTGAGAATGGAGAAAAAATTGCGAATTGGTTACGCAGTAATTCAAACGTTGATAAGGTTTACTGGTGCGGTTTTCAGGATCACCCTAGCTATGCAATTGCAAAAAAACAAATGCGGGGTTTCGGCGGCATGATGAGCTTTACTTTAAAAGATGACAGTATGGAAGCAGCTAATAAGGTTTTGTCATCAACTAAATTATTTTCTCTTGCAGAAAGTTTAGGCGGTGTTGAAAGTTTGATCGGGCACCCGGCAAGCATGACACATGCAAGCATTCCGAGAGAAGATAGAATAAAGAATGGATTGGTTGATTCTCTGATAAGACTTAGTGTAGGTATAGAAGATGCTGATGATCTTATTGAAGACCTTGACAATGCAATTGGAAAAGAAAAATTTCCATCACAAACAAATACTGAAAGAAAAGCAGTAACTGTATAACATGAAGCTTTCTGATAAAGCCTCATTAAAAATATTTTTAGACAGAAAGGTTGATGAATATGATCAACCTTCTTTTATTAATAACGATCCCATTTGCATTCCTCATTCTTTTTCAAAAAAACAGGATATAGAAATTTCCGGATTCTTTGCCGCAATATTTGCATGGGGAAATCGTATAACAATAATCAATAAGAGCAGGGAACTAATGCAACTCATGGATAATGCTCCACATCAGTTTTGTTTGAACCATGATGTATTAGATCTAAAAAGATTAATGGGATTTAAACACAGAACATTTAATACCACGGATCTTTTATATTTCATTGAATTTTTTAAGCATCATTATTCTAAAAATAAATCTTTGGAATCCGCCTTCTTTAATAAAGAAACAATTCCAAAAGATCCTTCGAAAGTCTCCCCTATGGGGGGAGATTTAGAGGGGGCTTTGAATTATTTTTACAATTATTTTTTTTCTTTAGAAGATTCACCTGCACGAACCGTTAAACATATTGCCTCGCCCAAAAAAAATTCTACCTGTAAAAGATTAAATATGTTTTTGCGATGGATGGTACGTAAAGACATCCATGGAGTTGATTTTGGGATTTGGAAAAAAATTTCACCTTCACAATTAGTTTGCCCGATTGATGTGCATGTGGCAAGGGTTGCCAGGCATTTTAAATTGTTAGACCGCAAAGCAACAGACTGGCAGGCAGCCTTGGAACTAACTAACAACCTTCGTACTTTGGATGAATCGGATCCCGTAAAGTATGACTTCGCATTATTTGGTCTTGGCGTAATGGAAAAGTTCTAGAGATATGTTTGAAAAGGAATTAATACAAATTATCAACAATCAAATTGATACTGGCTTTGCAGTGGATATTTCAATGCTGGAATTGCATGAAAAGCTTAGCCTGTTTATTAATGATCTTATCCAAAATAATTTTCAAAAACTCATTGCTCTCTTATACAAAGTTGATGTAGATGAAAACAAACTAAAAAAAATTTTAAAAGAAGATACTGGAAAGGATGCTGCCGTAATAATAGCCAGGTTGATTATTGAAAGGGAATTACAAAAGATTAAAACCCGCAAACAATATAAAAACGGAAAATAAATACCCGGTGCTGTTAAACCTTGTATTTTATTGCCAGTCTATTACCCATATAATAACTAAACAAATGTTAAACGGAACTTATATCAGGTTCTCCGTTATATATTTACAGACAATTTAAAAAATAAAATGAAAAATAAAATTGCATTATTCGTTATCCTGATATTTGCAGGGATATTAAGTACGCAGGCCCAGCAAGGCCAGCGCAGAACCGCTGAAGAAAGAACTCAAATGATTGTTGGCAGATTAAGTGACAGCCTTAAACTAAATAAAGCTCAGCAAAGTGATGTTGACAGTGTTTATCTGCAATATTACAAGGCACAGGATAAATTAAGAGAAAGTTTAGCCCCGGGAACAAGACCTGAAAGAGCTGATATGGATAAGCTTTTCGATATAAGAGATGCAAAACTTAAAATAATTTTAAAAGAAGAGCAGTTTATTAAGTTTAAAGAAATGGAAGCAGCAATGCGTAACCGTGGAGGTGGGCAAAGGCCGGCGGGACAATAAGTTTTTATAACACTTAAAAAACTCCATATTATATGGAGTTTTTTTATGCCGTTACATCTTATTTTACTGAGCAATTTTAATTTGCATAATGGTTGCGACTGAGGTAGCCCTTTGTTTTGCACGCAATGCAATATTGCCTTCAAACAATTCATCAACGGTGGTAGTGAAATGTTTTAACCAAACATCAAAATGCTTTTTTGTTAAAGCAGTTTTATCATTCAGGTCAAGATGGATCTTCATCGTATTATTATGATAAATATTTTTATTCAGCAAGACGGATTCCCAAAAATCAGTAATAACAGGAATATGCGTTTTAATATCAAGCTTCGCAACATCTGTAAAAATATAACTGATAGCCTCATCTGCTAACAATCTTTCATAAAAAGTATTCATCAGCAATTCAATATCTTCTCTTGTAGCAATATCTTTCTTCATCAATTTTACATTTCATTAAACGCATTTTCCAACCTTCTGCTTAGTGTTTCATAATCAGTATATCCTCTTGCCAATAAATGAAATTTACTTTCATTTACCTGGAGAAGAACGGCAGGGAAACCTGTAACCTGTAATTGTTTACACAATGCAAATTCATAATGCGCTTTATCTTTATATTCTTCCTCATGAAGCATTCCATAGAAATCTTCCGCAGGCAGATTATATTTTTCCAACAGGTTACGGTATGCTTCATCATCGGTAAGATCTCGTCCTTCATAATGTAATGCATATTGCATGTCGGCGGCAAAAATTACCTGCTGATCAGGAAAATATTCTTTAAAAATACAAAGAGCGATAGCCGGTTTTTCTGAGTTCGGATACCAATCGCTTTGATCAGGATGATTTATATGCCATAAATAATCTTCGCTAAACTTTATTCCTGTTAATTCTTCTACACGTTTATAAGCTTTGCTAATGTAAGCAGCAGTTGCACCAATATGCACAGGCTCTTCAGGCAAAATCATTCCTCCGGATAGTACTTCTATTTCAAGTTTATTTTTATATTCTGAATTTATTTTTTTCATAACCTCACTAAATCCATAGCACCATCCACAATATGCATCGTAACAATAAATTAATGTTGGTGTCATAGTTCTTTCAGTTTTTCCAGATAAGATAGTATGTATTCATCTTTCTTTTTCAATTTGTATTGCATAATAAAACGGGGATGAGATAGTGGTACAATTTTATCAAAGATTTTTTTTTCTTCATTCAGCCCTGATAAATATTTATAATTCTTTCCGTCCCCTAAACAGAAAGCCACTTTCCTGTTAATGCCAAATTCCAGTTGCCTGTTCATACAGTCAATTACAAAATCCTTAATCCTGTTTTGTAACTCTTTGTCATCATAATAATTTAAGTTCTTTCCATGTTTTGTAAATCCAAGCGGGCTTACGGCAGTAATATAAAAATCCTGGTAAAACTTTCCCGCACCACCATACGTATTAATAACATCATAAATAAACAAAGAAGACAATTCTTGTTTTAATGGCCATGTATTTTCAATACCACATATATTTTTCAACCTTACCGGATCTGTGAATGGAATACCTGTAATACCTCCACCAAATCTTCCCGGATTAATACCAATGATCATCCGGCGTTCTTTGTTATCACTATAATATTTTTTGTAGAACTGACTGCAAAGCACCATTGTAGCTTTATTCTTAAAGGGATTCATCACTTCAATCTCATCAGGAAGTTTTATATCTAAATGAAGATTTTTTAAGAATAAAAAAATATGGTCAGCAAAGGTTTTCATTTATTCTGCTAATGCGCCTCCAGCCAGTTTTCTCCCACACCAACTTCTGCATCTGCAGGTACATCATTGGGTAATTGCAAGGCGGTCTGCATACAATTAATGATGATTAATTTTATTGTTTCCACTTCTTCTTTATGTGCATCAAAAACCAATTCATCATGAACCTGCATTACCATTTTAGAGCGGAACTTTTGTTTTTTAAATTCTTTATGAATTTTTATCATCGCCAGCTTTATCATATCGGCTGCTGTTCCCTGTATGGGTGAGTTGATGGCATTTCGCTCAGCATAACCACGTACTGTAAAGTTTGATGAGTTGATATCTTTAAGCCAGCGCTTGCGCCCCATCAGTGTTTGCACATAACCATTTTGCCTGCAAAAATTAATTGATTCATCCATGTACTTCTGGATATTGGCAAATTGCTTTTTATAATTTTCAATGATCTCTTTTGCCTCAGTTCTTGATACACCAATATTTTCTGATAATCCAAAAGCGCCCTGCCCATAAATAATTCCAAAGTTTACGCTCTTTGCTTTGTAGCGCATTTCCTTTGTAACATCTTCTTCGGCTACATTAAAAACTTTTGCGGCAGTTGCCGTATGAATATCTTTATTTAATTTGAATGCTTCGCACATTGCCGGGTCACCACTGATGGCCGCAACAATTCTTAATTCGATCTGGGAGTAATCAGCAGAAATAATTGCATGATCACAATCTCTGGGAATAAATGCTTTACGAATTTCTCTTCCCCTTTCCGTTCTTACCGGAATATTTTGAAGATTTGGGTTATTGCTGCTAAGCCGCCCTGTTACTGCAATTGCCTGCCCATAGCATGTATGCACACGATGTGTTTTTTTATTTATGATCTGCGGCAACGCATCTACATAAGTTGATTTTAATTTTGTAAGCTCACGAAAACCTAAAATATCATCTACGATTTTATTTTGATGAGAAAGTTTCAGCAATACATCTTCACCCGTTGAATATTGTCCACCTTTTGTTTTTCTTCCTTTTGCATCGAGCTGTAATTTCTCAAATAAAACTTCACCCAATTGTTTTGGTGATGCTAAATTAAACCGAACCCCTGCCTGTTGATAAACACTTTCTTCGCAACGTTTAGCCTCGATTTCAAGCTCTTTCGAATATTGGTTTAAAAAATCCATATCCACTTTCACACCTTCATATTCCATATCCAATAACACTTTCACTAATGGGCTTTCCACTTCTTCAAAAACTTTTTCAACCTGTTTTGTTTTCAATAATGGAACAAAGACATTCTTTAACTGAAGCGTTATATCTGCATCTTCCACTGCATATTCTTTTATTTTTTCCAGTTCTACATCTCTCATTGTTCCCTGGCTTTTTCCTTTTTTACCAATTAATTCTTCAATGGCAATTGGCTCGTATCCGAGGTATTGAGCGCTGAGCATATCCATATTACGCCTGCCTTCGCTCTCTATAACATAATGAGCAAGCATGGTGTCAAAAACTTTCCCTTTCAATTCTATACCGTACCATTTCAACACCAGCAGATCGTATTTAATATTCTGGCCTACCCACACTTTTGATTCATCATTAAAAAGATCAGTGAAATGATTTAGCAGGATGCTTACTTCTACAATATCAGCAGGAACCGGAACATAATATCCCTGGCCGGGTTGTAAACTAAAGCTTAATCCAACCAGCTCCGCAGTGTTTGCATCAGGGCTTGTAGTTTCCGTATCAAAAGAAATCTCAGTGTACGGTAATAAATTTTCTACCAATTCTTTTATTGCGGCTTCGCCTTCAACGGCAATATACTGATGGGGTGTGTTATTAATATTTTTATCAACTACAATTGCAGACCTTTCCTCCTGCTTTGCAATCTCTTCAGGCTTTGGAAGTGGCTGCTCCATTGCGTTTCCGAACAGATCAGTTTGTACTACAGTTCCTGCGCCAACAGCGTAAGCGGTGTATTCTTCTCCTAAAATTCTTCTACCTAACGTTTTAAATTCAAGATCATTAAAAATATCTTTCAATGCATCGTTGTTGTAAGCTTTAATTCTAAAATCTTCTTCATGAAATTCGCAGGGTGCGTTAGTAACAATCGTTGCCAGCTTTTTGCTAAGGATGGCCAGATCTTTTCCCGCTCTAATTTTTTCTCCCAATGAACCTTTGATATTATCTGCATTCGCCAACACATTTTCAAGTGTTTCATATTCCGCTAAAAGTTTTGAGGCAGTTTTTTCTCCGATACCGGGAATGCCGGGAATATTATCAACTGCATCTCCCATCAAACCCAAAATATCTATAACCTGTGAAACACTTTTTATATTCCATTTCTCACACACTTCTTTAGCTCCAAGTATTTCAACTTTTCCGCCCTGATAGCCGGGCTTGTAAATCTTTATTTTATCTGTAACCAGTTGCCCGAAATCTTTATCAGGCGTAACCATGAAGACTTCGTATCCTTCTTTTTCTGCCTGCTGCGCAAGTCCGCCGATCACATCATCCGCTTCAAATCCATCACATTCAATAACCGGTAAATTAAATCCTTTGATGATCCTTTTTATATCATCCAGCGCAAGCATAATATCTTCGGGTGCAGCCTGCCTGTTGGCTTTGTAATCTGCAAAGTCTGTATTTCTTTCAGTAGGCGCCGCTGTATCAAATGCAACAGCAAGATGAGTAGGTTTTTCTTTTGTTATAAGCTCATATAATGTATTGGTAAACCCGAATTGTGCATTGGTATTTTTTCCTTTAGTAGTAATTATTGGATTGCGGATAAGTGCGTAATACGCTCTGAAAATAAGCGCCATTGCATCCAGCAAAAACAATTTTTTTTCCATCGTGCAAAAGTAACAATAACGTGCCGGATGAAAAGTTTAAATCGTTCTACGCAAAATTAAAATCTTGTTCCTAAATAATGCGGAAGCATAGCCCGCCAGGTAGGCCAGTCGTGTTTCATATCTTCTCCCCAAATATCCAACTCATAATTTATGCTTTTAGAATCCAGCACACCTGCAAACTTGCGGGCTGCATCCGGGTCTTCGTAAGCTCCGCTACCGGAAAGGATATGAATATGATGACTTCTGCGGATATTATTTAAAATATTTTCATCAGTAAGATTAGGAATATAATGCTGCGGGGAATTGAAGTAAACCTGTTCATCCCAAAATCCTTTGGTGTATTCTGAAAGATCGTATACACCACTCATAGCAATAGTTCCATTGATAAGATCAGGGCGTTTTAAAAATAAATTCATGCTGTGCAATGCACCGAAGGATGCCCCGGAAATTATAATTTCAGTTTCGTTAGAAGTATTTGTTTTTATAAAAGGGATCACTTCATCAAAAACATATTTATTGAATTGATTGTGCCGGATGCCTTTATGCTCAGGAATCATTTCATTATTTAACCAGCTTTCATTATTAATACTGTTGATAGAAAACACTTTTACTCTTCCTGCATTAATAAAATCTTTTATTGAATCTATTAATTGAAAGCGCTCATACTCCAGGTAATCCGCAGCAGCCGTAGGCACTAATAATAATGCAAAGCCATAATCGCCATACACGGCAACAGGCATATCTTTTGACAGTGACGGACTGTACCAGGAAGAGAGTTTTTTTTTCATCTGATACTTATCATTTTTATAAACAGAATTAAGCTTAAAAATTATTTGCCGGCTATTTCGTAAATATTTTGTTGAAGAAATCTTTCATGTCATTCCACGAAGCTTTATCTGCAGCTTCATTATATTCAATAGGCATATTAAATTTTTTACCGTTTTCAGTAGATGCCGGATTAGTGAAAGCATGTGTTGCCTTTGGATAACTTTTAAATGTATAATCAACTCCGGCAGAGTCCATTGATTTTCTAAACGGTACAACTTCTTTATTTACAAAATCATCAGCCTCGCCATGGCAAACAAGTATTTTGGCTTTAATTAATTCTTTTTTTACCGGTACCCCACCAAGACCACCATGAAAGCTAACAACTCCTTTCAAATCTGCGCCAAGTTTAGCTGCATTTAATACCACGAAACCTCCATAGCAATAACCAATAGCAGCAACGTTTGCAGTATCTAATTGTGAATATGTTTTTAATTTATTTAATGCTGCATCTAATCTGGTTTTTGCCAATGATGGATCTTTATAAAAAGGAGTAGCGAGTTCCTGCGCCGTTTTTGGGTCTTCTGCAATTTTACCATCCCCATACATATCCACAGCCATAGCAATATAGCCGAGCTCTGCCAATTGTTTTGCCCTGCTTCTTGGATAATCTGTTAAGCCCCACCATTCGTGTACTACAAGCACTCCGGGCCTTTTATCCTTCTTATTAGAATCATACACTACGAATCCTTTATAAGTTTTACCATCTAAAGTATAGGTTATAGAATCTTCTTTGATAGATACAGCCGATGAAGAAGAATCTTTTTTATTTTCTGTTGGGGTATTGCTGCTTTGATCATTACATGAAACAGCGGCAAGAGAGCCTGTAATTATGCTCATAAGTATTATTTTAAATTTCATATTTAAAGATTTAGGAAGACAAAAGTAAGCAAGAATAAATTTTGAAAACCGGAAGAATTATATACATAGAAGAGGTAAAATTATTTCGTTGTTTTTTTAATAAAATTTACATACACAGACAGTAATGCAACTATAGCAAAAGAGATTGCTGTTATCATATCAATAAATGAGGAAAAAATATTTTTTCCCGAGATCTTATCTGCGTAATATTTTATAAAGGATGCAGGAAGATTATGCTCGCCTAACTGCTCTTTCACCCGCCATTGCCAGTCAGTAACGGGGCAATAACCTATTCCAAACCAAATTCCTAATAAACCCCATGATGCAGCCGTAATAAGCACACAAATAAAATGTGCTTTTCGGGTAGCGGACCACATCCACCCAAATAGGTTGAAACCAATGATAACCAGGTGAATAAATGTTAAAAACACATCCAGTAAACGAAGCATCCGGTTAAATTAGTGATAATTAACCTCTTTGCATTATCTTTACAAATACTCAAATGGCATAAAGAACCGAGGTTTCGTAACGCCATCAATACATAACAAATTTTAAAACAATAATAATGAGAACAGGCAGACCAAGAGAAAGAGCTATAACATTAATGGATGGCTTTTATATTGAGATAAGTAATAAGGGCGAAAGCAAAGGCTTAAAAATAAGAAGCGAGACAAGGGCTGCGATGGAGCTTTCCGCAAAACAATACGCAAAGTACAAGGATGTAACTATTCTTGGAGAATATAAAGGTGGTGTTAGGGTTTCTGAAAAGGTGGCTTAATTAATATATTTTAGTTGGCATTTTGAGAACTTACATTTATAGTGGTTCTGCAATAACCCGTGCCACTAAAGATCCTAAACCTTCTTTCAAAATCAAATCATATTGGTTGATCACTTTTTAAAGGAAGTGAAATGCAAAAGGTTGAGCCCTTTCCTTCTTCGCTTATAAAATCAATTATACCCGAATGGCGTTTAATTATTTCATTGGAAATGTATAAGCCCAATCCTAAGCCGGGGTAAGTATTTGTTTTATCATTAGTAACGCGAAAAAACCGGGTAAATAATTTAGGCTGTTGCGATAATGGAATTCCTATTCCAAAATCCTGGATACAGAGTTTCATTTGCTGTTTTTCGATACGGGATGTTATAATCACTTTATCAGCATTTGGTGAATATTTTATTGCATTTGAAAGCATATTCATCACAACCTGCGCCAGCCTGCTCCTGTCACCTTTTATGGTTTCTGTTTTTGCAAGTTCAAGTTCAATTGTATGTGTAACACTTGTGCGTTGTATTTCATCCGTTACCTCTTTTATCAACTCATTAAAATCAAAATCTTCGTTTTGAAAATTGAGCTGTCCCGAGTTTGCTTTTGATGCATCAAGCAGGTCAGCGATCAGCGCTGTTAATTTATTTATCTGCTTATCCATTTTGCCAAGCATGCCTGATGCCATTGAGTTTCCTTCGTCCTCAAAGGTCATCATCATAATTTGTGTGAATGCCTTTAAACTTGTAACGGGCGTTTTTAATTCATGACTTGCCATGCTTATAAATTCATCCTTTTTTTCCATAGCTTTTTTCTGATCCTCGATATCGGTACATACGCCAAACCATGCCACAATATTCTCATCATTATCTCTAAAAGGAAGTGCATGCGCAAGATGCCAGCGATATGTTCCATCTGCAGACCTTTTCCTGTCCTCATTTTTAAAAGGCGCCCCGGTTTTTATTGATTCATTCCATTTCATTATTGTATCAGGAAGATCATCCGGGTGAACAACAGACTGCCATTTGTTTTCCTTAGATTCTTCAAAAGATAATCCTGTATAATTATACCATTGCTGATTAAAATAGTCATAATCACCATTTGCTTTTGCGGTATAAATAATAACGGGTATGGTATCTGCCAAAAATTTAAAATATTCCCTGCTGGTTAACAGTTCCTTTGTTCTTTCTTTTACTTTTTCTTCCAGTTGGTTATTAAGCTGAGCAGTAAAAATTTGTGCAGCCTGCAGCTGTTGATTTTTTTCTTTTAATTCTTTCTCAATATCTTTTTGGATAGATAGATCAGTAAGGATAAGGCTTAACGCGGTTCTGTCATCAAGCTCCAGTGTGGTTAAAGAAACCAGGAAAGGAATTAATTCATTATTACCGGTAGCTAAATACATTTCTCCCTTACTTTCTGCCCGCCATCCTTTTTTTGTTAATTCATCAAAGGTTTCCCTGAATTCGTTAGGAACAAAAGCTTCAAAATAAGAGCCTATGATTTTTGATAGAGGCAATTTCATCATTGATGCAAAGCGGGAATTACTGTAGAGAATGATACCTTTTTCATCTAAGGTTATTGCACCTTCAATCATCTTCTCAATAAAAACACGATAGGTTTGGTCGGCACTTTTTAATGTGTAAAGCTGGTGCCCCTTCTTATCTTTTACAATAAGAGCATCTACTTGTCCGGTGCGTACGGCTTCAATGGTATCGTTAGCTTCTTCAAGCTGTTGGCGTAACTCTTCTATTTCCTGCTCAAGCTTAGCAAATGTTTTTACTCCTTCCATGTATCATGTATTAAGTCCTAAGCCTCTAAGCACTTTTTCGGTATTTGACATATCGCCGATTAGCCGTTTTAACGGTAAGGGGAAAGATTTTACCAACATGGGTAACGCGATTATATGTTCATTTTGCGCTTTTAAAGGCTGTTGATATACATCAATTATTTCAAGATCATATTTTTTGGTAAGATATTTTTCGCAAATGTTTTTTAAGTTAGCAATTGCACGGGCAGAATTTGGAGATGTGCCCGTTATAAATAATTTTAGTTCAAATACCTGTTCCGTTTCTGATGTTTCCCGTTCATCGCCAAATAATCTGTCCTGCTTTTCCATACTAGCTTTTTACAGGAACAATATTTAAGCCAACAAGCACTTTTTCTTCATTGGAAAGGTCGCCAATGATCTTTCTAATTGGTACGGGAACCTTTCTTACCAAAGTTGGTACGGCGAATATCTGGTCACCTTCGGCAAGCTGTGGCTTTTCCAAAAGATCTACGATCTCAATTTTATATTTGCCTTTTAAATGCTCTTCGCAGTATTTCTTTAAATTGCTTAAGGCTGTTATTGATTTG